>PLEI01000026.1 GCA_003136415.1 Acidimicrobiaceae bacterium | reverse complement strand
AGGGCATGGGCGGCGCCATGGACCTCGTTCACGGAGCCAAGCGGGTCATCGTCATGATGGAGCATCTCACCAAGGACGGTGGCTACAAAATCGTCAATGAGTGTTCGCTCCCGCTGACGGGCCAAACGTGCGTGCATCGAATCATCACCGATCTCGCAGTTATCGACGTCGACGCGAGGGGTCTGGTGCTTCGCGAAGTGGCCCCCGGAGTGAGCGTCGATGACGTGAGGGCGGCGACCGAACCGGAACTCACCGTCTCTCTGAGTTAGAGGGAGGCCACGTCGACGCCCCGACGAGCGACGTCGACGAGCACGCACGCGGGGTCTGAGCCGAGCGGGTCACCCGACGAGGCGAAGGCGCGCGACCTCGAGCCGCCGCATAACTGGCGAAACGAGCACACGCCACACGTACCGCTAAACGCGGCGTCGCGAATCGCCAACATGAGTGGTGCATCGCGATAGATGTCGACCAACGACGAGTGGCGCAGGTTGCCGAGGGGCAGGGGTAAGAAACCCGAAGGGTACACGTCGCCGGTGGCGCCGACGAAGACGATGCCGTTGCCGTCACGGGTGGCGGCGCTGGGGGCACACACCGCGTGAGTGGGCTCGCCGAGAACCTCGCGCAGGCGCGAGTGCAGCAGTTCATATAACTCACCGGTGGCCGGACCGTCGACGCCCTCGAGGCGCTGCTGGTTCACCCGACGCAAGAAGGGACCCTCCACGGATCGAACGGTGAAGCCGTACTGTGAGGCATCGACGAGGAAGTTGCAGATGTCCTCGTTCTGCTGGGGGGTAGAGGCATTGACGTCGGTGCCGCGACCGGTCGAGATGAGAAAGAAGACCTCCCAAATGTCGATGTGGTGCGCGTGCAAGAGCTGGGCGATATCGGCCAGCTGTTGCACGTTGCGCGCCATCACGGTGGTATTGATCTGCACCGTGAAGCCGGCATCCTTGAGCTCCCTCAACGTCGCCATGGTGGCGTCGAAGTGGCCGGATACTCCGCGCACCGCGTCGTGGGTGTCGGCGTTCATACCGTCGAGCGAAATCGAGACGGTCTTGATGCCGTGCTCGCGAAGTTGGCGCATGCGCTCGCGAGTGAGCAGGAGAGTCACCGAAGGCGCCAGCGCGACGGGAACCGACGCCGAACGCGCGTAGTCGATGAGCTCGAGAAGATCGGGGCGTTTGAGGCAGTCGCCACCCGTGAGAATCAATATGGGCCGAGGGCTCGCCAATTGGGCCAATTCATCAATCAAGTGCCGGCCCTCATCGGTGGTGAGTTCACCCGGACTGGGATCAGGCTGGGCATCGGCACGGCAGTGAAAGCACGCCAGGTCGCAGGCCTTGGTCATCTCCCAGAACACCAGGAGCGGCCGATCATTGAAGCGCCGCTGCAGCACTTCGCGACGGTGATCGCCCGCGTGCAGTCCCACGGACTGGGAGTCGGGCGTGGTGACGGTCATACCAACAGTTTGTGCGCTACGACTCGAACGCTCATAGGGACGATGGTCACGTTGTGGCCCCTCCGCCGATCAACGTCTCGGGAGTGGCCCGCGGCGCCCTCGTGCGGTTCTTGTGACTAAGGTCACGGTTCCGAGAAGAGGTATACCCCGAGGGGTATGCAAGGGTGGTGGCGCGGGGCGCTCGATTCGTACTTTTGTGATGACGGATTGTCCTATCGCCGCTGTCAACGTCAGTGGCCGCCGGGTGGAGGAGGTACGCGATGGCCAGAGTGGTCGTTTTGGGTGCAGGGATTTCGGGGCATACGGCGGCGTTGCACCTGAAGCGTCGGTTGAAGAATGCCCACGAAGTGGTGGTGGTGTCGCCCAATTCGAAATGGAACTGGATTCCATCCAATATTTGGGTGGGAGTGGGAAAGATGACCACCGACCAGGTGACTTTTGCACTGGCACCGATCTATCGCCGCCAGGGTATCGAGTTCCATCAGGCATTGGCCACGGAGCTTCACCCCCAGGGTTCGCCCGAAGAGGCGAAGGCCTACGTGAGCATTCGCTACACCGATTCGGCGCGCGTCGGCCAAGAGGCGCGACTCACCTACGACTACTTGATTAACGCCACTGGACCGAAACTCAATTTCGCCGCCACTCCCGGCCTCGGTCCCGATGCCAACACCGTCTCGGTCTGCACACCCGCCCACGCGGTCGAAGCGTCCCAGCACTTCCACGACGTCATCACGAAGCTCAGGGCGGGGGAACGCCAGAGTCTGGTCGTGGGCGTCGGACACGGCACGTGTACCTGTGAAGGGGCGGCGTTTGAATACTGCTTCAACGTGGAGCACGAACTTCGCGTGGCGGGAGTTCGCGAGTTCGCCGACGTCACCTATTTGACCAACGAACACGAACTCGGTGATTTCGGGGTGGGAGGAATGACTTTTAACCAGCGCGGCTTTGAGACGACCAGCAAGCTCTGGACCGAATCGCTCTTTCGCGAACGAGACGTCCACGCCATCACGCAGGCCCACGTGGAGAAGATCGAACCCGGCGTCATTCACTACGAGCAGCTCGATGGTTCGAAGAGCACCTTGTCATTCGACTTCGCCATGCTCCTGCCACCTTTTCGGGGGGTCGACATGAAGGCATTCGACGCGTCGGGCGCCGACATCACCGCAGACGTGTTCGCTCCCAATGGCTTTATGAAGGTGGACGCGGACTACCAGACCAAGCCGTACGAGGAATGGAGCGCCCAAGACTGGCCCCGCACCTACGAGAGCGCGGTCTTGCCCAACGTCTTTGGCGTGGGGATCGCCTTCGCGCCGCCCCACCAGATCTCGCGACCCCGTACGAGTCCCAACGGGACGGTCATCGCTCCCGCTCCACCTCGAACGGGCATGCCCTCAGGGGTGATGGGTAAGACCGTCGCTATGACAATCAGTGACCGCATTTTGCGTGGCGCCCAGACGCCCGCGCGACGCGCGTCAATGGCCACGATGGGCGCTGCCTGCGTCGCGTCGTCGGGTACCGGCATTCGAAACGGGACCGCCGCGTCGATGACGATGTACCCCGTCGTACCGGACTTCGCCACGTATCCCCAGACGGGTCGCAGTGCGAAGGACACGTTCGGAGAAATTGGTCTCGCCGGGCACTGGATCAAGTACATGCTCCACGTCGTTTTCATCTACAAGGCCAAGGCACGCCCTCTGTGGTTCCTCATCCCCGAATAGCTACGAACAGAACGGACAACATTTCATGGACAACACGACCGCCGACATTGCCAAAGCGCCTCTCCCGACGGCGTCCACTTTGCGACAACGCCAGAACGTCTTGTTTCAAGCGTGGCGATTCATTGCGCTCAATCTTCGCTTCCTCACCATGATCACTAAGGGTGATCACTGAGGCGGGCTTGCGTGGTCGCCCAGAAAGGACCAACGCCCTTAATGAAACTCGAATATTGTCGCGACGCAAAACTTAGGTTTTTCTTATGAACACACTCATTGGCGGAATTTCCACTCTGTCACTGGCACGATGGCAGTTTGGGATTACGACCGTCTTCCACTTCCTCTTCGTGCCCTTGACCATCGGACTGGGCCTGTTGGTAGCGATACTCCAGACCGCTTTTTACAAGACCAAGGACCCGGCGTACGACCGGATGACCAAGTTCTTCGGGAAGTTATTCCTGGTCAACTTCGCGATTGGCGTCGTCACGGGCATCGTGCAGGAGTTCCAGTTCGGAATGGACTGGTCGCGTTATTCCACGTTCGTGGGCAACATCTTCGGTGCGCCCCTCGCCATTGAGGGACTGCTCGCTTTCTTTATGGAGTCGACTTTCCTCGGCATCTGGATATTTGGTCGCGGACGCGTCAGCGAACGCGTCCACCTGACGTCGATCTGGCTCGTGAGCCTCGGGACAATCCTCTCGGCGGCGTTCATCGTCGCTGCCAACTCGTGGATGCAACACCCGGTGGGCTACAGCATCGATCCCGTCACTCACCAGGCCGTCATGACGAACTTCTGGTCCGTGGTGACTAACTCCACCTTCCTCCTGGCCTACGGTCACGTCCTCTTCAGCGCCTTCTTGACGGGTGCGGTCTTCATGCTCGCCATCTCGGCGTGGCACCTTCGCAAGGGTCACGACTTCGCGGGATTTGGTAAAGCCGCCAAGATTGCGGTCGTCGCGACGTTGATCACCGCCGTGGGGACGATGTTCCTCGGCGACTCCCAGGCCAAGCAGATGGAGCAGCAACAGCCCATGAAGATGGCCGCGGCGGAGGCGCTCTACAACAGCACCAACGGCGCTAGCTTCTCTCTGCTCACCATCGGCGACCTCTCGGGCAACCCCGTCTTCCAGGTCCGCGTGCCGCACATCTTGAGCGTGCTGGCCACGAACACCTGGAACGGCAAGGTCGACGGCATCCACCAACTGCAGAAGGAGGCGACCGCCAAGTACGGCGCGGGCAGTTACGTGCCGGTCATCTGGGTTCTCTACTGGACGTTTCGCATCATGGTGGGACTGGGCATTCTGCTCTTCGTCCTGGGTGCCGCGGGATTGTGGCTCATGAAACGACGACGCCTCGAGCAATCGAAGCGCTTCTTGCGCTTCGCGTCGTGGATGGTGGTGGCTCCGTTCCTCGCCAACTCCGTTGGTTGGATCTTCACCGAGATCGGTCGCCAGCCCTGGGTGGTCTACGGACTCTTGAAGACCTCCCGTGCCGTGACGCTCATCGCCCCGGGGTACGTGGCGACGTCGCTGATCGGATTCACGGCGGTGTACACGCTGTTAGCCGTAGTGGAAATTGGGCTGATGATCCGTCTCGCCAAGGTGCCGACTCCGGTACTCAGCGAAAGCGACGACCAGGCCGTTCCCGAACTCATCTACTAGGAGGATGACGATGCTAGGACTACTTTCCACTTCACCGAGCGGCCTCGAGCAGCTCTGGTTCGCACTCATTACCGTGCTCTGGCTTGGCTACTTCTTCCTCGAGGGCTTCGACTTCGGGGTGGGCGTGCTGATGCCCTTCGTCTCAAAGGACGACATTGATCGTCGCGTCACCATCAACACGATTGGACCCGTGTGGGACGGCAACGAGGTATGGCTGATCACTGCCGGAGGAGCGACGTTCGCGGCGTTTCCCTTGTGGTACGCGACCGTCTTCAGCGGCTTTTACCTCGCACTGTTTCTGCTCCTCGCCGCGCTGATCTTTCGCGGCATGGCCTTCGAAATGCGACACCGCGGTGACGCGAAGTGGGCCGCGTGGTGGGACCGGGCAATCTTCTGGGGTTCGGCGCTACCCGCACTGCTCTGGGGAGTGGCCTTCGCCGACTTCGTGCACGGAGTGCCCCTGGGCGCCAACGCGACCTGGACGGGTACCTTCTTCGACCTCGTCAAGCCTTACGCCCTCGTGGGCGGCCTCAGCACGCTCTCGCTATTCACCTTGCACGGGGCGACGTACTTGGGTCTCAAGGCGGAGGGCGACGTGCGCGAACGCGCCCAGAAGATCGCCACGCGATTGGCGCCAGTGAGCTTCATCATCGTATTCGCGTTCCTCGGTTGGACGTACTTGACTGCCCACGTTCGTCACGAGGTCGGACTCGTTCCGCCGCTGTTGCCCATCGTGGGAGTCGCAGTTCTGGCGGCCGTGGGTTGGCTGGTGCGTGAGCGCCTCGAGGGTTGGGCCTTCATTGGTACCGGCGTCGTCATCGTGGCGTTCTTTACGACGCTGATGTTCAATCTGTATCCCAACGTGCTGGTCTCGTCGATCTCCCCCAGTGACAGCCTCACGATTGTCGGCACCGCCTCGCACCCCTACACGCTCGAGGTCATGAGCTGGGTGGCGCTGATCTTCACGCCCCTGGTGCTGGCGTACCAGAGTTGGACCTACTGGATCTTCAAGAAGCGCGTGAGCCGTCCCGGGACCGCGGCCGAACCCGCACCAACGAACGTTTAGTGTGGGCGCCGAAAAACCGTCGGCACTCCTGAAGCGCCTGATGCGCGCGTCGCCCCTAGTGCGGCGCGCGCTCGGCGTTTCACTGTGCTTGGGACTGCTCACGACGGTGGCGATCATTGTCCAGGCGGCGGCGGTGGCCGGCGCCTTGGGCTCGGTTTTCTACCATCACGATGCGCGAATCGATCCAGAGGTGGCGTGGTTCCTCGCCGCCACCATGGTCCGCGCACTCGGCGTGGGACTCAGCGAGCCGTTAACGGCGCGCATCGCGGCGCCGGTGCGGCGCGACCTGCGGCGCCGACTGCTGACTCGCGTGTTGGCGCGTGGTGCCCACGAGAGCGTGGACGCGACGGTGCAACTCGCCACCCAGGGCGTGGACGCCATTGAGTCCTACGTCGCTTCCTACGTGCCGGCCCTCGTGCTGGCGACCGTGGCGCCGGTGCTACTTCTCGGCTACTTGGCTCTTCGCGATCCCTTGAGTGCCGTCATCGTGTTGGTGAGTGTGTGTTTGTTGCCCGTGTTCATGATCCTGCTCGGCCTCGAAGCCAAGGAGAAGATGGAGGAGCGCTGGAACGATCAGCAGCGTCTCGCGGGCTACTTCGGTGACGTGGTGCGCGGCATGGGTGTCTTGAGGGCGCACAATCGTTCTCGCCACGACATCGAACAACTCGACGAGGCCGGCCGGTTACTGCAACGCTCCACGATGACGACGCTGAAAGTCGCATTCCTTTCGAGTTTCGCCCTCGAACTGCTGGCGTCACTCGCGACGGCGCTGGTGGCCCTGGTGCTCGGAATCCGATTGATGGATGGTTCGCTACGACTCAGCGTGGCCCTGGCGGTCCTGCTCATCACTCCCGAGGTCTTCCTCCCGCTTCGCCGCTCGGCATCTCAATACCACGGCTCCGCTGACGGCATCGCGGCGGCGAGCACGTTGCTCGACCTCGTGCAAACCCCCACCCATTCGGGCACCGCGACGCCGTCGTTGTCGCCACCGTCGCTCGTCTTGCTCAACGTGCACGTCGGGGGAGAGAGGAGGTCGGACGTCACGAGCGTCAGCGGCGTACTGGCGGCCGGACAACTGACGGTGATTCGAGGTGCGTCGGGCTCGGGCAAAACGACGTTATTGCGCACCTTGGTGGGACTGCGCGACGGCGTCGCCGGGGAAATCACCGTCGACGGGGTCGACCTCGGTGCGCTTGATCGAGAGCTCTGGCAATCGCACATTGCGTACCTGCCCCAGGACCCACGCTTGCCCGGAGCCACCGCGCGCGACGTGCTGTCCATGGGCGATGAATCGATTCGCGATGAGCGGATGCGAGAGGTTCTGACGTCGTTGGCGCTCGACCTCGATTTGGACCGACCACTGGGTGAGGGCGCGAGCGCGTTGTCGGCGGGACAGCGGCGTCGCCTCGCCCTGGCGCGGTGCCTGCTTCGTCGTCCGCTCCTCTTGGTGCTGGACGAGCCCACGGCGCACCTCGACCGCGAGAGTGAAGAACTCGTGTCACGCGCCATTCGTTCACTCGCCATGACCCGCGTGGTCGCGACGCACCGACCCTTCGAAGCCGACCACGTCATTCACGTGGGTTCGTCAAAGCAGAGCCGTGTCTGAGAACGCGGGAATCGTGCGCGAGGCGCTTCGTCGCGAGCGCGGCGCCGTTCGCGACGCCCTGGGTGCGGGGTTGCTCGTGACACTGTGTACGCTCGGCCTGGCCGCAACCTCGGCGTGGCTCATCGTGCGTGCCGCGCAGCGTCCGAACGTCCTGTCACTCACCGTGGCGATGGGTCTCGTGCAACTCTTCGCCCTCGCCAAGGCGGCCGGTCGGTACCTTGAACGCACCCAGACCCACCGCGCAGCCCTGAGTGCCATGGGCCACGTGCGCGCGCGAGTGGCCCGCGACCTCGAGCCCTTGCTCCCCGCGGGACTCGGACCGCGCAGCGCCGACGTCGTTGACACCGTGCTGAGCGACGTCGAGCGCGTACAAGACCTCCTCACTGCCGTCGTGGGTCCCCTGTTGACGAGCGTGGCCGCGGGACTCGTCAGCACGGTGGTGTGCGCACTGATTTCTCCTTGGACGGGAGCACTCCTTCTCGGAGCGCTCGTCATTGACGCGGTCGCGTTACCGGCGATGGCACTTCGCCTCGGGCGCAGTAGCGGCGAGGCGATCGACGACGTGCACGCCCAGATGACGGGACTGTTCGACCAAGCGGCCCAGAGCGGCGACGAGTTCGTCATGGTGGGCGCAGCGCGTCATATGCAGTTGCGGCTGGATCGACTCGAGGAGCGCAGCGACCTGGCGAATATGCGTCGTCGTTCAGTTTCGGGAGTCATTTCGGCGGGGGCGTTGTTGGTCAACGGACTCGCCTGCATCGCGGTGGTGGTGGTGAGTGTCGACGACCTTCGACGTGGGCACCTGGCCACGGCGCTCGTGGCGGTCCCGGCCCTCACGACAATCGCGGCACTGGAACTCGTGAGCGGGACCATTACCGGCGTCGTTGGCGCGGCGCGCGATCGCGCGGCGATTGGGCGCCTGAACTCCTTGCGCGGGAAGCTCCGCCCCGTGCGCGAACCCGACGTCACTCACGACGCGGCGGCGACGCACCCGGGGGTGGCGCTACGCGACGTGTCGCACTCGTACGGCGATGCCCCGGTGCTTCAACACGTCAACTGCCAGTTGCGCGTCGGTGACGTGGTGGTTCTCGACGGACCCAGCGGCGGTGGCAAGACGACCGTGGCGCGGCTGGTGGCGAAGTTCCTCGACCCGAGTGCGGGACGACTGCTGCTCGGCGAGGAGTATTTCTCGGTGCTGACCTCTGAGACCGTGCGAACGGTGGTGGGACTCGTTGACGATGCGCCGCACGTCTTCGCTGCGACGCTGGCCGACAACTTGCGCATCGCCCGACCCGACGCCACTGACGAGCAGATGTTGTACGCGTGCGAGGAAGCTGGTCTCGGTGATTTCCTGGAGGGGCTCGCCGAGGGGCTTCGTACGCGCCTGGGCGGCATCCGCACCGGACTCTCCGGGGGAGAGCAGCGCCGACTAGGGGTCGCCCGCGAATTATTGACGGGTCGGCCGGTCGCAATCTTCGATGAGCCCACGGAGGGGCTCGACGATGAAGCGGCGCGCGAACTGCTCGCGAGACTGCGCGAGCACTATCGCGAGGGCGTCATGGTGATCATCTCGCACCAGGACGCCGAGCGGCTCGTCGGAGCGCGTCAGTGGCGACTCGACAAGGGAACCGTCGTGGAGAGGGACGAACGTCGCGCGGGCGGCGATCATCAGGTCTGACTCAGCGTTGGGACTTTTGTCATTCGGGCAATCTCGTGGGCCTCAGTAAAATTAGTGTCGATGATTCTTCGTGACGTTCGTTGCCATGCCGTGCTTGAGTGCGGTGCCCCCCAGTCAGTCCTCACGTGAGCGATGAGACCCTCGAACGAGAAGAACGCGACGAACGTGCCGGCTCCCTGAAGCCGGTCATCGATATCATTCCGTCCGCGGCGTACGAGAACCCCACGTGGAAGGGCATGAGTTACTTTGCGCGAGACGCCGTCATCTACCTCGGCACTATCGCGGCATTGATCTTCGTCGCCAATCCGTTTGCCGACGCCGCTCTCGACGTGCTGGCCATCCTGGCGGTCACGGCGTTGTTTGTGGTGGCCCACGACAGCGCGCACGGCGCGCTCTTCAACACCAAGCGCAAGAATTCAATTGTCGGTCGCATTGCGATGCTGCCGTCGTGGCACGTTTTTGAAGCCTGGGTACTCGGGCACAATCGTATTCACCACGCCTTCACGGTGCGTCAGGGATACGACTTCGTGTGGCACCCGGTCACCGCGCAGGAATACGCCGAGAAGTCCCGCACGGGCAAGATGTTGCACCGCATCGAGTGGTCGTGGTGGGGCGCGGGTCTGTATTACCTGAAGGAGGTGTGGTGGCACAAGATGATCGCCTTCACGCCGCCGGCGCGATGGGCCAAGGCCATTCGTCGTGATCGCATCACGACTCTCGGCTTCGCATTTCTCATGGCGGTCGCGTTGGGGTTTATGGCCTTCGTCCGCAGCCATTCATTCGGCGGCGTCGCGTGGTTGATCCTGCGCGCTGAGGTGATTCCCTTCCTGGGTTTCAGCGCGATGATCGGATCAGTGGTGCACGTGCATCACGTGGCGCCGGACATCCGCTGGTGGAAGCGCAACGAGTGGAACAGGTTCAAGGGACAGATGGAAGGCACCACGGTGCTGCGCGTTCCCAAGGGTGTCAACTTCTTCTTTCATTGGATCATGATTCACTCGCCGCATCACGTTGACATGCGCATCCCGATGTACAACCTCGAGATGGCCGCACTGGCAATTGAGAAGGTCTATCCCGACGTCGTGCACGACGCGCCGCTGCGCTTTCGTGATTTTCGACACAACACCAAGCTTTGCAAGCTCTACGACTTCGAGGCGGGCCACTGGCTCACCTACTCCGAGGCCCGCGAGTCGCTCGCCACGGCGTCCAGCGCGGTTCTCGCCGCTTCCTAAGGCCCACGTTTTTCATACCCACGTCGTAATTACATGGTTGCATGATGTGCAAAACCTGAGAATTACTCGTGCAAAAGTGTGCTGAACGTGAGGATTGTGGTGCAAAAGTGGACAAAATCTGGGCAAAACCTCTCGATTTCGTCATCGGGGCTTCACGGGGGCTTTTGCTGGTGGCATTGTATTTCTCGTAGTCCACGCAGTACCTGCCGACGCAGACCAATCCGAAAGGAGAGGGAGGCGGAAGTGAGAGGGGCCTCGCAAGAGGAACGGATCACTTCAGCGGCAAGCGGAGTTCGGTCCGCTTGGCGACACGGTGAAGGGTGTGGAGTGCCTGCCGTCATTCGGTGGCCCGTCCGACACGGGGCGACGAATGGTGTGCCTCGGAAACCCCGAGGGGCGGGTGAGTTTCGGCTCACTGGTCACTCGGGGTTTTCGGCTTTCCCAACGACATTTTGCGTTCACGTCACGAAGTGCGCTCTGGCCAGAGAATTCGCGGTAAGAAAGTGTGAGGCCGAGACAGGACGTTGGTATGAGGGCGCAAAGAGAGCGGCGGTTCCGCGCGGTCGCTGACGAGGCGACGCCCGCGATTGGCGCGTACATCAGGCGGCGCATTTACCCCTTGAGTTATTCCGACGTTGACGACCTCGTCGAAGAAGTCCTCATCATCGCGTGGCGACGCCTCGACGACATCCCCACCGGTGCCGAAGTGCCCTGGCTGATTGGGGTCGCGCGCAACGTGTTGCGCAACGCGCACCGCAAGTTCCGTCGCGGCGAAGTCGTCGCCGCACACTTGTCACCTCCGCCACACGGCTCGTCGGCGGAAGACAATGTGATCGCCGACGAAGGCGTACGCGCGGCACTCGAAGCATTGAGTGACGACGACCGCGACATTATCTTGTTGCACGCGTGGGATGGTCGTAGCGCCGACGAAATCGGACTTATCTTAGGCGTCACCAGCAATGCTGCCGCGGTGCGACTCTCGCGCGCACAGGACCGATTCCGTAAGAACTTCGCCAATGTGTCGGTGAGCTGAAAGATTTCTTCGCTCGCGACATGGACCAAGTAGAGCGAAGGAGAACGCTATGAAATCTATCGACGAGCGATTGGCCGACAGCAATCCCGTGGCCCAGGGTTACGTACCCGCCAATTACGACCAGATGGTGACACGTGTGATGCGCCACTCACGTCACGCCGATGCCGCGTGGAAGACGTTCCGTCTGCGCATGGCGGGTTCGGTCGCCGCCGCTAGTGCCCTCACCGTGCTCGGCGTAAGTGCCCTCAACAGCGCGGGAGCGGTTCTACCGGTGCTCGGGTTCCAGGCGAGCGCGGCCCACACGGGCGTGAGTCCCACCGCGCAGGCGACGAAGGCCGGCCCCGGAGCTCTGGGGGGCTTCATGATGCCGATCATGTTGAACTACACCTTCAACGGTGCCAGTTCCCTCTCGACGGCACCGGGATCGGCGCCGGTCTACACCCTGAGCGCGCCCACCGACCTGGCCGCGACGCTGACCGGCGTCGTCAAGGCACTGGGTGCGACCCTCGACAAGGCCCCGTCGGGTCCCCTCAGCAATCCGAGCATCAATTACGTCGTCAACGGCAAGAGTTACACCGCGTCGATTAACGCGAGCAACCGAACTGATTACTGGAACGTCTACGCCACGCCAAACGGACCCACCGGAGCGTCGGGCGTCACGGGTGCCGTCGGCACTGCGGTGCCGCCCACGACGTCGAGCACTTCCCCAGCGACCGGTGCGACGGGAGCCACCGGTGCCACCGGAGTCACGAGCACCGGGGGCGCGACGGGCGCCTCTGGCGCAACCGGAGTCTCGGGCGCGACCGGTCCGGTCGCGGCAACCGGTTCTCTGGCGGCGCAGGCGCTGGGTTTTGTGCAGACGCTCGGCGATTACACGGCCGGTAGCGCGACGCAGACCACGGGAAGCGGCCTCACGATCATCAACGTGCCCCTCCTCATCAACGGATCCCCCTCTGACATGTCCGATACGTTTACGTTCAACAGCGACGATACGCTGCAGAGCGCGACCGGCAACGCCTTCAACTTGAGCGTGGGCGCCACGTACCCGTTGATCTCCGAGGCGGCCGGCGTCGACCAGATCACCGTTCAGGAGAAATTGCTGCGCGGCACCTACGCCACCGGGCCCATCGCTTACAACTCCGTCGCCACGACAACGACGAGTGGGGTGAGTTCGGGTGCGAGCGGCTCCACCGGTGCGACCGGTGCCACGGGAACAACCACGACGGTGACGCCACTGGGCGCGCCGGCTCCCACCACCTTGCCAGCGAACAGCAATGCCAGTCCGGGTGCCACGGCTCCGTCGGGGGCGTCAGGCTCCACCGGTCCGACCACGACGACGACACTGCCAGCGCCGACGGTAGTCAACCTCACCACGGTGACAATTGGCTATTCGTCATACGACATGAAGGGCAACGGTTGGATGGAACTGCCGAACTACAACTACACGGGCACGGTCGCCAAGGGTGGCTACCAGGTGAGCTTTACCGTGGTGCCGCTGCCCTCGCAGTACTTGGACTTTGCCACCAACAACAACCCGATCCCGCTGGGCGCGCGTTAGAAGAGGGGCTGGGGTTCGACCGGCTCAATCAATTCGGGACCGTCGTTGCGCACCGACCCCACGGCCGGATCCACGCCGTAGTGCTGCAGAGTTCCCGGGGGAGCGGGGGGCAGCAAGTGCGAACGTTCTTCGGGACCAGAATCGCCGACGTCGAGCCAGTCGCCGACGTCGGCGGTCTCGATGACGACGGGCATGCGGTCGTGAATCTCGTCCATGTCCTCACTGGGCGTCGTAGTGATCACGGTGCAGGTTTGGATCCACGGGGTGTCCTCGGGCGTCGCGGGATCGTGCCAGAACTCGTACAACCCCGCCAGCAGTAGCGGCTCGGCGTCGCGGCGAGTGAAGAAGTGTGGCTGCTTCTCGCGACCCGGTCGGTGATCCCATTCGTAGAAGCCGTCGACGGGGATGATGCAGGGGCGCTTCTTGAAGGCCGCGCGAAATGACGGTTTCTCCGCGACGGTCTCGCCGCGGGCATTGAAGAGTCGATTGGAAATCGCGGGGTCCTTGGCCCAACTCGGCAGGAGTCCCCAGCGGTAGCGGTCGAGGATGCGTGTCCCCTCGTGCTCGGCGACGCCGAAGAGCCGGCGCTGGGGTCCTACGTTCCAACTGGGGTGGGTTTCTTCTTCGAGGCCGGCCGCCAGGGTGGCGTCGAGGAGCCGCGCGAAACGGATCGGGGGACTAAAGAGGGCGATGCGGCCGCACACGGGGACTCCTTTCAACAGAGACTTTAGAGCTATTGGCGTCTGTGACGGGGAGTGGCTACTCTTACGAACATATGTTCGCTTTTTCACCTCCACGCCCCCGTCTCTCGGACGATCTGGTGGCGACGCTACGTCCCGTCACCCTCGCAAAGTCCCGTATTGTTCCCCTTTCTGAACCCTGGGCCTCGCTAACACCTGGTGGTGGCCTACGTCGGGGCTCCACCGTCGTGGTCCACGCCCAACCGGGACTCGGTGGGCTCAGCGTGGCCTTAAGCCTGCTCAGCGAAGCGAGTGCCAAGGGCCACTGGGCGGCCGTGGTGGGGGTGGACGACCCCGGCGTGGTGGCAATGTCCGACCTCGGAGTTGACCTGCGCCGCGTTCTCTTCGTCCCGCGCCCGCGCGGCGCGTGGGCCGAGGCGGCGGCCGACCTGCTCGACGGGGTTGACCTGCTCATTGTGCGTCCGCCCTCGCGTCCCTCGCACGGAGCGGCACGCAAGTTGATGGACCGGGTGCGTGAACGCGGCACGGTGTTGATTGCTCTCACCGAGCCCAGCGCACCGTGGCCGCTGCCCGTGGATCTTTCTTTTCATCTCACCAGCTCGCGCTGGATCATGTCGTCGCGCCTTGACGCGCGCTACGTGACGTTGCGGGTCGGGGGTCGCGGCGAGGCCGCGCGTCGTGGCGAGCACGTGGTGATGGTGCCCGACGCCCAAGGTCGGGCGGTGGCGAGATAAGTGGAGCGACTCCTCGCGCTCTGGGCGGAGTCGCTCGGTGAGGAGCGGCCCGACGGGTCGACCCTGCGCGACTACCTGCGCATCCTCGACGTCGTCGGGGTGCTCTGTCCCTTCGTGGAGCCCGTGCGGCTCGGACTGTGCACTCTGCCCCTGCGCGGACCGAGTCGGTTCTTCGGCGGTGACGAAGCGGTCTTTGCCGCGGTGCGCCACAGCGTGCGCGACGTGCTCGGCCTCGAGGTCTCGCTCGGGGTGGCCGAGGGACTCTTCTGCGCGGAGTTGGCGGCGCGCCAGGAGGTGGTGCTGGCGTTGGGGCAGACGACGGCGTTTCGCCGAGCCCAGCCACTGATGGCGCTGGGACATAAGGAACTCACCACTACCGGTCGCCGGCTCGGCATTTATACCGTGGGTGACTTCGCTGACCTCGACGCCGCGCGTGTCGCCGAGCGCTTCAGCGCCGCGGTGCGGGTGCTGCACCGCGTGGCGCGAGGGGAGCTGCCCGAACTGCCCGGCCAGCGCGACACTCGCCTGGCCGCGCGGCTACACGGCGCGCGCGGTGAGGACGTCGTGGGCGACGAGCAGGCGGGATTCTTCGGTCAGCGCACCGCTGGCGACGACCGCGCCCACGCGGCGGCGCACCGGGTGCGCCACCGTCTCGGACCCGAGGGTGTGCTGGTGGCGCGTCTGCGCGGGGGACGTGTTCCCGAGGACCGTGCGACGCTCACCCCCTGGGGCTCGCCCTCGCGCGAGGTGCGCGACGACGCCCCCTGGCCCGGTCGCCTGGCGGGACCGTCGCCGATCACGTCGTTGCACCAGCCCGTGGCGGTGGAGTTGCGCGACGACACGGATGAGCCGGTGCGCATGGGCGCACGCGGATCTCTCAGCGCTGCGCCGACGTCGTTGGTGCTACTACGCGGTTCGCGCCGGGGGATTGTCTGGGTCGCCGGACCCTGGCCACTGGTGGAGCGCTGGTGGGCGAGCGAGCGCCGCCGCGCGCACGTACAGGTGCTGCTCGACAGCGGCGAGGCGATGCTGCTGGCGGCTGAGGGCGGGCGCTGGTGGCTGGTGGGGATCTACGACTGATGGCGATCTACGGCGAACTGCACGCCCACTCGGGCTTTAGCTTCCTCGACGGCGCGAGTGACCCCGAGGAACTCGTCGCCGAGGCGGTGCGNNTGCGCTTCGCCGAGGCGGCGCGCGCGTTGGGACTGCCCACGGTGTTCGGCACGGAGTTGACGATTGACGCCCGCGACGACCGCGTGGGCGTTGCCGACCCCCAGGGTGATCACTTGGTGGTACTGGCGCGTTCACCCGAGGGGTATCGGCGGCTGTCGACGATGTTGGGCGAGGCGCACCTCGAGCGCGGTGAGAAGGGGACACCGCAGTTCAGTCTCGACCGCGTGGCGAGTTGCGCAGACGAGTGGTTGGTCCTGACCGGGTGTCGCAAGGGTCCGCTCTCTCGCGCGCTGCTCGATGAGGGGCCGCGCGCGGCGGAGCGTGAACTACTGGGGCTCATTGAGCGCTTCGGCCGTGAGAACATCGCCGTGGAGATCTGGGACCACGGACACTTCGAGGACGTGGCGCGCAACGACGTCCTGGCTGAACTGGCGGTGCGCCACGACGTGAGTCTGGTGGCGACGGGCAACGTGCACTACGCCCGACCCGAGGACTTCGCCCGGGCCAACGTCGTGGCGGCGATCCGCGCGCGACGCGAGCTCGAGGAAATGCGGGGCTGGCTCTCGGCCTCTCCGATGGCGCACCTGCGTGGGGATGGTGAGCAGCGTCGCCGCTTCGCGCGCTGGCCCGGGGTGGTCGACCGCGCCGGGGAGCTCTGCGCGGAGCTGTCCTTCGACTTACGGCTGGTGGCGCCGAACCTGCCGGCGTTCGTGACTCCGGAGGGGATGGACGAACAGGAGTACCTCGCCGTGCTGGTGCACGAGGGGGCGACGCGCAAATACGGCACCCGCGAGAACGAACGCGTACCCGGCGCGTGGCGCCAGATCGACCACGAGCTCGGCGTCATCGGGGGCTTGGGTTTCGCGGGGTACTTCCTCACGGTCTGGGACATCACCGAGTTCTGTCGACGCTCGAACATCTACTGCCAGGGCCGCGGCTCAGCCGCCAACTCAGCCGTGTGCTTCTCGCTCGGCATCACCAACGCCGACGCCGTCAAACTCCATCTCTTCTTCGAACGCTTTCTCTCGCCCGCGCGCGACGGCCCCCCCGACATTGACGTGGACATCGAATCGGGTCGGCGCGAGGAGGTGATCCAGTACGTGTACCAGCGCTACGGGCGTCACCACGCCGCTCAAGTGGCGGCCGTCATCACCTACCGGCCGCGCTCGGCGCTGCGCGACGTGGCGCGGGCCTTTGGCTACTCCGAGGAGGCCGCCAACCAGTTGCGCGACCAGGTGGACCGCTCGAGCATGACCGCGATGTCCGATGACGTGCCCGAAATACTGCTCGTCATGGCGACCCAGATGCTGAACCGCCCCCGCCACCTCGGCATCCACTCGGCCGGCATGGTGTTGTGCGACCGGCCGGTGCTCGAGGTCTGTCCGGTGGAGTGGGGACGCATGCCCGGGCGCACCGTGCTGCAGTGGGACAAGGACGACTGCGCGGCCATTGGCCTGGTGAAGTTCGATCTGCTGGGCCTGGGCATGCTCGATGCGCTGCACCGCGCGGTCGATCAGGTCGAGGCCTATCACGGCGTGACGCTCGATTTGGGTGCGCTCGAACAAGAGGATGCCGTCTACGACCTGCTCTGCGAAGCCGACACCGTCGGGGTCTTCCAGGTCGAGTCGCGCGCGCAGATGGCGACGTTGCCGCGCGTGCAGCCGCGGTGCTTCTACGACCTGGTGATCGAAGTCGCGCTAATCCGCCCCGGGCCCATTCAGGGCAACGCCGTCAACCCCTACATTCGCCGTCGCCGCGGCGACGAACCCGTCACGTACCTGCACCCGCGCCTCGAACCGATTTTGTCGCGCACGCTCGGTGTGCCGCTCTTCCAGGAGCAGTTGATGGAGATGGCGGTTGCCGTTGCGGGCTTCTCCCCGGCCGAGGCCGACGAACTGCGCCAGGCGATGGCCGCCAAGCGTTCGGAGTTGCGCATGCTCAAACTCAAGAGCCGCTTCTACGCGGGGATGGCCACCAACGGCATCACGGGGGCCGCCGCCGATCAGCTCTTCGACGCGCTGGCGGCCTTCGCCAACTTCGGTTTCCCCGAGTCGCACTCGGTCTCCTTCGCTCACCTCGTGTACTGCTCGGCGTGGATCAAGGTGCACTACCCGGCGGCGTTCCTGGTGGCGCTGCTCAACGCGCAGCCCCTGGGTTTTTGGTCGCCCCAGAGTCTGGTCGCCGACGCGCAGCGCCACGGCGTCACGGTGGTACGCCCCGACGTCAACATCTCTGGCGCCGACGCCACGTTGGAGGGTGACGAGGATCACCCGGACGTGCGACTGGGACTGGCGAGCGTGCGCACGATTGGCTCGGAGTTGGCGCAGCGTATCGCCGCGGGCGCACCGTGGCGTGACGCCGAGGACCTGGTGCGTCGCGCGGGGTGTCAGCAGCAGCATCTCGAGGCGCTGGCGGCGGCGGGCGCGATGGACTGCTTCGGCGAGAGCCGCCGCGCCCTCACCTGGACGGCCGGGGCGGCAGCCCAGAGCACGACCGATCGGCTCGAGGGGGTCGTGACGGGGCTGCGCGCGCCGCGCCTGACGTTACCCACCGAGATGGAGCGCGTGGCCGACGACTTGTGGTCGATGGGTCTCACGCCCGAGGCCACGGCGATTGCCCTGGTGCGTCCGTGGCTCGACGAACGCGGCGTGACGATGGCCGCGCGCCTGATGGGTGCCGAGAGCGCACGCGTCACGGTGGCGGGGGTGGTCACGCACCGTCAGCATCCCGAGACGGCCAACGGTGCGGTCTTCATCAATCTCGAGGACGAGAGCGGGCACGTCAACGTGATCTTCTCCAAGGGGGCCTGGGCACGCTGGCGACAAATCGCGCGCAGTTCGCCGGCCCTGATGATCCGCGGTGCGCTGCAGCGCGGACAGGGCACGCTGGCGTTGCAGGCGGAGTCCGTGGAGTCGCTCTCGCTGGGCGCGACGACGCCCTCGCGCGATTGGCGCTGAACGAAAGACATAGCATTTCTGCTATACCTGAATCATGACCGATTCACGAGCCGGCACCCTGTTGCGCGAGGCGCGCCACCTGCGCCATTTGAGCCAGCGCGAAGTCGCCGAGATGTCCGGCACCACGCAGTCGGCCATCTCGCGTATCGAGAATGGTGCGAGCGTTCCTTCGTACGACCGCGTCCTCGAAGTGCTCACCACCATGGGGCTGGGCGTCGAGGTCCAACTCGAACTCGTCGAGGTGGACGAAGCGGCACTGATGCGAAATCTGCGCCTCGACGCCGCAACGCGCTTCAAGAATGCGGTGCGCGTTGCCCAGTTCGCTCTGGCCGGACGCCGAGCGATGGCCCACCGTGGCGTTTGACCCGCTGCTGATCCTCGCCACCTTGCGTCGCCACCGCGTCAAGTTCGTCGTCGTGGGGGGCATGGCCGCCGCCATGCACGGCTCGGACATGGTGACCTTCGACCTCGACGTCACGCCCGAACGCCACAAGGACAATCTCGATCGTCTCGCCACGGCCTTGCGTGAACTTGAGGCCACCATCCGCATCGAGGGGGCTGACGAGGGCGTCGTTTTCGAACCTTCTGCGGCATTCCTCGCGAACGTGACGGTACTTAATCTCGCGACCGTCCACGGCGACCTCGACCTCGTCATGGCGCCGGCGGGACTCGACGGCTACGACGCCATATCGCGCGGTGCTCAAGAAATCGAGATTGACGGTGTGGCCATCCAGGTTGCGAGCTTGGCCGACGTCATCGCCTCGAAGGAGGCATCCAATCGTGCCAAGGACCGGCTGACGTTGCCGGGACTGCGCATCCTGCAACGCAAGACTGCCGAGGGTGGATAATGAGTACCGTGCGAGTGGCCGCGATTCAGATGACGTCGGGAAGTGACGTGGCAGCGAACCAAGAGTCGATCTTTCGACTCATCGACCGCGCGAGCGAGCTCGGGGCCACGTACCTCCAGTTGCCCGAGTACTCGACCTACTGGGGACCACGCAGCGGTTATGAGGCGGCCGCCAAGACTCTCGATGACGGGTTCATTCGCCAACTGGGTTTGGTGGCGAAGGGGCGCGGCGTCACGGTGCACGTGGGCAGCATGCTCGAACCCGCGCCGGAGGGCCGCTTCTTCAACACCAGCGTGGTGATCGGGCCGAGCGGTGACGTTGTCGCCGTCTATCGCAAGGTGCACCTCTTCGATGCACAGCCCCCCGGGGGAGTCACTTACTTCGAGTCGGAGTTCATCTCAGCGGGTTCGCAGATGCGGGTGGTTGCGGTGGGTGAGATGCGATTGGGTCTGAGCATCTGCTTCGACGTGCGATTCGCCGAGTTGTATCGAGCCCTCGTCCTCGCCGGGGCGAACGTCTTGGCAGTCCCGGCCGCGTTCTCCGCGCAGACGGGACCCGCGCACTGGGAAGTTCTGGTGCGCGCGCGGGCCATCGAGAACCACGCGTTCGTCATCGCGGCGACCCAGGTAGGCACGACTCGCGAGGGCCTCGCGACCCACGGGCATTCGATGGTCGTTGATCCGTGGGGTCAGATCATCGCGGAGTCGAAGTCAGTGGGTGAGGATGTACTCATTGCTGACCTGGACCTCGAGCAAGTCGAGTCGCGCCGAGGCCAGATCGAAGTCTTGCGCCTTCGTCGTCCCGACGTCTACGGCGGCGACGTTGCAGTATCGGACGAATAGGAGAGTTTCGTGAAGATTCTCATTCTGGGCGGGACGGTCTTCTTGTCCCGGGCGGTCGCGCAGGAGTACGTCGCGCGAGGTCACGACGTTACCTGCCTAGCGCGTCGCCCCGACGGTCGGATTCCCGAGGGTGCACGTGGCGTGTCGGGCGAACGTTCGCGTGGCGTCGACGCCTACGACGCCGTCCTCGGCGAGTGGGACGAGGTCGTCGACGTCGCCACTGACCCGCACTTGGTGCGCGACGCGCTGTCAGCTCTTGGCGAACGCGCACGGCACTGGACGTACGTTTCGAGCTGTTCGGTCTACGTTGATCAGAACCAGCCCGACTGCGACGAGTCAAATGCCGTCTTCGCCCCCTTAGATGGTGGCGAGACTCCCGGTCCCGAGAACTACGGCGCGTCGAAAGTGGCCTGCGAAACGCGATGCCGCGAAGCGCTCGATGAGCGACTACTCGTCGTGCGACCGGGTCTGATCGTCGGAGCCGGCGACACCAGCGACCGCGGTGGCTACTGGCCCGCACGGCTTTCGCGCGACCACGAGCCCGTTCTCGTGCCCGAAGCACACGGCCGCTGGGCGCAGATGATTGACGTGCGCGACCTAGCGCAGTGGATGGTGGGGTGCGGCGAGGACGCGACCGCGGGAACGTTTAATGCAGTGGGTGAGCGCCGTCTGTTGGGCGAATTTCTCGAGGAACTGCGCGTGATCCTGCGTCACCACGACGACGTCGTACTCGTCGCTGACCAGTGGTTACTCGAGCATGACGTGTCGCCGTGGGCGGGACCTGAGTCGCTGCCGCTGTGGATTCCTGCGGGGCGCGACTTTGACGGCTTTGCGCGACGGTCGAGTACCAAGGCGTGTAGCCAGGGTCTCGCTCTTCGGCCGCTCGCAGAGACCGTGAACGACATCGTGGCGTACGAGATCTTGCTCGGGCTCGATCGCGACCGCGGCGCCGGATTGTCAGCTCGTCGCGAGCGCCAATTGATTGAAGAATTCGCCAGCGCACCCTGAAGGGGCGGCGAACGAAGCTAACGAGATGACCTGAGGAGGTCGGCCAGATTCGCCAAGTTCTTCCTCTATACCGCGCGCAGGATGGGGCGGCCCACCACGGCGCCCACCACGCTACCACACCACCACGGAAACTCCAGCCTCTCGTGCCACGTGATGCGGGTAGTGAGTCTGTCGGTACCCAGTACGAACTCCCCGCGGCCGGTGAAGATTCCGCGGTGGGTGACCCCCATCGCCACGTTGTCGTCCCAGCGAGTGATGGTCATCACATCGGTGGCGACCAACGGACCAATCGTGGTACGACAGTCACACCCCGGCAAACTCCGTTGGTGAAGGAGTAAGGCAAATGTCACAGTCGGGGACGATACTGACCTCGTGACCAGGGCCGAGTTTGAACCAACGAAGACGTCCTCGCCCACCAACGTCACCCAGGCGCTCCGTTACGCCCTGGACCCTACACCCGACCAGATCAACCTCTTGCGTAGTCACATCGGTGCCACGCGCTTCGCCTATAATGCCCTACTCGGATTGGTGAAGGTGAACTGGGATGAGAATCGCAAAAAGAAGGAAGCGGGAAAGGACGTCGCGAAGCAGGACTACCTCGGCACCAGCCACTTCGACCTCCAAAAGCTCTGGTACGAACGTCGCGCCGAGTTGGCCCCGTGGTGGGGTGAGAACAACTCGTCCACCTACAACTACGCTTGCTTGAACCTGTCCAAGGCCTTTACCAACTGGCGAAAGGGTAGGTCCAAGTTCCCGACCTTCAAGAGGCGCGGGAGCGGGGGCTCGGTGAGCCTGATGCCGGGTGCCGTCAAACTCGTGGGCACTCACCACGTGCGCGTTTCGCGCATCGGAGAGATAAAGAATTACGAGTCCACTCGCAAGATGCACCGCCACTTAGAGCGGGGCACCGGAAGAATCCTCTCCGCCACGGTCTCCGAGATCAATGGCAAGTTCTTTATCTCCTTCGCCATTGAGGTCGCGCGCTGCCTCCCAGTCACCCGGTCGCCCGAGAGGATCATCGGTATCGACGTCGGCCTTTCCACCCTCTACACCGGCGCTACTCCAGGTGGCGAGCAGGTGCTCACCGTGGAGAACCCTCGCCACTTAGCCACAGCCGCGAAGGAGCTCACCCACGCCCAGCGCATCGCCTCGCGTCGCCAAGGCCCTGGGCCGGGCCGGGCGCCCTCGAAGCGTTGGAGAAAGGCGAACTCTCGCGTTCAGAAGATCCACGCCGAGGTCGCCAACGCTCGCAAGAACCTGATCCACGAGACCACGACGAATCTCGCCAAGAACTACGACGTCATCGCGATCGAAGACCTCAACGTGACGGGGATGTTGAAGAACCGCTCACTCGCCAAGCACATCTCAGACGCCGCCTGGGGCGAGTTCCGTCGTCAGCTCGAGTACAAGACCACGTGGTACGGCTCGACACTCGTCGTGGCCAATCGTTTCTACCCTTCATCAAAAATCTGCAGTCGATGTGGAACAGTGAAAGCCAAGCTGACCCTCGACGAACGGGTGTTTCACTGTGAGGCCTGTGGTCTCATCATTGATCGCGACCTCAACGCGGCCACCAACTTGGCCAAACTTGGCCTGCCGGGGACAAGCTCCGGTACTGGACGTGGAGGGGAGGTAAGACCCGAGCATCAGATCCTTGATGCAACGGCTCACCCCGACGAAGCGTCAACCGAAACGCTGACTCTCGTCAGCGCATAGGAGATACTTCGGTTCAGAACTTTTGGGGACTGTAAGGGCTATTTGCCTTACTCCTTCACCAACGGAGTTTGCCGGGGGAGCGACAGTCAAATGAGGTGCCGACCCCCTCGCGTTGGTGATCGTGGAAGGTGATGCTCTGCGCGTCGCTCATCCACTGAACGTGGCGGTCGATGTGGCGCAGCTCAGCCCAGACGTCGCCGGCGGAGTGGGGCACGGTCACTTCAATGGTGATGTCGGGCGTCGGACCTCTCGTGACGCACCGCCGCGAGGGCGTTCGCCACGATTCGAGTCGTCGCGCGTCGCCCTCATTCGCGGCGCCTCGTGATCTTGAACGCAGCGAGCAAAAATGTCCGCGTCCACTGCGCTAGGGATTCAGGACCACTTCACGACCGACGACGCCCAGGTCAAGCCCGCGCCGAATCCGGTCAACAACGCGTAATCGCCCGTCTTGATGCGGCCCTCGTTGCGCGCTACGTCAAAGGCGAGAGGAATCGACGCGCTGGAGGTGTTGCCGTAGCGGTCGAGGGCGATCACGGCGCGATCGATGCCGATCCCCAGTCGGTCGACGACGGCTTGAATGATGCGGATGTTCGCTTGGTGCGGGATGACCAACGCCAGGTCGTCGGCGGTGATGCCGGCTCGCTCAATGGCCTGCTGCGATGACTCGACGACCACGCGCACGGCGCGGCGAAACACCTCGGGTCCATTCATCGTGAAGGTGCCCTCGTGTTCGCAGGTCAACAAGTCGGCGCCCGACCCGTCGGCGCCCATGGAGAAGGAGAGAATGTCGTTGACGTCGGCATCGTATTCGAGGACCGCAGCGCCCCCGCCGTCGGCGAGTAGAACGGCCACATTGCGGTCCGTCCAGTCGACCCAGTGCGAGAGGTGCTCGGCGCCGATTACCAAAATACGCTGGGCGCCGGTTTCGAGTAGGCCCTGCGCGGTGCGCACGGCGTACATGAAGCCGCTGCAGGCCGCATTCACGTCCATTGCGGGGCAGGTCAAACCGAGGTCCTCAGCAATTAACACTGCGGTTGCGGGCGCAATGCGGTCCGGAGAAGAAGTCGCGAGCAGGACGAAGTCGATGTCCTCGGGCTCGACGCCCGCGTCGGCCATGGCGTTGCGCCCGGCAATCACGCCGAGTGACCGCGCCGTGCCGCCGATGTAGCGCTGGCGGATTCCGGTGCGTTCAGCAATCCACTCGTCGGAGGTGTCGAGCGTCAGTGACAATTCATCATTGGTCACGATGCGATCGGGCAGACCAATTCCCCAGCCCTTGAAGCGAACTCCCATGTTGTCAGCCCCTCTGGCTCGGTAATCCGCCCAGTCTACGCCCTTGACCTAGTCCGAAGAGGGCGCCGTGATGACCTGCAGGGAACAACGGGCCACCGAGATCTGGCGTCCGCGTTCGTCCGTCATTTCAATGGCCCAGACCTGTATCGTGCGGCCCTTGCGAATTGGCGTGGCCGTCGCGGTGATCACACCCGAACGCATGGGGCGCAGGTGAGAAATGTTCAATTCGGTGCCGACTACCGCCTGGCCCGCGTCGACGCTGACGACACCGCCGACGGAGGCAGCGCCTTCGGCGAGCAACGCCGAGACACCGCCGTGCAAGAGGCCAAAGGGCTGGTGCACGGCGGGCGTGACGTCGAGTTGGAGAACAACTTTCTCTGGTGTCGCCTCGACGACACGAATCCCCAGGTAGTCGTGGACGTTGGGCCGATCGGGCAAGCGATCGGAGTAGTCGTCGGTCATGGAAGGGAGTCTACGGGTGGTTCGGTAGCCTCTTGGAATGACCCGCCACGTGGACCTGCGCTCTGACACCGTGACCCAGCCGACGCCCGAAATGCGCGAAGCGATGGCCCGCGCGGTGGTGGGCGACGACGGATTCGGCGACGATCCGACGGTGCGCGAACTCGAAGAGAGGTTCGCCACGCTCCTGGGCAAGGAGGCGGCGATCTTCGTCCCGTCGGGCGTGATGGCCAATCAAATTGCCCTGCGGGTGCTCACCCGCCCCGGCGACGTCATCGTCGCGGGTCGCCACCAGCACGTCGTGAGTTTCGAGATGGGCGCGTCGGCGCGCAATTCGTCAGTGCAGTTCGCTCTCGTCGACGACGCTTCGGGGGAGTTGGCGATCGAGGACGTCATGGATCTCATCGACGCCGCAACGGACCATCAGGTGCCCGTGGCGATGGTCGCAGTGGAGAACACGCACATGTTCTCCGGCGGCATGGTGTGGAACCACGACCGTCTGTCCGCGCTCGCGCACGCGATGGGAGGACGCCCCCTGCACCTCGACGGCGCGAGGCTCTTCAACGCCGCCGTTTCCTCGGGGCGCACACCGAGTGAACTCGCGGCGCCCGCCACCACGGTGATGGCGTGCCTCTCCAAGGGCTTGTGCGCACCCGTTGGCTCACTGTTGGCCGGACCCGCTTCGCTGATGGCAAACGGTCGTATCGAACGAAAGCGACTCGGGGGAGCGATGCGCCAGGTGGGTATCCTGGCGGCGGCGGGTCTCGTGGCGCTCGACACCATGGTCGATCGCCTGGCGCAGGATCATGCGCGCGCGCGACGACTGGCCGAGTTGCTGAGCGCTGCCTTCCCCGAGTCGGGAGTGGACCCGACGACGGTCCAGACGAATATCGTCTCGTTCAACCACCCTCAGGCGCGTCAAATTGTGCACGAGCTCAAGGAGCGAGGGGTGTGGGGCGGCACGGTGGCACCGCGGCGGGTGCGCTTCGTCACCCACGCCGATGTCGATGACGACGACCTGGATTTTGTCGCGGACGTCCTTTCATCCTTCACTGCGGACCGCTAACGCCGCGTCACTCCTGTGACCAGCGTCGTTCGCCGGAAGTTCACTGATCCCGGGTGGTCGCCGCTCAGGGGATGGGGGTAGCCTTAGTGGGCTAAAGAGCGCACCATGACTGACATCCTCCACCTCTCCACGTTTCTGCGTCGACCCATCTTTGATCAGGACGGCGGCGACCGGATCGGCCGCGTCCAGGACCTGGTCGCGCGATTGGGTGACGACGCGCACCCGCCCATCGTGGGGGCCGTCATTCGCATCGAGGGTCGCAACCTCTTCGTCCCCATTCGAAAGATTGGCGGGCTCGCCCAGGGTCGCATGACGTTCCAGGGCAAACGCGTCGACCTGCGCCGCTTCGAGCGGCGTCCGGGAGAATTGCTGCTCGCCGAGGATTTGCTGGCCCGCCACCTGATCAACCTGGTCCGCGGGCGTCTCATCATCGCCAACGAAATCGAAATCGCCGAAGTTGAGGGTCGCTGGGAGGTGGTGGGGGTGGATCCCGGGCGGCGTCCCTTCCTTCGCCGCGTCCTCGGAGCGCGCATGGGTCGGCGGCTCCAGGCCGAGGCCATCGTGGACTTCGCGTCCATCGAACCCTTCGTCTCGCACGTGCCCTCGGCCCGGCTACGCATCCCGTACCGCAAACTCTCCAGGCTCCACCCGGCGCAGATTGCCGACCTCGTCGAGCAGGCCAGTCACGAGGAGGGCGAGGAGATCATCGAAGCGGTGGGTCTGGACCGTGAGCTCGAGGCCGACGTCTTCGAAGAGCTCGACACCGAACATCAGCTCGAATTCCTTCAGTCACGCAGCGACGTCGAGGCCGCGCGGCTGTTGACGCGCATGGAGCCCGATAACGCGGCCGACCTGATCAACGAGATCGACCAGGAGCGCCGCCTGCCCATTCTCGAGGGTCTGCCGTCGCATCAGCAGATCAAGGTGCGTCAACTGCTCTCCTATAACGCCGACACCGCGGGTGGCCTGATGAACACCGACTTCGTCTCGGTGCCCGACACGGCCAGCGTCGCTGACGCCATCGAGGCGATTCGCACGTCGAACGTGCCGGCCGAGTCGCTGCACGCGGTGTTCGTGATCGACGCGGACGCCAAGCCCATCGGGTCGGCGTCGCTGGGCTCGCTCGTGAAGGCGCGCGAGACGGAACTGGCGATCAGCGTGGCGCGCACGCAACTGAGCCACGTGCACCCGCACTGGGACTTGCACCGGGTGGCGCGCAAGATGAGCGACTTCAATCTGACCGTAGTGCCGGTGCTCGATGAGGAGCACGGCGTCATGATTGGCGTGATTACCGTTGACGACCTCCTCGAAGAATTGTTGCCGCAGGGTTGGCGCAAGGAATTCGGGATGACGGCGGTGGAGGAATAGTGTCCACGCTCGTCGGTCGCACCGTTCTAAGGGGGCTCGTCTGAAACCTCCTAGTACCAGCTACAGAGATATTCATCACACGACTCAACCGCTCGTGAGAGACGGAGCGCGCCCCTAGCGACTTTCGTTCCCGCGTGGTTGTTTCGCCAGCGACCACGAGAGAACGAAAGGAGTTGCAGCGTGGACGAGAAGTCGACCGAAAGTCAGATCAGCGGGGCCTTTGGCACGATAACGTCGCACGACGTCGGTGGACGTCGCGGCCCGCGCGCCCGTCTCCTTACGTTGCTCGCCATCATCGGCCCCGGCCTCATCGTGATGGTGGGGGACAACGACGCCGGTGGCGTCTCGACCTACGCCCAAGCGGGCCAGAACTACGGTTACACGCTGTTGTGGACCCTGCCGCTGCTCATTCCCGTGCTCATCATCGTCCAAGAGATGGTGGCGCGACTCGGCGCCGTGACCGGGGTCGGACACGGGCGACTGATTCGCGAACGATTCGGGCGCACGTGGGGCAATACCTCAATCTTCTCGATCCTCTTCTTGAACTTCCTGATCATCGTCACCGAGTTCATCGGCGTCTCACTGTCGATGGAGTACTTCGGCGTGTCGCCCTATCTGTCGGTGCCGGTCGCGGTGATACTCCTGTTCGCCGTGACGGCGACGGGCTCTTTCCAGCGATGGGAACGGTTCATGATGCTCTTCGTCGCTGTCAACTTCTTCGTCATCCCGTTGGTCGTGCTGGCCAAGCCCCACTACGGGTCTGTTCTGTCCAATGCCGTGATCCCGGGAATTCGTGGTGGGGCCAACTCGAGTGCGGTATTGCTCATTATCTCGATCATCGGCACCACCGTGGCACCCTGGCAGTTGTACTTCCAGCAGTCGAACATCGTGGACAAGAAGATCACACCACGCTGGCTGAACTACGAGCGCGTGGACACGATTATCGGCTCGGTCATCGTCGTCATTGGCGCGGGCGCCCTGATCGCCGCGACCGCGGCCGGCCTCTCGGGACACGGCGGGACGAACGCCTACACCTCGGCGCTGGGTATCGCCCACGGATTGAATCACTTCGTGGGCCACGGGACGGGATCATTGTTCGCGATTCTGCTGCTCAATGCGTCGGTGATTGGCGCCGCTGCGGTGACCCTGGCGAGCTCCTACGCCATGGGCGACTTGTCTAACTCGAGCCAGGGTCTGAACGCGCGCTTCGCGGACGCCCGGGGCTTCTACGGCGCGTTCGCCGCGCTGCTGGTGGTGGCCGGAACCGTGGCGGTCATCCCGCACGCGCCGCTGGGCCTGATCACCCTGGCGGTGCAGGCCATTTGCGGTCTGATGTTGCCGAGTACGACTATCACGGTATTGCTGTTGTGCAACGACCGGGCCTTGATGGGTCCGTGGGTCAACGCCAAGTGGCTCAACGCGGTGGCGGTGACCATTGTTGTCATCCTGATCGTCTTGTCGATCACGATGATGATCTCCACCCTCTTTACCTCGGTCAACGTGATTGGCCTGCTGGAGTGGCTCGCCGGCGTGAGCGCCGCCGTTTTAGTGGTGGGCGTGCCGATCGGTCTCAAGAAGATGGCGCCGCCGCCGCGCGTCGACGTGGACCGCCGCGACTGGCGCACACCGCGACTGACACTGGTGGCTCCGATGCCGAGTTCGCGCGCGCGACGATGGCTCATGCGCGCTCAGGGAACCTATTTGCTGGTGGCCGGTAGTCTTTTATTCGTGCGCATCATCCAGTTGGCGACCTCCTAGTCTCTGCTGATGGTCTCCTCCACACTTCTATGCGTGCACGCGCACCCCGACGACGAAGCTCTCTTCACGGCGGGTATCACCTCGCACTACGCCGAGCGAGGGGTGCGCAACGTGCTGGTGACGTGCACCTTGGGCCAACTGGGTATCGACGACCAGGGCCGCGCGGGTGCCGACCCGGGACACAACTCACTGGTGACGCGCGCGACGCGCGCGGGCGAACTGCAGCGCGCGGGCGTCCTGGTCGGCTTCGCACGCCAACTCTCGCTCGGATTCATGGACTCGGGGATGATCGGCTGGTCAGCCAACGAGGACCCCGACGCCTTCATGAACGTCGACGTTGATGCCACGGCGCGCGTCATCGCCGACATCATCGACCAGGAGAATGCGGCGGTCGTCGTCACCTACGACGAGAACGGATTCTACGGTCACCCCGACCACGTGATGGCCAACGTCGTGACGCGACGCGCGGTCGAGCTCAGCACCCGTGCGCAGCGCTTGTTTTATCCCGTCGTGCCCCGTGGCGTTCTGAGTACATTCGTGACCCAGGCCCGCGAGCGGGGAGTCTTCCTGCCCGCGTGGGTCGAAAATGCCGTGGCCGACATCCCCGACGACGCGGTGGCGAGCGTGATGGATGTCTCGCGATTCGCCGCTCGCAAGCAAGAGGCCATTGCGACCCACGCATCCCAGACTGATAACGCCGACCTGGTCACCATGGACCCCGACCTGTTCACCCTGCTCTTTGGTACCGAGTACTACCAGCTCGGTTGGCGCCGTGACACGTCGTCGCTAGCCTGTGCCGAGGATTTATTTGGAGGACTGCATTGAGCGATTTGACATTCTTGGCGGTGCACGCGCACCCCGACGACGAGGCGACCTCGACGGGCGGCCTCTATCGGCTGCTCGCTAATCAGGGCGTGCGCACGGTGCTCGTCACGTGCACCAACGGCGAGTGCGGGGACGACCCCGACGGCGCCAAGCCCGACGCCGATCACTTCGACGGTGACGTCGTTGCCGCCGTACGCGCCCGGGAGCTCGACGACGCGGTCGCGGTGCTGGGCATCGATCGCCTGATTCGACTGGGTTATCGCGACTCGGGGATGATGGGTTGGCCACAGAACGACGACCCGGACTGCTTCTGGGCGACGCCGGTGGCTGACGCCGCCGCGAAGCTCGCCGTGGTCTTGATGGCCGAGCGACCTCAGGTCATCATGACGTACAACGAAGTCGGCTTCTACGGCCACCCTGATCACATTCAGGCCCATCGCATCACGCGGGCCGCGCTGGGACTCATCGACTACGAGCCGACGCTGTATTACAACGCCATTCCCGACTCGGTCATGGGGATCATGCGCGCGCGTTGGGAAGAGGAAGGGCGACGCCAGGCGCAAGAAGACGCCGCCGAGGGCATCGTGCGCGAGCCCGAGGGTCCGCCCATGGTGGATGGCGAGCCACTCATCATGGGCACGCCCGACGAGTTGATCGGCGCGGTCATCGACGTCGGTGACGTCACCGACGCCAAGTACGACGCGCTCGCGGCGCACGCTTCGCAGATTGGTGACTCCTTCTGGATGAAGATGTCCAAAGATGAGTTCAAGCTCGCCATGGGGACCGAATGGTTCCTGCGTGTCACCAATCCCCAGGGGCTGGAGGGTGTTGTCACCGACATCTTCGCGGGGTACCGCAGCTAAGCGCGAACAGCACTACGCCCCTCTCGACGAGAGGGGCGCAGTGCGAAAGTCCGAGGGAGAATCCCGGAAATTACAATTCGGGAGGAACAATTCCCTCGGCGTACTCCTCTTCGATCGCCTCCAGACCCGATTCCGTTCCCTGAATCTTCGGTCCCGTGAACCAGTTCTTGGCCGACACCGCGTACCAAATGGCAACGATGGCCATCACGACGACGAAGACGGGACCAGACCAGTTGATGTCGGCGAAGGTTGTCTACGGGTAGAAGGCCGGCGCGAAGAACAAGACCGTTATAACGATCACCCACAACACGGCAATTATGCCGACCAACTTGCTCCACTTGCCCAGGTTCCAGGGACCGGGCTCAAATTCCTTCGAGCGTAGCCGCAGGTAAATTGGAATCGCGTAGGCAATGTACAGACCAACGGTGCCAATCGAGACGATGGCGAAGAACGCAGCCGAGTAGCCGCCCCGCTGGTAGAGCGAAGGAAGGCCCAAAATGAAGGCCGCCGAGACCGCCAGCCACACCGCGTTAACCGGGGTGCGGGTCCTGGGGTGCAAGCGGTGCCAAATCTTGTGTCCGGGGACTGCGCCGTCCCGCGAAAATGCGTAGATCATGCGTGAGTTCGCGGTGACTGACGCCAGCCCACAGAAGAACATCGCCACCATGGCAATGACCACCAGTAGCCGTCCACCGGTGTTGCCGAGAGCGGCAATGAAGACGGCGCCGCCCGCGGTGGCACCGTTGAGAGCGATGCCGGCGTAGGCCTTTTCGCCACCAGGAATGGCCAGGGTCATGGCCAGGTTCAGAATGAAACCCGCGATGATTGAAACGTAGATGGCACGAATGATGCCCTTGGGACCGCCCGTGGCGGCGCCGAGCGTCTCTTCAGTCATGTGAGCTGAGGCGTCGTAGCCAGTCAATGTGTACTGGGCCAACAAGAGACCGATCGCGAATGCGTAGACGCCCGCGAACGGACCCGACCAACCGGTCAAGTTCTCGTGGTGGAAAATGAAACTGAAGCTTTGGTGATGCGAGGGCACAATGAACAACATGCCGACGATGAACACGGTGCCGACCAAGTGCCACCACGCAGAGATGTTGGCGATGGTGCCCACAATTTGAACTCGAAAAGTGTTGATGAATCCGTGGGCTAGCAGGATAATCGCGTACCACAGCAAGACCCAACCGGCCTTGGTGCTGTGAGCATTTGGGTAGTAGAGGCTGATGAAGAACCCCACGAATGTCGCGAGGCCGTAGTCAATTGACGCAGTGACCGCGACTTGGCCGACCAAGTTGAACCAACCACACGTCCACGACCACGCTGCCTTGTTCTTGGTAGCCAGTTTCGCGGACCACCAATACAAACCACCGGCCGTCGGATACGCGGAACAAATCTCGGCCATACCCATTCCCACGCACAAAGTGAGCGCGCCCACAATGAACCAGCCGATGGTGATCACGAAGGGGCCGCCGGCGTCCATGCCGAGGTAGTACGTCGTGATGCCGCCGGTCAGAATGGAGATAATTGAGAACGAAACCGCGAAGTTGGAGAAATTCCCCATTCCGCGTTTTAGTTCCTGGGCGTACCCAAGTTGGTGCAATCGATCGGTATCACTCTGTTCGAGTGCCGACACTGACACATCATGACTTGTTGGCCTTGATTGGCCGCGGTGACGTCGACACCGTCATCCTGGCAGTGACGGACATGCAGGGTCGTTTGCAAGGTAAGCGCGTGGACGCCCAGTTCTTCGCCGACAACTTGAAGAGCGGGATTGTCGAGGGCTGCAGCTACCTGCTGGCTTCGGACGTGGACATGCGCACCGTCGATGGCTTCGCCCTCACCTCCTGGGAGCGTGGCTACGGCGACCTCGCCTTCAAGTCGGACTTCTCAACGATCCGGATGGTGCCTTGGTTTGAGAAGACCGTGATCATCTTCTGTGACGTGGAGACAACCGAAGGCGCACCCGTCGCGCCGTCACCGCGTCAAGTGCTGCAGCATCAGGTGGAGCGCTTGACCGAGCGCGGTTGGCACGGGCTCACGGGCACCGAGCTCGAGTTCATCGTCTTTAACACCACTTACGAAGAGGCGTGGAGTTCGGGGTATCGCAACATGACCCCGGCCAATCAGTACAACGTCGACTATTCGCTGCAGGGCACCTCGCGCGTCGAGCCGCTGCTCGGGCGCATTCGCCGTTCCATGCGCGGTGCGGGAATGGTCGTGGAGTCGGTCAAGGGCGAGTGCAACTTCGGCCAACACGAAGTGGCCTTCAAGTACTCCACGTTGATGGACAAGTGCGACGAGCACGGGCTCTACAAGCTCGGCGCCAAGGAGATCGCGGCCCAGGAGGGTCAGAGCCTCACCTTCATGGCCAAGTACGACGAGCGTGAGGGCAACTCGTGTCACGTTCACCTCTCCTTGCGCGACCCGGACGACCAGCCGGTCTTTGCCGGCGACCGTGAGCACGGCATGTCGCTGTTGTTTGAACAGTTCCTCGCGGGACAGCTCGCTTACGGTCGCGAGATGTCCCTGCTGCTCGCTCCCAACATCAATTCCTACAAGCGTTTCGTGGAGGGCTCCTTCGCCCCGACCGCGTTGCTGTGGGGCATCGACAACCGCACGTGCGCCTTTCGTGTCGTGGGACACGGCCCGGCCATCCGCTTCGAGTGCCGCATTCCTGGCGGCGACGTCAACCAGTACCTGGCCGTCGCCGCGTTGGTGGCCGCGGGACTGCGCGGCGTGGACGAGGGCCTCGAACTCAGTCCCGCGTTCGTGGGCAACGCCTACGTGGCTGACGCCGTGCGCGTGCCGACGACGTTACGTCAGGCGATGGAACTCTTCGACAACTCGTCCGTGGCGCGCGACGCCTTCGGCGACGAGGTCGTCGATCACTACGTGCAGGCCGCGCGCGTGGAAGTGGACACCTTCAACGCGGCCATCACGGACTGGGAACGCTACCGAGGATTTGAACGGCTATGAGCTACGACGTTATTAACCCGGCCACTGAAGAAGTGGTCACGACTATCGAACTCGTCGACGTTGACGAGACCGACCGAGCCATTGAGGCGAGTCAGCGGGCCGGCGAGTCGTGGCGTCACGTTACCCCGGCCGACCGCGCGCGCCTACTGCGCCGTTTCGCCGCGGTGGTGGACGAGCACATCGAGGAATTGGCCCGGCTCGAAGTCGCCAACTCCGGCCACACGATTGGCAACGCGCGCTGGGAAGCGGGCAACGTCCGCGACGTTCTGAACTACTACTCCGGTGCTCCCGAGCGGCACTCGGGAAAGCAGATTCCCGTCGCCGGCGGCGTCGACATCACCTTCTACGAGCCCTTGGGCGTGGTGGGCATCATCGTGGCCTGGAACTTCCCGATGCCCATTGCGGGTTGGGGAATGGCCCCGGCGCTCGCGGCGGGCAATACCGTCGTCCTCAAGCCCGCGACGTTGACGCCGCTCACCGCTATTCGCTTAGGTGAGCTGGCCTTGGAAGCCGGCATCCCCGAGAACGTCTTGCAGGTTCTCCCGGGCGCGGGCTCGAGTGTGGGGCATCGCTTCGTGACCCACCCCGCGGTGCGCAAAGTCTGCTTCACCGGTTCCAACGACGCCGGGCGCAAGATCATGTCGGGGGCCGCCGAACAAGTCAAACGCGTCACCCTGGAGCTCGGTGGCAAGAGTGCCAACATCGTCTTCGCCGACGCGGACGTCGCCAAGGCCGCCGCTATGGCTCCCTACGCCGTCTTTGACAATGCCGGTCAGGACTGCTGTGCGCGCTCGCGCATCCTCGTCCAAGACAGCGCCTACGACTCCTTCATGGGGCACTTCGAGGCGGCGGTCAAGGGCGTCAAGGTCATGGATCCGACGAACGACGCGAGCGAGATGGGCCCGCTCATCACGGCCGGCCAGCGCGACAGCGTCAGGGGTTACGTGGACGAGGCGGCGGTCGCGTTCCGCGGAACCGCGCCCGAGGGCAAGGGGTACTGGATGGCCCCGACGGTGCTGGAGACCACCGACACCTCGGACCGCGCCTTCACCCAGGAGATCTTTGGTCCCGTGGTGTCGGTGGTGCGCTTCCGCGACGAGGCCCAGGCCATTTCCATCGCCAACGACAGCCAGTTTGGTTTATCGGGTTCGATTTGGACTCGTGACTCGGGACGAGCCCTGCGCGTCGCGCGAGGGGTGGAGACCGGTGCGTTGTCGGTGAACTCCAATTCCTCGGTGCGCTACAACACCCCCTTCGGTGGATTCAAGATGTCGGGCATCGGGCGCGAGCTCGGTCCCGACGCCCTGCTCGGGTTCAGCGAAGAAAAGAACGTATTTATCTCAACGGAGGAATNNCGTCTCGACAACAAAGTCGCAATTATCACCGGGGCCGCGAGCGGCATCGGACGCGCGACCGCGGTGCGCTTCGCCACGGAGGGGGCAAAGGTCGTCGTCGCCGACCTCGCGGACGAGGCCGGTGCGGCGCTGGCGAAGGAACTCGGCGGTCTCTACGTGCACGTCAATGTGGCCGACGAGGCCAGCGTCATCGCGATGTTCGCCGCCAGCGTCGAGGCCTACGGCGGACTCGACATCTTGTTCAACAACGCCGGCATCTCGCCCAACGACGACGACTCGATTCTCACGACCGGTGTCGACGCCTGGCAGCGCGTGCAAGACGTCAACCTGAAGTCGGTGTACCTGTGCTGCAAGTACGGCATCCCCTACATGCAACAGCGCGGCGGTGGCTCGATCATCAACGTGGCGTCCTTCGTCGCCATCATGGGTTCGGCGACGTCGCAGATCTCCTACACCGCGTCCAAGGACGGCGTGCTCTCGATGAGCCGCGAGCTCGGTGTGCAATTTGCGCGCGAGAACATCCGTGTCAACGCCCTGTGCCCGGGACCGGTCAACACCCCGCTGTTGCAGGAGCTCTTCGCCAAAGACCCCGAGCGCGCTGCCCGACGGTTGGTGCACGTCCCAATGGGTCGATTCGCGGAGCCCGAGGAAATGGCGAGCGCGGTGTTATTTCTCGCCAGTGACGACTCTTCATTTATGACGGCGAGCACATTCTTGGTCGACGGTGGTCTGCACGCGGCGTACGTCACGCCAATTTGAGCGGGCCTCCAATTTGAATCAACTAGTACGAGTAGGCACCGAGGTCTTCCAATAGGGCTAAGGGGTTGAGTTGGGGCAAATGCTTTGGAGTGGGTAGCCCGGATATCCGGGATGAACGAGCACGGTGTGAGTGAACCACCAGAGACGGTACGTGACATAGAAGCCGACCGTGATGGGGCTGTTTAGTTGGGATGCGCCACTGCAGTTCAACGTGAATGCTGCGATGACAGTGACGGTGCGGCCCCTGCTCATGGCAAAAGGTCTGAAGGCAACGCCGGTCATGTCATTGGGCGTGTTGTGGGAACACGTGAATGTCGAGGAGTGGTAGTGAGGGCAAAGTGTCAGTTCGCCCACGTGTGACGGCAGTGACGTGACGAGACTCGTTCGCAGACCGACCACCTGCACGCCGATTCCGCCCCGAAAGGTGAGTGTGCCCGCGGCGGAAAATGAATAGACCTTCGACGTGCTGACCGAGGAACTTCCCGCGCCGATTATTTGAATGTTGAAGGGCTGATATCGACTGGCGATGACGAGCCCGACAATCACGACCGTGCCGAGGACGAAGGCGAGTCTTCGAAGCATCGATCGTCGCGTGAGAGGAGGATTGGGTTTGACGCCCTTAAAATTCTTCTCGGTCATCACGTTGTAGAACACGGTGGTCACCATATCCGACGGGTCCTGCGATTCACCTGGTGCGAGCTCGCAGCGACGTGGTGGCTCGTCAGTGAACCATCGTCGTTACATCACGTCGAGTGGGAGATTATCCGGAGGCAACGGATGGACCTCGGGTATGAAGTATTCACTCAGGTACTTCTCACCTTCGTCACACATGATCGTCACCACGAGGTCGTCGGGACTCTCGTCGAGTAGCCGACGTGCGGCCACCATGTTGGCGCCCGAGCTCGGACCGACCAGCATGCCGTGCTCACGCGCCAGTCGTCGCATTTCGGCGACTGCGTCGTCGCTGTGAACGTCGACGACGCGACTGACGATCTCACGATGACGTTGATAGATGCCGGGCACGAAGCCGTCGGCAATGCCCTCGATCTTGTGTAATCCGGTGTCGCCACAGAGGATCGTGCACGACTCCGAGGGTTCGAGACCTACGATCTTCACGGCCGGATTCACGTTGCGAAATGCCTGGCCCACACCGATGAGCGTCCCGCCGGTGCCGACGCCCATGACGAAGGCGTCCGGCAGTGTGCCGTCGGGCAGCTGGCTCAAGATCTCGGGGCCGAGCCACGAGCGGTTTTCCTCGACGTTCCACTCTGATTCGAACTGTCGGGGACTGAAGTGTCCGGGACGTTGGCCGAGTTCGTGCGCGATCTCCAGGGCCTGGTTGACGTGGAAGTTTCCGGCGGTGACGAGTCTGGCCCCGAAGGCGCTCGAGATAGCTGAACGCTCGGGGCTGAGACCCTCGGGCATGACGACGATCATTCGATAGCCCTTGACGGCGGCGACCATGCTCATCGCGTTGCCGGTATTACCGCTCGAGGCTTCGACAATGGTGTCGCCGGGCTCAATCAGTCCTTCGCGCTCGGCGCGCTCGATGATGTAGCGCGCCATGCGCGCCTTGATCGAACCCGACGGGTTGAGGTATTCGAGCTTGAGCCAGATGCCGTCGACTTCGATGAGCGGAGTATTGCCGATGGCGTCGAGAACGGTCCGACGCGCCGCGTGTGACTTCATGACGTCTCCCAGGGGTCCGGCGGCGTTGCGCGAGTCCCTTGACCGAGACTACTCAGGCGCCTCTCTCCGGGGGACGTCCTCTAGTAGCGGTAGCTGTCGGGCTTGAAGGGACCCTCGACGGCGACGCCGATGTAGTCAGCCTGCTGCTTGGAGAGCTGAGTGAGCTTCACGCCGAGAGCGTCGAGGTGAAGTCGCGCGACCTTCTCGTCCAGGTGCTTGGGCAGGACGTAGACCTTCTTCTCGTAGTTCTCATTGTTGACGAAGAGCTCGATCTGGGCCATGGTCTGGTTGGTGAAGGAGTTGCTCATCACGAAGCTGGGGTGACCGGTGGCGTTGCCCAGGTTGAGCAGGCGGCCTTCGGAGAGCAAGATGATGGCACGGCCGTTGGGCAGGATCCACTTGTCAACCTGCGGCTTGATGTTCTCGCGCTTCACGCCCGGCAGGTTCGCCAGTCCGGCGATATCGATCTCATTGTCGAAGTGACCGATGTTGCCCAGAATCGCCTGGTGCTTCATCATCAACATGTGATCGACGGTCACGATGTCGCGGTTGCCCGTGGCGGTGATGATGATGTCCGCGTAGGGGAGGGCCTCTTCGAGCGTGGTGACTTGAAAACCGTCCATCGCGGCCTGCAATGCGCAGATCGGGTCGATCTCGGTGATGATGACGCGCGCACCCTGGCCGCGCAGCGACTCGGCCGAGCCCTTGCCCACGTCGCCGTATCCGCAGACGATGGCGACCTTACCGCCGATCAGCGTGTCGGTGGCGCGGTTGATGCCGTCAATGAGCGAGTGGCGGCATCCGTACTTGTTGTCGAACTTGGACTTCGTCACGGCGTCATTCACGTTGATCGCGGCGAACAACAAGGTTCCGTCGCGCTCCATCTCGTACAGGCGGTGCACGCCGGTGGTGGTCTCCTCGGAGACGCCGATGATGGCCGCCGACATCGGGGCGAAGACCTTCTCGCCGCTCGCGATGATCTTGTTGAGCAGCTGCAGGATGATGGAGTACTCCTCGGTCTCGGCCGTCTCGGGCGAGGGCACGAAGCCGGCGAGTTCGAACTCGCGCCCCTTGTGGACGAGAAGCGTCGCGTCGCCGCCGTCGTCGAGGATCATGGTGGGCCCATCGAAGCCCGGCCAGCGCAACAACTGCTCGGTGCACCACCAGTACTCCTCCAACGATTCGCCCTTCCACGCGAAGACCGGGACGCCTTGGGGGTTCTCGGCGGTGCCGTGGGGGCCGACGACCGCGGCCGCGGCGGCGTGGTCCTGGGTGGAGAAGATGTTGCAACTCACCCAGCGCACGTCGGCGCCCAGAGCCACGAGGGTCTCAATCAACACCGCGGTCTGGATCGTCATGTGCAACGATCCCGCGATGCGCGAGCCCGTGAGGGGCTGGGTGGTGCCGAACTCGGCGCGCATGGCCATGAGGCCGGGCATCTCGTGCTCGGCGAGGGTGATCTCGGCGCGTCCGTAGGGCGCGAGGGAAAGGTCGGCGACTTTGAAGTCGAAGGGTAACGAGGTCATGGTGCTCCTAGAAGATGGTTTATGTCTGCCAGGCGCCGACCTCTGTCGCATACGCCTTTCACCCTCTAGGTTACGCGTTCACCCGGAACTCGACCACATCCCCGTCGCGCATGACGTATTCCTTGCCCTCGATGCGGGCCTTGCCCGCGGCGCGCACCGCGACCATGGTGCCCGCGGCCATCAGATCGCCAAAGGCCACGACTTCGGCTTTGATGAAGTGCTTCTGGAAGTCGGTGTGGATCTCGCCCGCGGCCTCGGGGGCCGTGGCGCCCCGGCGGATTGTCCAGGCGCGAGTCTCCTTGGGTCCGGCGGTCAGGAATGTCTGCAGTCCTAAGGTTGCAAAGCCCACTCGCGAGAGCAGGGCTAGGCCCGATTCCTCCTGGCCGAAGGACTGCAGGAGTTCTAGGGCCTCGTCGGGGTCGAGACCGGCGAGTTCGGCCTCGACCTTCGCGCACAGGATGACGCAGGGCGCCGGAGCGACCGAGTCGCGCAGTTGTTGCTGGCGCTCGGGATCGCTCAGGGTGGCCTCGTCGACGTTGAAGACGTAGATAAAGGGCTTGTCGGTCAGCAGGTGCAAATCGGCGATGGCGTCGTGGTCGAGCCCCTTGGTCGTGGAGATGACCAGCCCCTCGTTCAGGGCGTCGTGGGCCTTCTTGATCTCAGTCAATTTCGCGGCGGCCTCGGGCAGGCGTTTGGCATCACGCTCGAGGCGCTTCAAGGCTTTATCCACGGTCTGCAAGTCCGCCAGGATCAGCTCGGTCTCGATGGTCGCTACGTCACTGGCGGGGTCGATCTTTGCGTCCACGTGGATGACGTCGTCGTCTTCGAAGACTCGCACCACCTCGCAAATGGCGTTGGATTCGCGAATCGCCGCGAGGAACTGGTTGCCCAGGCCTTCGCCCTCGGACGCGCCGCGCACGATGCCGGCGATGTCCACGAAGGTGACCGACGCGGGCAGGATCTTCTCGGAGCCGAAGACCATGGCGAGTTTGGCCAGGCGCTCATCGGGGACTGCGACGACGCCGACATTGGGTTCGATGGTGGCGAAGGGGTAGTTCGCCGCCAAAACGTTGTTATTGGTGAGCGCATTGAACAACGTGGACTTGCCCACGTTGGGCAGTCCGACAATACCGATAGAGAGAGCCATACGGCCTCTGAGGTTACTGCACCGTCCCGGTGCGATATCTCAGAGGCCGTCGGCGAACCTAGGGGGGACTAGGCGATTTCGGTGAGAACTCCATCCTCGATCTCGAGGCGGCGGTCGGCCTGCTTGGCAATCTTCTCGTCGTGGGTGACCACGAGCACCGTCGTTTGTTGTGTCGTGGCCGCGTTGCGCAGCAACTCCACGATCTTTTGGCCGGTGGCCCGGTCCAGACTGCCGGTGGGCTCGTCGGCCAGGATCAACTGCGGTTGCGCCGCGAAGGCTCGCGCAATTGCTACGCGCTGCTGTTCACCACCCGAGAGCTTGTTCGGGCGCCGACTCGCCTTGTCAGGACCGAGTCCGACCATGGTGAGCATCTCCTCGGCGCGCTGGTCACGATCTTCCCTGGGCCATTCGGCGAACTCCAGCGCCAATTTCACGTTCTCCTTGGCGCTCAGGTTCGGAATCAAGTTGAAGGCCTGGAAGACGAAGCCCACCTGGCGCGAGCGGTACTTGGTGCGTCCCGCCGCGTCGAGGTGCGCCAACTGCGTCCCGTTCATGTCAATGCTGCCGTCGTCGGGAGCGTCGAGCAGTCCTAGCAGTGAGAGCAGGGTTGATTTACCCGATCCACTGGCACCGATAATGGCGACGACTTCTCCGTCGGCGGCGTGGAACGAGACATCGCGCACGGCGTGCACCTCGCCCCCGTCGGTCTTAAAGGTCTTGTTGAGCTTGTCAACGTTCAGCATTATTCACTCCTCAATACTTCGGCGGGACGGATACGGGTGATGGTGGCCGAGGCCACCGTGGAGCCCAGGGCGGCGATCACAATTGCCGCCAACAAGGCGAAGACGAGGGTGGACCAGCCCACTGAAGTGTGCAGATTCCCCAGGGTGTTGCCGAGTCCTCGGAGTCCTCGAAAGCCCAGGCCCCCGCCACTTCCGCTGGGCGGGGTGAAGCCCGAGCCACCACCACCAAAGCCGCTGCCGCGTCGAACGAAGCCGCCGGGGGAGGAGCCGCCTGATGCGCTGACGAGGGCTGAGGTGATGGGGCTCGAGATGATGACACCGCCGATGAATCCGACGACAGCGCCCAACACGGTGAAGGTCGTCGACTCGGCGACGAATTGCGAGACCACCGAGCGGTTCGTCGCGCCCAGGGCCTTCAACACGCCGATCTCGCGGCGACGCTCACGGACGATCATGAGCATCGAGAGCAGCAAGATGATGGCGGCACCGATGACCGCACCGATCAAGGTATAGGTCGAGATGGTCTTCACCGAATTGAGTGGCGCCAACTGGGACTCCATGGTCGCCTGGGTGGACGTGACGTCGGCCGCGGTGCCGAGCTTCTTGGTGATCGCCGTGACGGCACCCGAGACGTTGTTGATGTTGTTCACGACCACGGTGGCGCCGGTGATCTGGTTAGTAGCGGAAGCGAGCTTCTGTAGCGTCGCGAGAGGCATCAAGACGTCGGCGTTGGCGAAGGTGGAGCCCGCGTCGTAGATGCCGACGAGAGTGACCTTGGCACCCCACGCCGTGAACGTCGAACCGACCTTCAAGCTGTTCTTGGTCGCCAAGTCCTTGCCGACGATCGCCACGTCCGCGGTCGAGGTCGCGCTAAACGTGGTGCCCGACGTGAGCTTCTCCGTGCCGCCGCCGTTGGCCCCACCCACGAGAGAGTTGCCGGGAGAATTGGTGCCGATGAAGCTGATCGGCACGGTCCGGGTACCGGTGCTAGCCGAAGCGCCTCCACCGAAGCCACCGAACCGTTGGCCCAGGGACCCGGCGGCGATGGGCGTCACGAGGTTGGTCTGGGTGCTCGAGAGGCGCTCGGCGAGTTGGGCCTGCACCGCCGTCACGTTCGCTATGTTCAAGAGAGAGGTGACTTGAGCAGTAGTGAGGGGCGTGCCGCCGCCGGAACCACCGAAGAACCCGGCGGGCGACACGCTGATGGTGTTTCCCGTGGACGACCGTACCGAGTTGATCTTGGCGCTGACTGCGTCACGCGCTATCAGCATTGAAATTGACAGGGCAATTGCCACCGCCAGAATCACTACCACTCCGACCGATCGCATGGCGTTTCTAAAGGCGTTTCGCACACCTCGACGCAGAGCATTCATGAATAATTCCTTCCATAACTTGTCACGTGATTGTCATCTTGGCGAGCGATTCAAAGACGGACTGAAGGCAGTACTAAGGCACTTCTAAGAATTTTCTGTGAGAAGCCAGTGAGAAGTCGGCAGCGGGTTTCGACGTGACCAGGGCTACATTGAGGGGGTGGAATCACCGGCCCTCCTCGACCTCTCGGCCGTCGCGAAGACCTTTGGCGACACGGTGGTGTTGTCGCCCACGGACCTCGCGATCGCCGAGGGCTCCTTCGTCTCAATCGTGGGCCCGTCGGGGTGCGGCAAATCGACCCTCTTCAACATCATCGCCGGACTTCTGGCGCCGGACGCGGGAGACGTGAGGCTCGAAGGTCGCAGCGTCATCGGCGCCACGGGTCACGTCGGATACATGCTCCAAAAGGATCTGCTCGTGCCGTGGTGTACGGTCGAGGACAACATCACCATGGCCGCCCGCCTGACGAGAAAGGTCACCGCCGCCGACCGAGACGAAGCCCGCCACATCGCCGAGCGCTACGGCTTGGGTGACTACCTCAATCACTATCCCCAGGCATTGTCAGGCGGCATGCGTCAACGCGTGGCATTCATGCGCACACTCGTGACCCACCACCAGCTCCTCTTGCTGGATGAACCCTTTGGCGCACTCGACGCTCAGACGCGTCTCGATATGCAGCTCTGGCTGCTGGATGTCTGGCGCGAAACGGGCCGGACAGTGTTGTTCATCACCCACGATGTCGATGAGTCGATATTCCTTTCTGACCGGATTTTGGTGATGTCGCCTCGCCCCGGTCGCATCGTGGCCGATCTGGAGAACACCCTGGCGCGACCCCGGGAAATTGACGTATTGACCGATCCCACGTTCGTTGATCTCAAGAGCCAGGTCCTGCATCTCCTGTATGGGGGTAGGCGATGAGGTGGCGGGTCGTTGGCAAGGTCCTGTTGCCGGTGGTGTCCATCGCGCTGTTACTCCTGTTGTGGGAGGTCGCCGTCATCGTCTCTCACGTACAGTCGTACATCGTTCCACGGCCCCTCGCCTCCATTCAGGCGGTGACGGGCAACTGGGGGAACCTGTCACCCCTGGTCTACGGAATTATTCGCGAGACGATTTTCGGTTTTCTTGGTGGAGCGGTGCTGGGGTTCTGTTTTGGTGTCGTCATGTCCAAAGTCGGCTGGGTGCAGAAACTGCTCTATCCTCAGTTGATCTTGTCGCAAGCCGTGCCGGTGATCGCCATTGCGTTTCCCTTGGTCGCCATCCTGGGATTCAATTCGATTCGGCCCATCATCGCAATAGTTATCTGGACTGTCTTCTTCCCGGTGACGGTCAATGTCTTCGACGGGCTCGCTCACGTGGACCAGGACTTGTTGAATCTCGCCAAGGTCTACGGGGCCTCGAAGTGGCGCACTTTCTGGCTGATCGAGGTCCCCGCCTCGGTGTCCCCCCTCTTCAGCGGGCTCAAGATTGGTGCCACCTACGCCATTACCGGCGCGTTCATCGGAGAGTTGGTATCTCCCCAGGGCTCCTCACTCGCCCAAACCGTCAACACCGCTAACGGACACGACAGCCCGGCCACTGTCTTCGGCCTCACGATGTTGTTGGCGGTCATCGGCGTGACCTTTTTCTTGGCGGTGACGTGGGCCGAGGTTCTCGCCACACCCTGGCAGCGACGGCCCGTGGCGCGTCGATCACGACGCCACCGCATTGCCACGCCAAGAAACGACCAGTAACCTCGTCACCAAGAGACGTATAAGGGAGAACCAATGAAGATCCGACTGTTGGGGGCTGCGGCCCTGTCGGCGTCACTTGTGACACTGGGACTAATCGTGGCGAGTAACCCCTCGGCCGCGGCGCCCACGAAGTCCCTGACCTTCGCCTACGACTTCCCCGGTCCCGATTTCGAGGTAATTCCTATAGTGGTCGGCCAGCACGAGGGCTTCTTCAAGGCCGCGGGTCTCAACGTGAAGTTGGTCTTCCCGCCGAACACCTCGTCGACCTCATTGATGCTCGCCACGGGTGCGGCCAACGTCGGTTTGGTCACGACCACCGACATGGGCATCGCCGTGGACAAGAAGGTGCCGATACTCTCCATTGCCAACTACTCGATGACCAATAATTGGGCGATATTCGCCAAGCCCGGAGTGGCGCTGACCGCCAAGAACTTGCGTGCCGAATTACTGGGCAAGCGCATTTTCTCCTACGGCGACACCTGGACCCAGGCAATGCTGCCCTTCGTGTTGAAGAGGGCGGGGCTGAGAGTCTCGCAGGTCAAAATCATTACGAACGGTTCGGCCAATGACCTGACCTACCTGCTCGACGGGAAGGTCGATATCTCGACGAACACCACCAACTACGAAATCCCCGGCTTCCAGGGTTCAAAGGTCAAGGGCAAGTTGTCGGAGATCCTGGGTTCGGCCGTTGGCGCACCGAACATTCCTATCTGGGACTACGCCGCCACCAAGAGTTATGCCGCCTCCAACCCCACGACGCTCAAGGCCTTCATGTCGGCGATTGCCAAGGCGACGAAGTGGGCGGTCGCTCACCCCACTCAGGCGGCGACGTTATTCGACAAGGCCTACCCGGCGAGCGGCTACTCCGACGCCTTCAGCCTCTCGGGTTGGAAGTTGACGATTCCCTTCTTGACGAACGCCCAAGGAAGGTACTTCGCCGAGACGAATGCGCAGTGGGCCACGTTGTCGGCAGCGCTCAAGTCCATCGGGCAAATCTCCAAGGTCCCGGCGCCCTCGTCATACTTCACGAATAAGTTTCTGCCAGCCTCATGAGCGAATCGGCCCGTCCGCGTACCGCGGTCGTGGGCAGCTTGAACACCGATCTGGTGGTTCGCTGTACTGACCTGCCGCGGCCGGGCGAGACCGTGCTCGGCGACGACGTCGTGCGCCTGCCCGGAGGGAAGGGCGGAAACCAGGCTGCCGCCCTCGCGCGATTGGGCGTGGCGACCTCAATTGTCGCGTGCGTGGGTCGCGACGAAATGGGCCAATGGCTCCTCGACACGCTGGCCGAGCACGGGGCTGACACTTCGCTGATTCAACACAGCAGCCGTCCGACCGGCACGGCGTTTATCACCGTTGACGCGGCGGGGGAGAACGAAATCGTCGTGGCGCCGGGAGCTAACGCGGACCTCGACCTCGCGCACGTCGACCTCGATCCCTTCGACGTTGTTTTGGCGCAAATGGAGGTGTCGGCGCAGATCGTCGAAGAACTGGCCCGGCGTACCTCGTCGCTGATCTTGAATGTTGCGCCGGCGCGACCAGTGGCGCCGGCGACGCTGGTTCGTTGCGCGGTGGTTATCGCCAATGAACTTGAAGCGCAGAGTCTCGAATTGGGTGAGCTCGCCCACTGCATCGTCACCCGAGGCTCGCGCGGCGCGGTGCACTACTCCTTTGGCGAGGTCGTGACCGAGGAAATCGCCCCGGTCGTTGACGCGGTAGACACGGTGGGGGCGGGCGACGTCTTCTGCGCCGCGTACGCCTCTCGCTTCGTCATTAATGATGATCCAAAATCCGCTCTGCGCTTCGCCGTCGCCGCCGGCGCGATGGCCACCCTGGCCCACGGGGCCCAGGGATCACTTCCCACGACCGTAGAGGTGCAGCAATGGCTCGACCGCGCGTCCTAATCGACACCGACCCCGGCGTCGACGACGCCGTCGCAATCCTGCTCGCCCTGGCGAGTCCGGAGATCGACGTGGTGGGCATTGTTGCCGTCGCGGGCAACGTGCCACTGGAGAAGACTGCCCTCAACGCCCGGCGCATCGTGGAGTTAGCGGGGCGTCACGACGTCCCCGTGGCCGCCGGCTGCGGCGAACCGCTCAGTGAGTATTTAGGCGAAGACAGCGTGGTGCACGGCCACGACGGGCTCGGCGACTTGGACTGGGACGAGCCCGCCGTGACACTCGACCCGCGACACGGCGTGGAACTGATTGCCGACCTCATTCGCCAAGGTCCCCTCACCATCGTGGCGATTGGACCCTTGACGAACCTGGCGGTCCTGCTGCAGCGCCACCCCGGCATCGAAGGCGGCGTCGACCACCTGGTGATTATGGGCGGCGCGTCCTTCGAAGGCAACGTCACACCCGCGGCCGAGTTCAACATCTGGGCCGACCCCGAGGCGGCACAGCTGGTCTTCGCGGCGGATTGGCGTATCACGCTGATGCCCCTGGACCTGACGCACCAGGCGTACCTGAATGACGACGACCTCGACTACTTCAGCTCACTGGGCTCCGAGGTCGGACGGCGCATCGCCGCGATGCTCGAACCCTACGCGCAGTTTCACGACCGCTGGTACGGCAATCGCGACGTCATCATGCACGACGCCATGGCCGTTTACGAGTTGCTCGATTCTGCCGCCATCGATAAACAGGGCGTGCGCCTGGCGGTCGAAACGAACGGAGTGCATTCGCGCGGCGCGACGTTCATCGATCGTCGCCGCGAACACGCGCAGAGCCGCGTGCGCGTGGGCGTGAGAGTCGACAACGACCGGTTCCGGTCCCTCCTGCGCGAGCGCCTCGCGACGTATCGCGACTAGTCCGCGAGGCTGAGCCAGTACTCCTCGGCGGCGGCCAAATCCTTCAGTACCTTCTCGAGTTCGGCGCCGAGGCGCGCCTGATCGAGGTAATCGGAGCTCGCGGCAATCTTGTCGCCTAAGGTCACGCGCCGGCGCTCGAGGCGGCTCATGTCTTTTTCGGCGTCGCGCAAGAGGCGACCTTTGGGAACCGTCGACGCCACGTCATCGGGTTTGCCATCGGGAGTGAGAGCGAGTCCCGCGGCCCGCGCAATCCAAGCGTCGATACCGCCGGGGATGTCCTTGATGGAACCGTCGGAGTGGACTTCGAGAAGCCGGTCCGTCGTGCGGCTCAAGAATGTACGATCGTGGCTGACCACGACGAGCGTGCCGGGCCACTGGCTCAAGAAGTCCTCGAGGAGTCGGATGGTTTCTAAGTCCAGGTCGTTGGTCGGTTCGTCGAGGAACAACACGTTGGGCCGCTGAGCCAGAGCCAACAAGAGTTGCAGGCGGCGACGTTCGCCGCCGGACAACTCACGCGCCCGGGTTTTCGCCAACGCGCCACTGAACCAGAACTTCTTCATCAGGGCGACGTCGGGGAGCGAGCCAGGGATTCCTTGGGGGCCAGCCACGAGTTCCTGGACCGTGAGGTCGAGGTTGATGTCGCCGTCGCCTTGTTCGAAATAGGCTGCCACCACGGTGGGACCGTGCTTGAGGGTGCCCGTGGAGGGCTCGTTCTGGCGCGCCAGAAGATTGACGAAGGTGGACTTGCCGGCTCCGTTAGGTCCGACGATGCCGACCCGGTCGCCGGGTCCGAGTTCGAGGCTGACGTTCTTTAATACGGGCGCCGCGCCGGGGTAGGCGAAAGAGACCTGGTGAGCCTTGATGACCGTGTTGCCGAGACGCGGCGTGTCGACGCTGAGATCCAGCGATCCGTCGCGCGCGGCGGCTTCGGGACGAGTGGACAGCAGACGATGCGCCGCGTCGATGCGCGCCTGGGGCTTGGTCGAACGGGCCTTCACGCCGCGGCGCAGCCACGCCAACTCGGTCCGTGCGAGATTTTGGCGCACCTGCTCGGCACTCTGGGCTTGGGCTTCACGTTCGGCCTGCGCTTCGAGGAGTTTCGAGTAGCCACCGGCGTGGACGTAGGTGAGGCCGCGGTCGATCTCGATCATGCGGGTCGTCACCTGGTCGAGGAGGAACCGGTCGTGGCTGACGAGGACCACGGCGCCGCGAAACGACGTGATCTGATTCTCCAACCACGAGATGGCGTTGAGGTCCAGGTGGTTGGTCGGCTCGTCAAGGATGACCACGTCGTGGGGCTGGGAGAAGAGGCGCGCCAGCGCGACGCGTTTGCGCTGACCGCCCGAGAGGTGGTCGGTTGAGACGTCGACGGCGTCGAGCATGCCGAGGCGGTCGAGGGCCGCGTCGATTTCCCAGCCGCTCCCGAGCGCCTGGCGCACGGTGCCCTCGGGCAATTCGGGAATCTGTTCGAGGTAGCCCACGTGCAGCGTCTTGGACCGGCGAACCTGTCCGCCGTCGGGTGTGAGGACCCCGGCGACGATCTTGAGCAGAGTGGACTTGCCAGAGCCGTTGATGCCCACGACGCCGATGCGGTCGCCGCTGGAGATCGTGAGTGAGAGCCCATTCAAGATGGTTCGCTCGGCACCCTCTAGGGAGACATTTTGAAGATCAATCAGGATGGCCACGTCCCCGCAAGGTTAGTGACCAGCGCGGGACAAGCTCGCGCGACGTCGTGACGGGGCAACCTAGAACATGGCCGTAGTCGGAAATGACGGATGTCGCGACGGGTGGATTGCCGTGGTGTGGCGCGAGGGAACGGCCGACGTACGCTTCTGAGGTTCAATTCACCAGGTCATTGAAATTCCCGACGCCGAGGTGGTGGCAATTGACGTTCCCTTCGGGCTCAGTGACAACGGAGAACGCCCGGCCGCCTCCCTCGCGCGAGGGAGGCGGCCGGGTCGGTCGAGCACGAGCTTCAATTCACCCCCGCGCGCCTGCCTCGAAGCCACCGATGATGACTACGACGGGGCGAATGAATTGTCGCGTCGCCATGGTGCCAAGGGACTGAGTCGACAATCCCTTGGTCTGTTGGCCAAAATCCGTGAGGTCGACGGGTTCCGGGCTTCGGCTCCGTGTCCCGTCTTCGAGGTGCATCCCGAGCTGTCGTTCCCTCGGATGAATGGTGGTGTCGCGTTGGCGCCGAAGAAGTCGTGGTCGGGTGTCATCGCGCGACGAGAACTCCTACTCGCGCGCGACATCGATCTCGATGGGTTTCGCAACCAGTCGGCTGATCGCGCGACGGCCGACGACGTCCTCGATGCGGAGGTGCGCGTGGACCGCGAACCAGATTCTGCGAGGCGAAGTGCAGTTTATTCCCGATCCGCCGCAATTCGAGGCAACGGGAAGGGAGATGGGCATTCGCGTGTCATCGGTGCATGAGATGTCACGTTCTCGGTAATGGTTGATAGCGTGGTATGAGAAATTCACGGCGCTTCGACGAAATACCTGATTAGAGTGACTCCAAACAGTGTTTTCGTCCGATGGCCCGAAGGGGATGAAAATGGTTGAGATTGTCCGCAGGGGACGACACCGCATCTTGAGCGATGAGGTGATTCTGCGTGCGGCCCTGGAGTCGTTCGCCGCCGAAGGATACGAGTCGATGTCGGTGCGCAAGCTCAACACGACGCTCGGACTCAGTCACGAAACGGTTCGACAGCGGTTTGGCTCCAAGCGTGAGCTCTACTACGCCGCCGTCGACTTCGCCATCGCCCAATTCTATGAATCACTCGGCGAAGAACGGGCCCTCTTGCCCGACGCCGCCAATGATCTCGAGGAGTTGCGCTGGACGATGCGGTCATTCATCACCGCCTCGGTCAGGTTCCCGCAACTCAAGAACATTGTCAATCACGAGGCGGTCAACTCGAGTGAACGATTGGACTACATCTTCACGTCGGCTTTCGAACCGGGCATGGTTCTCTTTGGCGGTCTTCTCGACCGATTGGCGGCGGACGGGGTCATCTATCCCGTCACGATTCGTGAGGCGTTCTTCATCATCGATGCCGGAATGTCGCCCTTCGCCCAAGTCGGACTCTCGCGGGCCTTTGACACCGTCGCCGGCCCCCTGGAGGACACGGCCCACATCGACAGTTTTCTCGACTTCATCTTTCGCGGGATTACTAAGCCCGTCTCTTTCTCCTAGCACCGGTCACTTCGTAGCGAGACGTCGTCGCGTGGTTACCGGCGACGTTATGCTCACCCCATCGGCCGGTCCACTTCTGAGAGACCGGCGAACAAGTGAAGGGTGTAAAATATGTCGCGCAATCCCTACGAGGGCCTGCCCCAGGTCCCTACGTTCACCCTGACGTCCGTGGACGTCACCAACGGCGAGCCACTTAAGTTGGCACAGGTCAGCGGCCGAATGGGCGCCGGCGGAAGCGACGCTTCTCCTCAATTGTCGTGGTCGGACTTCCCCGACGGCACGATGAGTTTCGCCGTCACCATGTACGACCCTGATGCCCCGACGGTGTCGGGCTTCTGGCACTGGGCCATCGCCGACATCCCCGTGGCGACGACCTCACTGGTCACTGGTGCGGGTGACGACGCGGGCGCGGGCCTGCCCGCCGGTGCCGTGCAACTGCGCAACGACGCGAGTTTGTTGGGCTACGTCGGCGCCGCGCCGCCGGCGGGGCACGGCACCCATCACTATTACGTGGTGGTCCACGCCGTGGACGTGGCGAGTCTTGAATTGCCCGAAGGAGCCACCCCGGCGTACCTGAGTTTCAATTTGTTCTTTCACACGCTGGCTCGCGCAATACTCGTCGGAACCCACGAACAGGCCTAGGTCCTCGGGACTCAGCCCAGGGAGCCGCTGGTCAGATTCTTAAGGTAGGGCACCATGAGGTCACCTCATTCGAGGTCGGCGCCGTGACGTTGACGGACAGGCCGTATCGCACCCTATTGACTTCGGTTTGCATCCACGACGGCAACCGGGAGAACTCCGATGCCGCGACGCTCTTGGACGCGAATTTTCCGATGACTACGTGGTACCGCGCCATTTCGCGTTCATTGACGGCGACGGCGCCCAGATTCGTGATAGCTGCACCCTGGGCCGACAACGCCGACAGGGCCAACAGGGGACTATTGCCCGTAGTGGCGCCACCGGCTTGTTGAATCTTGGTGACGTCAAAGGGCAGTGACATCTACGGCGGGGGAACGAGGCACCCACGCCGTAGCCGTCATAGATGAACATCGTCGAGCCATCCGTGATCATCTTGATCGCACCAAGGGAACTCAGCGCCCCGCCGCGGGTGGCATTCATCTGGCACTTCACGTTGCGAATGGTGCACGCCCCGATTCCGTTCAAGGTAATTGTCTGACCGCTCGCGGGCTCGCTGGAGACGCTGGACACGTCCTGGCTACCAGACATGGCGTCTCTTTTCGTCATTCTTCGCGAAGGAGGATAACTCAGAGACGACCGCGAACTTTCTGAATGTCACCTAGAAAACCGTCGCCCCATTAACTCAAGTTTCGGGTATCTCCTGGGTTGTGGGCCGACTCGATTCCCACCATTGGGTGACGATGACGTGCAGGGCGGCGGCCATGGGAATGGCCAGAATCACGCCGACCAGTCCACCAAAGGATCCTCCGACCCAGGCACCCATTTCAGCGCCGATCAGAATCGCCAGGAAGACCAGCAGGGGATTGAGCTTGATGGCTCGGCTCATGACGATGGGGTACAGGGCATGGTTTTGGACCAGGGTGTAGACCACGAAGACGATCAACGTCACGACGCCGGCGGATGTAGATTGCACGAAGGCGAAGAGCACCGTCGGGATCCCCGCGAGCGCGCCGCCCACCTGGGGCAGGAAGTCCACGAGAACGACCCAAATCGCAAAGAGGAGCGCAAAGGGCACGTGCATCAGCCACAACGTGAAGTAGACCACCACGCCGGCGGTGAACGACATGATCAGGTTGCCCACCACAAAGCCCAACGCAGCCTTGGAGATCAACGCTCCGATTTCTTCGGCGCGCTTCGCGCGCGAGGGCTCTAATGAAATGAGTATGACGTTGCGGATCTTGGGTCCTTCCAAGAGCAGCAAGATGACGAAAGCGAACAGGGTGATCATCGCGACCAGCATGGAGATCGCACCCTTACCCAGAGCCAGCGCCGGTTTGGAGAGGCCCCGGGCGAAGGAGACGAGTTTGGCGGAATTGGCGTCGACCCACTTGGTCACGTGGTACTTGGAAATCAGGTGGCCGATCCAGCCCTTGCCGTGCTCGGCGTTGTTCACGTAGGCCGGAAGGTTGTTGGCCAAATGAGTGATGCCGTTCACGAGCGGGTAGCCGAAAGCGAAGGCCAGTAGACAGAACATGATGAACGCCATGCTTGTGACGATCAGTACGGCGATGCCGCGGCGTTTGATGCCCCACTTCTGGAGCCGGATGACGATGGGGTTCAAAATCAGCGCAATGAAACCGCCCACCAGCAGCAGCAGCATGAGATCGCGAAGTCGATAGAGGAGCTTGCCGGTAAAGAACACCGCGACGACGAGGAAGATCGTCACGAGAATGGTGTTCAGGGGGACATTGTTGACGTTGGCACGCTCAATGAGGCGCGATCGACGGGTCTCGGGCGCAACAGGCGCGCTGTCGGATTCGTTGGGCGGCAATGTGCTCATCACTACAGAACGCTAACGCCTCGCGGAATCACCAGGGGACACCGCGCGGACGCTACCCAGCGAGGCGGATATCAGCCGAGGGGTTCATAACGGGCGGTGAAGTGGCGCAGGGCCTTGGGCTCGTGGGTCATGGAATATCCGCGCAACGACGCGGCGTCGCTCGCCACTGCGGTGACGACTTCGATGACGTAGTCGATATGGCTTTGGGTATAGGTTCGCCGCGGGATGGCCAGGCGCACTAACTCCATGGCGGCGGGAACCTCCGAGCCATCGGGTTGTCGACCGAACATGACCGTGCCAATTTCACAGGTGCGTACGCCGCCGGTCACGTAGAGCGCCACCGCCAGGGCCAGTCCGGGGTACTCGAGCGCCGCGATGTGCGGGAGCAGGGTTTTGGCGTCGAGGTACACCGCGTGACCGCCGATGGGCTTGACGACGGGAACACCCGCCGCGTCGAGCGCGTCGCCGAGGTACGCCGTTGAGCCAATGCGGTACCTCAGGTAGTCGGGCTGCACCGCCTCGCTGAGTCCCTGGGCGACGGCTTCGAGGTCGCGCCCGGCCAGGCCGCCGTAGGTGGGGAAGCCCTCGGTCAGGATCAACACGTTGCGGCAGTCCTCGGCCAGAGCATCGTCGTTGAGCGCCAGCCAGCCCCCAATGTTGCCGAAGGGATCCTTCTTCGCGCTCATGGTCATGCCGTCGGCCAGGGAGGCAATTTCGCGCACGATGTCGGCGATCTCACGCTGCCCCTGGCCCTCTTCGCGCTCGTGGATGAACCACGCATTCTCCGCGAAGCGGCAGGCGTCGAGGAATAGCGGTACGCCGTAGCGGTGGCAAATCTGACTGGCGCCGCGGATGTTGGCCAGCGACACTGGCTGGCCGCCTCCGGAATTGTTGGTGATGGTGAGCATCACGACGGGGACCTCGTGGGAGTGTTCTCTGAGGAGATATTCCAGCGCGTCCAGGTCGATGTTGCCCTTGAAGGGGTGCGGGGCCGCCGCGTCGTGTCCTTCGGCGATCACCATGTCGAGAGCGGTCGCTCCCGAGGCTTCGACATTGGCGCGGGTCGTGTCGAAATGGGTGTTGTTGGGGATCGTCTTGCCCCGTCCGCCCAGCACGGAGAAGAGGATCTTTTCCGCCGCGCGACCCTGGTGGGTGGGGATCACGTGCGTGAAGGGGAAGAGGTCCTTCACTGCCGCTTCGAAACGGAACCACGAGGGGGAGCCCGCGTAACTCTCGTCGCCGTGCTGGATTGCGGCCCACTGGTCGCGCGACATCGCGCCGGTACCCGAATCGGTCAACAAATCGACGAGGACGTCGCGGGAGTGAAGATTGAAGAGATTGAAGCCCGCCTCTTCGATGGCGGCGACCCGCTGCGCGTAGGTCGTCATCCGTAGGGGCTCCACTGAATGGATACGAAAGGGCTCGATGATGGTGGTAAAGGTGTGCTCCATGGCGCCAACGTAACAGCCGCTCAACCGAGGCAGTTCCAGGGCCGTCAGGCCCTTAAGTCACATCTTGAGAACCCCTTAGAGGACACTCACCAGTTCATCGAGCATCCGGTCCAACGCCCCCACTCCAAGGGACAAGTGGCCCTGGCCTGGCTCGAGGTGGACCGCGGCGAGCGGGAGTCGCGACGCGAGCCACTCGCCGTGGGCGAAGGGGACCATCAAGTCGACTTCACCCTGCCAGATCATTGTCGGGACCGAGATCTCGTTCAACTCAAAGCCCCACGGCTGGACAAAGGCGAGATCGTCGTCGAGCCAGCCGTCCACACTCGTTCTCAATGCCTCGTGAAAACCCCGGGCGAGGTCCTCGCCAAATTCTTCGGTAATGACCGCCTTGTCGACGTCGGGCAGCACCGAAGAGAGGGACTCCACGATCTCCGAAGCGGTAACCACTTTGAAATGCTCCTCGAAGCCTTCGAGATAAGCCCGCAACGGTCCCTCACCCTGCAGGGCCACGGCGAACTCCTCGAGGTTGCCCTCGCCCATACCATCGAGCCAGTTGAGGTCATCCGCTTCGAAGGGGGCGACGCCGGCGATGACCAGGACGCCGGCGACCGCGTCGAGTCGAGCGGCGCACGCCAGGGTGTGGGGTCCGCCACCGGACCACCCGGCCGTGAGGCAGCGATCCGCACGGAGCCAGGTGAGAACTTCGGCGGTATCGCTCACGACATCGACGACGCGACGTCCCCGGTGACGCGAGGAAATTCCGTATCCCGCGCGCGACATCGTGACCAGGCGAAGACCGCGTGCATGAGCCGCGCGTTCCATGTCCTTCGTTGGTACCACCGAACCGGGGGTGCCGTGATGAAAGATCAACGGTGTGGCGTCCTCGGGACCACTGACGCGCACGTCGAGAAGGCGGCCATCGCGAAGTTCGACGGTCTCCGCAATGGTGAGAGAACTCATCAGGGGAATGTAGCAGCGTCGCGTCGCCGGGCGACAGAGCGGCGGGCCACTCGGATGAAGGCGAGCGTCAGGACGAAAAGTAGGAGTGCGAGTAGCCCCGGTGCCACGTACGCCGTGGCGGAAGCCACTGACGCGATGACGGCCGATTTCAGTACCACGGTGCTGGGCCGCGAAGGGTCGGCCACCGCGATCACCCGCGTGCCGGGCGCGGAAAAAGTCGTCATCGAACCAATGACTTCGTGGTAGATGACTCCACTGACGCTATAGCTGCCGTCTGATTGGTACACCTTGCCCTCGATGGTATAGCTACCACGACAGGTGTAGCCCGCGCCGCTGCTCCCGCTGCCGCCGAGGTTGCCGATGCAGTCACTCACCTTGACGGTGACGGGAATGCCGTGGTTCTTCAGACGGTCGACGCGGGCGTTGTCGTTGGTGGCCGAGATGAAACTCACCACGAGGGCCACGGCGAAGACGACCAGGGCCAGCGCCCCGAGGTACAGCCACAACGTGCGTCCGACACCGACGGCAGTGCCGCCACGCATCGAGGCCACCCGTTCGCCGGACGATGGTTGATCGACACCCGCGCGGGCGCGGAAGGAATTGTCGTGCCCCTGGTCCTCGTCGTCAGCGTCGGTCATGTCATGTCTCGATAGGGTCGATTCCTCAGAGGACGCCGTTATGGCGATGGTGAGTGATACGTGGTGCAGTCACTTCTGATCAACGATATCGGCGTCGGACCCTTTCGCCCGAGACGGCGAATTTCACTAGCGAGTGGCGAGGTACGCCCGACCGATTGCCTTAAGGCGCTGGTGGACGCCGTTCATCGGGTTGATGCCCGGGAGGTAGGACTTTCTAATCTTGGCCACCATCGTGTAGTTGGTATCGACCACGTTCGCGACGGGCGTCTGCACCGCTTGTGATACGAACTGATACGAGTCCATCACCGAGAGTCCGGTGAGTTCGGCCACCCAATGGACCATCTGGACGTGGCTAATACGAAAGGCATCTTCGAGTGGCTTCGTCGAACCGGTCGTCATGATCTCTTCATCGCTCTCAATTCGAGGCCACCGGACCGGCGAGACATTCTTGATCACGTCGATGACCATGACGGTATCCATAGCCGTCTCGACGGCCACGCCGCACGTCTCGCCCTCGCCCTGGCGAGCGTGACCGTCACCGAAGCTGAAGAGGGCCCCCTCGACGTTGACGCCGAGATAACAGGTGACCCCAGTGCGCATCTCGGGCGTGTCCATATTGCCGCCCCAGTCACCGGGAGTGAGTGACGAACGGGCTTCGTTGAGAGCAGGGGCTACCCCGACAGTTCCGTGCATCGGGTCGAGGGGCAGTGTGTACGTCGCCAATGATTCGCGCGCCTGGTAGCGGACGGTTCGCTGTTCCTTGTCAATGTCGTAGCGCCACGTCATCTCCGGTAACGCCGCGTGGAGCATCTGGGTGAACCCATTGGCGGTCAAGGCGCCAAAAAGAGGGACGGTGGTGGAAAAACCGGTGGTGTTGCGAGGTTCGATGCGCGCGAAGTGGACGGCTAAGACGTCACCGGGCATTGCGCCCTCCACGAAGAACGGGCCCGTTTGGGGATTGAGGTAGCGCGGATCACAGACCTCACTGGCGTGGTCGTGTTCCGAACGGATCTTGCCCGCGAAGCAGTCGAGACTGCTGGTATCGACAATGGTTCCTGGCGCAACCGACACCCGAGCGTCGACGCCACCGAAGGTGTAGACCAACCGACTGACGTCACCGTCGTGGTCCACTGCGTAGACGAGAACTGGCGCGTCGTCGTCACTCATTATGTTGTCTCCCAAGTTTGTCTTCGACACTAGTTTTTCGTCGCCGGTGGCGAAGGCCACAATCGAGGCGACACGTCGACCCTTGATTTGTGCTGCGCGACCTGGACCCTGAGGTGCGGTGCCGTCAACATTGGAGTCGAAGACACGTTGCGCCGTTTCACACGCGTGGGCGGCGACGTCGACGATTGTTGCGGCCGAGCAGTTAACTAAGAAGCAGGAGTGCCCACCGACAAGTTACTTGTCCAGCTCGGCTAAGACTTCGCCAATGATCTTGGTCATCTTGTGCGCCGGGAGTGGTTCGCCCCCTTCGGCTTCCGCTACTTCTTCGGAGAAGGCCTCGACCGAGTGAGTCCCCCCAATCAGCACGTGGCGCAGCGCCTCGCCGCTCGCTTCGGAGTCGGTGACGTCTTTGAGCGCGCCGGCAACATCATGGTCGGGCGACTCGGCGAGGGTGTGCACGACGTTCATCGCTTCTTCTCGCCCACTCGCGGTCGAGACGGCGGGGGTGCGATCGGGATTTTGCTGAAGATCCCATTCGGCAAGAGCCTCGCTATAGCCTCCCTCACCGGGATGCAACAACCGAGTCGTTGGTTCAGCGACCACGTTCACGCTGTCATCGGTCGGAGCGTCGACTACGTCGTCACTGTCGTGGTGTCGCCCCTCTGGAATAGGTACCACCAGGCTCCCGTCGGGATTTCGGATGATCTCCATGTCGTCGCTCCTTTTGGACACCACTTCCTTCGCGTCACTCTCAACCTAATAGGGTGCACCTCGAACCACAATCGTTACCGATATCGACCATCGATTGTCCGTTAGCAGTGCACGGGGAACCGTAAGAGGATTTTCAAAAGAATCCCATTGAATAGGACACAACCTCTTAGGAAGGCTCTGGCCGCAATGGCGCTGGCGATTAAGTGAGGGTTCGCGTCGGACCGGCGACGCGACCCGTGACGGTCTACACGAGCCTCCAGTGAGTCGTGGCGGAACGATCACGCCAGGCCTCCGACACCACAGAATTGCAACTTAGCGTCACTCCGGCGTCGTGTGGGCTTCAAGAGTCCACTTGAATTCAGCTGTGGCGATCACTAGTGCGAGATGTGCGGTGGCGAAACGAGCTTCGTCGTGCACCTGTGCTTGATAGGTTCTGATCATCTGACCCAATCGAGAGGACGATTCATATGGCCGGTTGCGCTTCCTGCGGAGGATGTTGTGCTCACTGCGCGAGCACTTGTGGTGTTATGGGGGGAGCGTCGTTTGGCACCATGGGTTCTCCCTTCATCGGGAGCTTTGGCGGTTTTGGCTTCTTCCCCTTCTTTGGCGGTCGCCACGCGTCGCAAAATAACGACGACAACGCCACACCAGTGGACGGCGACGCACTTGTCGACCCTAACCACCCCGGTCATCGTGAAGCCATCAAGACAATTTCACACGTCGATGATGACAAGCACGAGAAGATTACCCAATGGCTCAAAGACGAACTCCACCAGATCGAACATGGGAGTGACCCGCAGAGGTGACGTTCGCGGCTTCAATCAAGGCAGCCAAGGGTTGATTCTCCAGTCGGATATTGTGCACGGCGGCCCTCGGACACCATTAGGTTTGCGACCCTGGTTCAACCCGACCTCTTGAAGCGACGCCTTCCGGCCACTTCGTCCCGAACGGGACGCTAGAAGGATTGCTGAAGATCAACAGGTCACGTGGAGGACGGCATTGGTTTCTTCCGAGTCCTTCCCCAGCAACGCGATCGCATCGGCGGTTGGCAAAGACACGAGTTCCACGCCGCGCCTCTCGGCTTCTCGCTTCAGCTCCGGGACAAGCGGGAGAGCGCCTTGTGCTCCGGTCCCGACCACGAGACGACGGCAGTCCCACGGGATCTTCTCAGAGAGCGATAGCGGCGTGTGACCATACGCGGAGCGGAGCTGTCGGGACGGCTTCTTGTGGCGCTTTCGGATAACGCCCCTGTCGAGCACCACGTCGTAGTCGTAGGTCTTGCCGTCGATTTGGATCGAGCCGAATGCGAAACTCTCGAAGTGCATCACCTCTGAGTTTCCTCCTCGCCGTGCTCGACGTCAACTGCCAGGGGGGCGAAGGACCACGAGCCGATAGGTTCCTCGCGGCGTGAACAGAACCGGGCACCTTTGGTCGGCAGCGGCGAGCACCCCGATTTGCGTTGCCCACGCACTAGTTTCGCCGATCGGCGGCGACTGCCCTCCGCTACGACCCCTGGAGCCAACCGGGACTAGGAGCATGGGTCAGTATCCATTCTGAACATTTTCTGTCACGATTTGCGCCAGGAAATACCGCGCAGAGGCTCTCCTGATCCCCACATCGCTCGCTACATGACGGATATATGGAATTCATTCCCCACAGTGACTCATTACAAGATGATTCTGACCCATGCTCCTAGGGACCTATGCCTCTGATCGCGGCTGAGCCGCTAGTTGGAGACTGGTGACGCTTAGGCCGATACCGAGGAGAGCGACATGACTGACCTTGTTGGACTACTGCGCTCGCGCCGTTCGGCGAGGGTGCCCTTCGATCCCGCGCGCCCCATCGCCCCCGGTGACCTCGATTTGATTCTGGAAGCTGCTCGATG
>PLEI01000029.1 GCA_003136415.1 Acidimicrobiaceae bacterium | reverse complement strand
CGTTACGTGGTCTTTGCTCCAAGCATGAAGGAGCGAGCGATTGGCCGCTTCACGCTCGTCCAGGAGTTGCGCGACGCCCTGCGGGCCGGCGAGATTACGATGCACTACCAGCCCATTGTGGACCTCGCCACTAGGGAAGTCGTAGGTTTGGAAGCCCTGATGCGCTGGTTCCACGCCGAACGCGGATGGGTGCCGCCTAGCTTGTTCATCCCGCTGGCCGAACAGAGTGACCTCATCATCGCCCTGGGAACCTTCGCTCTGCGCGAGTCGATCATCGCCGCGAAGTCGTGGAAGCCCGTCGGCGACCACATGAACTTGCCATTCGTCACCGTGAATTTCTCTGCGCACCAGTTCCACACGCCAGACATTGTGACCATCATCAAAGATGCCCTGCACGACGGCGAACTCGAGCCCGAGCGGCTCATCATCGAAATGACCGAAACCGCGGCACTTCTCGATATCGCTGAGACCATGAAAGTGGTCGAAAGCCTCAGTGAGCTCGGCGTAGGCATCGCGATCGACGATTTCGGAACCGGGTTCTCGTCACTCTCGTATCTCGTGCTGCTACATCCCAAGATCATCAAGATCGACCGGACGTTTGTCAGTCCGCCTCACGAGAGTGCCCGAAACGACACGCTGCTCGCCGAAATCATCAAGCTCGGTCGCGGACTGAATATGACCGTGCTCGCCGAAGGTATCGAGACGCAAGGACAGTTCGTGGGCCTTCGCCAAATGGGCTGTGAACTCGGTCAGGGCTTTCTCTTTTCACGCGCCGTACCGGCCGACGAAGTGGCGGAGCTGATACGCCACCCACTGGGAATCGCTTCAGTGAAATAAGTAACGCACGTCTAAACGGTCTCTTCTATCTCTAGCCCGGATCCGCCGCGAAGTCCGCGGGCGACCGCCGCGATGTCCCTTGGCGAAGCGAAGCGCATTGACCGCGACGCCCGGCTTTTCGATAGTCAAGATTGTACGCTCCGCGATTGAAGTGATTTCCGAAGGCAACATTGAGAAAGTCCGGACTCCCTTCGCGAAGACGGCAGTTATGTGCCTTGCTTGGTATACATGGGGTCAGGAGTTGGAATCCCTCTCTCCAACTATGTATCTTCGGACTGCGATCAGCGGGAGTCGAGATCCGCAAGCGTGGCGGATAATCGGCATGAACGTACTGCGTCGATCCGGACCTGCAAGCACGAGCCTGAATGACCCGGTCTGACACATACTTGTTAGAGCTTGCCCTCGCGGAATGCCTGGTAGACAGTTAGCACCTTTGGCTGGAAGCCGAGGCTGCGCGCAAGCGTCACGTCCATGTGGCCCATCCATGGGTTAGTAAGTGGTTCCGCAGACGACTCGTAAGTCGAGCCGACGATCTGCGCGATTTCGTAGATGGTGAGTGGTGCCTCATCGGCGATATTGACAATGCGACCGTCCATGACCCCAGTCAGTGCTAGTTCGAAAGCAGTTGCTATGTCTGTGTGGTGAATCACGCTCAGCTTCCGAGCAGGGTGCCACTTCATGCCGGCGAGTAGCCCTGGAGCTGATTCCAGATGTCCATCTTGGTCGCCATAGACAAACGGAAGCCTTAGAACGCACCAATTCAGCCCACTTTTGCGAAGTTCGTTCTCTGCTTCCACTTTACTGGCGGGGTAAGCAAGTGTCGGGGTGACTCGGTCGTCCTCGCGCCCAGGATGTGAGATGTCCGGATCGTAAACGTTGGAGGTACTTGCCATCAGAAAGCGAGCCTGGGGAGCGTGTTGTTTGACAGCGGCGATCAGGTTACGAGTGCCTTCGAGATTAACTTTCCATATTTCGTCGTCGTCACTTGTACGAAACGTTGCGGCGAGATGAATAATTGCAGACACACCCTCAACGGCTGGCGCCAATGATTCGGGACTCAGGACGTCTCCCTCGATTGGCGTAACTCCTTCTGGAAGTTCTTTGCCGGGTCGCACCAGTGCACGGCAATCAATGCCTGCTTTTACGAATCGCTTCAAGAGTCGCGATCCAACGAGACCCGTACCACCGGTTACTAGGAGTGTCACAATCTACTTTCTGCCTTTTTTATAGTTAATGAGCCGCTGCGTAGCATCCTTCAGTACACGATTTGTCGTGGCGATCTCCTCGTCGTCGACTCCATCGAAAGCGACTGCGGCGATGAGCTCAATCGGATCGGGAAGCGTCACCCACAGGTTCCTTCCGGTGGTCGTGATCTGCAGTACCTTCTGTCGCTGATCATCAGGATCTGGCATTTGATCGATGAGCCCTTTGCGCACGAGCGCGCCAATTACGCCACTGAGTGTTGCTCGTTCAATCTCGAGCATGCGAGTGAGGTCTCGCTGGTTGATCGGCCCGTCATTGGCGAGCAGATAGAGGACGTACCACTGGGTGTTTCCAAGATCGTAGGGACGTAGGACGGACTCCATCAAAGCCCGGCTCGCGAGGAAATACTTCTTCGCCCACGAACCGGCCGCTTCCAGATTTGGCTCGTCAATTTTGTTAGGCACCTTACTAGTTTGTGAGCTACCTAACAGTTTGTCAAGCCTCGGGCTTGTCGGCTTAACACTTTTGAGTAGATTTGCTCCGACTTACTCCAGCCTTCTTTAGAATCACGAACACGGCGGGCGTTATTTAGGCAGGGTTCTTCTCAGTCGCTAGACGGCTTCCCGCCGCGATGTCTATGACCGGTAGTGACTTGCCGCTTACGTGACCGTTGGCGCCGACAAGATTTGTCGTCATCAGATGCTGGTGTGCGGGCCGTGCACAAAGGGCGACCGGTTCTTATTGTGTGACCCAAGGTCCACCTCAGCGCCCACTCCCGAACAGAGGGATTGGTGCTAGGGACGTCCGAAACGTCCGTGCCAAGGTTGGCGTGGTTCGCCTTTGGGTGCCTTGGTCGCTTACTCATTGAGTCCCATCGTCTGTGCCGCGCAAATCCTTCGTATTGATCCGTCCGAGCATTCTCTGAAGGGGTCGTCGCTCGCTGGGCCTGAGGCGAGGTGCTCTTTCCCCGAACCTATCCGACAATGATGGCTCATACTCCGTTGAGATGGATACACCTCAATTGAATTGGAAATTTCGCGAACCTTTTCGCGCCCCTGGGAGTCTCTATATTCGTGCTGGGAGTTTTGTCGAATCAATTCTGGGAAGTGGTCGACTGAGTGGAAGATACTGAGGACGTTCGTGAACTGGAGTCCTGGCTCAAGGATGGTTACCCCCAGTCCGTGCGCACCGCGTACCTGATACTCGGCAACCGGCTCGATGCCGAGGACGCCGTGCAGGAGGCGTTCCTTCGAGCCTGGAAATTCCGTGACTCGCTCTCGATGGAGTCGAGTTTCAAGCCCTGGCTGTACCGGGTGGTCGTCAATACTTGCAACTCGAAATTGCGCCAAGAGATCCCTCACCGTGACCGCCGCGGCGATGAGGAGCAGTTGAGCACGATCTCGGATTCCGATGACGTCTCGAACCGCGTGGGACTGTCGAGCGACATGATGCGCGCTCTCGACGACCTGCCCAGCCATCTGAGGATCGTGGTCGTTCTTCGCTACTACGCCGACTTGAGCGAGCGCGAGATCGCAATCGCTGTTGACCGAAAACCCGGCACCGTGAAGTCGCGCCTGCACGAGGCACGACGGCGTCTCGCCACGCACCCTGCTCTACGCACCGAAGCGTCCAGGGATTCCCCAACGACCGAGGAGGCAATCGGATGACCATGATTGACGAGACATTATTGAGTGAAGCACTGCACGCGGACGCCAATAATTTCGAGATATCACCAGAAGCGATCAATCGGATCGTGGGCGTCGCCCGTGGTGCTGATATGCGTGATCGTCGTCAAATGGTACCGAAGTTCCTTCGCCAGCGAAGTAGCGGGCGCACGTCACTGATCGCCGCCTCGTTGATTCTGGTAGTAGGCGCCACCTCGCTGCCACTGATGCGCGATGGGGGCGGGGGCGCGACGAATTTGAGTGCCCGGTCACCGGCTTCTATTCAGAGCATCCAGGGCACCGCGGCCTTACCTTCGGGGTTGTCGAATGTCCAAGGCAACCACTCGTCGTCGCTGGCCCCCGCCACCGGCATCTCCGGCGTTGCGACGACGAGCCAATCGTTGAAGATCGAATCTCATGGCACGGTACAACTGACCGTGCCTGATGGCCGCGTGCAGGCGTCGCTCACCAGACTGAGCGCATTAGCTCTCAATGAAGGTGGCTTCGTCGACAGCACCGAGGCGGTTGCCTCCGCGCAGAAGTCCGCGAACTACTCGAATGGGACCATTGTTCTGCAGGTTCCCCAGCGACTCTTCGCGACCCTGGTTACCCAGGTCCAGCGCATCGGCAGTTCGACGTCAGTCAACGTGCAGTCCAGCGACGTGACCTCGCAGTACATTGGTCTTCAGGCGCGAATCACTGCTCTTGACGTCAGTCGTCAGCAGTATCTCTCGATCATGGCCCGTGCCTCGACAATCGGTGACATCCTCGCCGTTCAGACACAACTCAACTCATTGCAAAGTCAGATTGAGCAACTGCAGGGTCAGATGAATCTGCTCAACAACGAGGTCACCTACGGCTCACTCACCGTGCAGTTGACCGAGGCGAGCCACGCCCCATCAAAATCGCTCCCCTCGGGGATCGCCAAGGCTTTCCACCAGAGCGTCGCAGGATTTGTGGCTGGCTTTGAGTGGCTCATAAGGATCGGGGGCCCCGCACTCTTCGTCGTGTTAGTGCTCGGCGCACTCTTTGGTGTGACCAAATTCATTCGACGGTCGATACGCCGGAGAAGGATCTAAAACTGGGGGTTGGTAGACGCCCCTGGTAACGCGGAGTAATCTGGCCGTGGTGAACAATCGGCGCCTACGGTCCCCTCGACCCGCCTACCTCGCGAGATGCTGACCGGTGGGGTATCGTCGTCGCCATGACGCCACGGGACATCGCCGACTTCGTGCACTTACGTCGAGCGCGCGATTTCATCGACCGCGACTACGCCAAGCCCCTCGATGTCCCGGCCATGGCGCAGGCCGCGTTCATGTAGCCCGCGCACTTCTCGCGTAAATTCCGTGCCGCCTACGGCGAGACTCCCTACTCCTACCTGATGACGCGACGCATCGAGCGCGCGAAGGCCCTTCTACGGCAGGGGAAGTCGGTCACCGACACCTGCGTCGCCGTTGGCTGCACGTCGCTCGGCTCGTTCAGTTCGCGCTTCAGGGACATTGTGGGTGTGACGCCGTCGCAGTACCGCGCCCGTGACCACCGCGACCTTGAGATCATCCCGTCGTGCGTCAGCAGATTTGCGACCCGACCGCGGCGCACCAGGGTCACGGTCTGAGCTGGCGAACTTCGCGGACGGGTCAGTTGCGAACGGGGCCGTGCTAGCGCACCGCACGTTGTTCGCGTCCCAGTAACGAGCAGAATCGGAGAAGCGCGCGACGGGTGCGCACCCGTATGATCATCGCATGCCCGTCTCCGTCTGCGCCATGTTCATCCCCGTCCACGACCCCGACGCCGCGTTGGGCTTCTACCGCGACGCGCTCGGTCTCGAGGTCCGCGCCGACGTCGCGTCCGAGGGTTTCCGCTGGGTCACCGTCGGCGCCCCGGGTCAGAACGTCGACATCGTTTTGTCTCAGCCGCACGGCGGTCGTTCCCCGGCCGAGGGCGACGCCCTCTTGTCACTCGTGATGCGGGGTTCGCTACAGGCTGCGATCTTTCGCTGCGAGGACCTCGACGCCACCTTCGAGCAAGTCAGGGCGTCGGGCGCCGAGGTACTCCAGGAGCCGGCGTCGCAACCCTGGGGAGTGCGCGACTGCGCGTTTCGCGACCCTTCGGGCAACCTCGTGCGCATCCAGGAACGGCGCTAATCAATATGGTGGTCGCGTTCATGAACGGCACGGACGCCACCGTGAAGCGCTGGGACGAGAACTCTGATCAGTTCCAACTCGTCGCAGGTGAGGGCCGACTGCTAAGAAAGGAAGTGAGTCTCTTGAAGACAATGACGTGTAAACAATTGGGTGGGCCGTGTGATTTCGTGCTCCATGGAATTAGCGCCGACGAGGTCATTAAGGCGCAAGATAGCCATTTGCAAGAAATGGTCGCCACGGGTGACGAAACGCACCAGGGTGCCTTGAAGGACATGAAGGGCAGGTGGAAGAATCCCATTTCCGGAATGTCGTGGTACCGCAAAACCAAGCGTGATTTTGCCGCTCTTTCTGACGACTGATCGGCCATCACCAAGGCTTCATCAACCGGCCCTCACCACGTCGTTGTTATCTTCCAACGTCTATCCAACGAGGGTCCCAGTGCACTGTCAATCTCATTCGAACGCGGCGACATGGCTCCCACGCAATGCGGAGCGAATCGACACCAGCCAGAGGGTGCCCCCGCGCCGCACGATCGAGTCCCAGAGAGCGGTCGATCGCACCTCTCGGTAGAATCTGGTGGGGCGGCGATGAACCTCAGTCATCAAGGCCTCGGAACAAGGGGAGAGAAACCGGCATGGAGAAGAGCGAACCGGAGAAGAGCAAATCTCCGTCACAGTTGATCGACGCGAGAATCAAGGAGCTAGGCGACTGGCGCGGCGAGATGCTGAGTCGGCTGCGTACATTGATCAAGGAAGCCGATCCCGAAGTCGTCGAGGAGTGGAAGTGGAGAGGGGTTCCGGTGTGGTACCACGACGGAATGATCTGCACCGGTGAGACGTACAAGACCGTCGTGAAGATGACCTTCGCCAAGGGGGCGGCCCTGAAGGATCCTTCGGGCCTCTTCAACTCCAGTCTTGACGGGAATACCCGGCGTGCCATCGACTTCAGCGAGGACCAGAAGATAAACGAGAAGGCGTTAAAGACCCTCCTTCGCGCCGCCGTTACCCTGAACCAGTCCAAGGCCAAGCGCTAAACCACGAAAATAGAAGTCATTCGCGGAATCCGGCGAGAAGCCACGGTCCTCGAGTCATCTTCGAATCAGCTGACACCATCGCCGACCGCAGCAGGAAGAACGACCAGTGCTAACGAGGCCACCAGCTAGGACTCGAACGGCTGACGAGGTTCAACCGTGGACGAAGACCGCCAGCTTGTCGAGACTCACGCCGTCATCTTGCACCGTGAGGAAGTATTTTGCGGGAATCGTCGGTGACGAAACCTGAATTGAACCGCTTCCGTTGCCGTCGAGGTGGCGCTGAAAGTTCTTCGCTCCAAAGTTCGCGTGGGCGATCGAGGCCGCGACGGCGCCGCGGACCGTAACGATGAGGGCGTGTTTCGCGGCGACGTTGCTCGAGGACAACGTGACGGCCGCGACCGTGACGTGCGAAATCGGCGAACTATACGACCGTCCGTAGCCCGTGTATGTCGCGGAGACGGAGGTGGGACCAATGCGCGCAGCAGACACTCGAATCAAGCACTCGCCAAAGGGGCTGGGTTGGCACGAGAAACGCTGCCCACCGAAGTGCACCGATACCCAACTTTGTGGATAGATACCTTGACCGTTGGCGACGACTCCAGTGACTTGCACCACGGTGGGCGCCGAATTCATAACGACGGGCGTCGCCGTGACCGCGCTGAGGCTCCGAGAGCCGACCGGTATGACGAACTGCGGGTCGCTCGGCACCGAGTAGCCAAAACGGTTGTGCGCCTGCGTGGTGACTTGGTAGACCTGGTGATCCGTCAAGCCGCTGATGATGCAGTTCGGTTGGTAGTAGACGGCGGCGTGGCACTGCCGGGTGAGCGTGCCGTTGGTGATGGTGACGCGATAGCCATCAACTGGTGCGCCGCCCGCGCTGAGGGGTGGGTGCATATAGGTCCACACCTGGCCACCGGTGGGGAGATTCCCGGACACGTCCTGCGGCGCCAGGGGTGTCGTCGAGGCGCAATTAGCTGATAGGTGCGTCGACGCGATACGGCCGTCACTGGCGACGGCGACAAATCGAAACGCCCCATAGGCGACGGCCGTCCAGTCCGAGGCCGCGGCAGCCGGTGTGGCTGCGCCGTGCCACGATGCGCCGGTGGAGGACGAGAAGAGGTTGCTGGTCGAACCTTGCTCGGGGCCCGCGGCCACGAAACTGTTGCAGCCGTACGCCATACCCGCAATCTTCTGGGCCGGTGAGTGGCGGTGCGTAGTCCAGACGTAGCCCAAGACACTCGTAGCGACCACGCCCGATTGAGAGTTGTCAACGGCGACAAAGTTGCCGTCGCCGAAGGTGACGGCACTCCAGTGCTGGCCCGCCGTCGTAATGGGGTAGAAGCTCCAACTAATGCCGTTGAGCGAGATCAAGACGTCGCCCTGGGCATTGTCGACCGCGATGAAGCGTCCGTTGCCGTAGGCGATCGACGTGAAGTGGAACTTTGAGTGCACCCACGTCGGCGTCCAGTGCACCGCGTCGGTGGAGGTAATTATCTGACCGATCGAACTCACCGCCTCGAAGCGTCCGGCGCCGAACGTGATGCTGGTCCACGCGCCGGCCGGTCCGTCCAGGGCCGTCCAGCTGACGCCGTTGGTCGACATCATCTCATGAGCACCGGCGCCGACTGACGAGAGCGCGACGAATCGCCCGTTGCCGTACACGACGGTCTGCCACGACCCCGCGGGCGCAGGGTGCTCAGCCCACGTGGAGCCGTCTCTCGAGATGGCGACGTGGGCGCCGTAGCCGAGTGCGATCCAGAGCCCACCGACGTGATCGACGGCGTGCCAGTGACCAGTGGGAGAAGGAACTGACGCCATGGTCCACGCGCTCGACGGCGATGATGCCGTCGCCACGTGCGCGGGCAGCGCGACCAGACAGGCCGCGGCGACCAGGGCCGTGATCGTGGCCGAGGTTTTAAGGCGAAACGCTGGGATCTTACGCACAAATCTGTCTCCCACTCGTAGATGAATCTTCAAAACCGCACCTCGCAGCTCCCTGCGGTTTTTCAACAACTCCCAATTCGACGCCCGCGACACTGGACGCTTCACTGCGGGGAAGACTGCCGTCATCAGACCGGTCCACGAGAGAGATAGTGCTCGACCGCGACTGCGAACACGTGACCTTAATGGCGTTCGCCCGTTTTTGCCGTCATCACCCCCGGCGCGCAACACCGCGCGAGACGGAACTTACGAATTTCTTATGACGTTATGCCCTAGGCCGTTACGCGTATTCGGGTCCATACTCGAAAGAGGGAGGGGGGGTTATCGAAGGGTGAAGTAATGAAAAATGTCCGCAGAGTCAATCTTCTCGCCGCCGCCGCCGCCATCAGCGTGTTGAGTATCGGCGTCTCGGGCGCCGCAGCGGTTGGCACGCACAACGTGCCCGCAGTGACTGCCAGCGCCCACGCCACGAAGATGAAGAAACTCAGTTTCTCCGCCGCGTACGTCGGCAACGTCAAGATCCTCTGGGGTTCCCAGCGCGTCTCGGGAACCATGAGCGGCGCCGGAAAGGGCACCACCCTCGGGCAAGGCTCGGTGACGGCAACGGGCGCCACCACTTCGTTCTCGACGTCCAGCGCCTCGGATCCCGTCAGTGGCACCGCGGTCTTGAAGGGCCCCGGCGGCTCACTCTCGGTCAAGTCGGTGCGCGCGAGCGCGTCGACCACCGCCTCGGCCAGTCCTACCAAGACCGCGCCCGCCCCGGTGACCCTCAGCGGGACCGTCAAAGTCACCAAGGGAACGGGCAAGTTCGCTGGCGCGACGGGGACACTCACTATCCACGCCACCTTCACGGTGAATACCCTCAAGGGCAATGAGACGCAGAAGTTCAACGCCACGCTCAAGGGCTCCTTGAGCGTCAAGGCCTAACAGGAAAGACAGGAGAATAATCATGAGAAAGTTAGCGACACACGTCGCGGTTGGTGCGATGGTTCTGGGCAGTGTGGCATTTTTTGGGGCCACCGGGTCGGGTGCCGCCACCGCCAAGGCGACGACGACCACGACGATTGCACCACCCTTCGTCTCGGGTAACAAGTGGCTGACCGTCAACGTTGACACCGTGATGGGAACCGGCAGTCCGGGAGTTACCGGCGGCTGCTTCCTCGCCAATAGCTTCATCCAGGGACAGACCGTGGTCTTTCGCATGTGGGGCATCGATAATTCCACCGGCAAGCCGCTGACGGGCACACCCCTGACCACCGCCAACGTGCAGAGCGTCGTGATCAAGGACCTGCCGGGCGTGACACCGAACCCCCAAATGACCTACTCGACCAGGGACGGATACTTTACCTTCGGCTGGTTCACCACCGCAAAGACTCCCACGGGCGTCGTACCGTTCAAGGTCATCGTGACCCTGGCCCCGGTCAAGGCGGTCTATAAGACGGTTCGTACCAAGTTGAACGGAAAGTGGACCACCAAGAAGGTCATCAAGACACCGGCTCGCGGAGCGAAGGGTTACGCCTACGCCGAGAGCGGTCTGAACAACGGCACGGGTTCACTCCCGTCGCCATCGCAGTTGACGATCAACGCTACGGCGTAGTTAGCGAAGTACCAGCAGTTCCTTCACGAGCCCGATCGAAGTCCTACTGGCCGAGTTCGGGCTCGTGAAGTAGAGCGCGGCGGAAAAATCTTCTGACGCGAGGAGCAACACGCCACTGGGCGTAAAAGGAGTTCTCTCATGTTCCGTGCAACCCGTCGTGGCCGAGGCCATCGACTTCTCTGGACGATGGGCGCAGCTCTTCTGCCCCTGTCTCTGCTCATCAGTCCGAGCGCGAGCGGTGCGGACACTGTCAATCCCATTACCTTGGTGGCGCCCAGCAAACTCCCGGGCGTACCGGCACTCCCGGGTCCCCTAAGCCCCAGCTTCACCGTCGCCGGTTCACTGGGTGCGCTCAGCGTCAATCCGGTCGAAGGCGTCCAACACACCCCCGTCACCGTGAGCGGCACCGGACTCGCGGCCAACGCCCCGGTCGCCATCGAGTGGTCGACGTCGAATGCCACGTGGGTGGCCGACGTTGAGCCCGACACCGTGAACTACCTCGGTCGCGCCTCGTCGAGTTTCAACGTGACCTTGACCACCGTGACAACGAACGCCAGCGGTGCCTTTAGCTATTCGTTCAAGGCCCCGGCCGACTTCGGTGGACTTCACACCATCTACGCCGTGGTCAACGGGGTCGAAGTGGCGCAGGGCGGCTTCACCCTGCTGCGCATCGTCACCGTCACTCCGCGTCGCGGACCCGTCGGAACTCCCATCACCATCACCTACACCGGCATGGGCGCCAGTTTCTATACCGGTGGCGCGTCGGTGCTGTACGACAACCACTACACCGGTGAGATGATGGCCAACTGGACTCGCGGCACCGCCAGCATCGTGATCCGTGCTGCCGGACCCGTCGGCACGCACTTCATTCAGATCGGCAACGCCATCAGCTACCTCTACCTCAACGTGGTGCAATCGCCGATTCCCTACACCAATGGCGCCACCGTGGCCTTTCACGTAACTAAGGACAACGGACCGCCCGTGTCGAGCATTAGCTGGCCGGCCAACGTCGCCGCCACCGTGAGCCAGGTCACGACCCTGACGAATGCGAATCTTGACCCCAACTCCAAGGCGGTCGCGACTCTCTCGCAGACGCAGGGGCCGGTCAACACCAAGGTGAACTTGAAAGTGACGAATCTGCCGACTACCGGAACCCAGCAGCTCGTCTGGGCGACCGTGGTGGGTAATCGTGTCAACTGCGCCAGCACGTGCTGGGCCTTTAGTTCGGTGCCCCTCGGCTCGGCGAGCGTTACCAACGGCAATCTGAGTGCCGCTCTCAGTGTCCCCGACGGACTCGGCGGATGGCACGTCGTCCAGGTGATGAATGGCTCGACCATCGAAGCCCAAGCATCGTTCTACGTGAAGGAGAGCATCGTGCCCTTCTTCAACAGTTCGGGCAAGACCATCTCGCAAGGAGTGGCGACGGCGAATGACACCGTGGCCGGTCTCAGTACCGGGCAGGCGGGCGTGGGCACTCACGTGTTCAAGGAGGGTCAGGAGTTCACCATCAGCATCAAGGGAGTCGGCTGGACCCAGATCGACAACACCCTGGGCGTGGACTACGACAACAGTTACATGGGCTACGGCTGCGGGTTCAACTCCAATGGCTACATGGTGATCCACCTGCACGCCACGGGCGGAGTGGGCACGCACTTGATTGACCTCTATCCCATGCTGTACTCACTCTCACCGTCCTTTGCGAGCACTCCGTACGGCATGGTGCCGGTGCTGTCGTACGCTCGCGACTTTCCGGGTCTCGCGTTGGGCTACCACGTGCCGGCAATGCGCTTTGCCATCAGGGTGATCAAGTAACTCTGTGTTCCGGTGCGTGAAACACGCCCCGTCGCCCTCAGGGGTGGCGGGGCGTGTTTCTTAGTGCCAGGTCTCTTCTCCGAGCAGCGCGAGGCTGGCGGGCAGAATCAACCCGCGAACTAGGGTGGCGTCGACGAGGACTCCCAGGGCCAAACCCACTCCGAGTTCCTGGAGTCCCGCGACGTGGCCCAGGACCAGTCCGCTGAGCGCCCCCACCATGATCAAGGCCGCGGCGCTCACCACGCCGCCGGTATTGGTGAGACCACTCATAATCGCTTCGTCTCGCGCGAGGCCGGCGGCGCGCGCCTCGCGCATACGCGCCACGATGAAGACTTCGTAGTCCATCGAGAGCCCAAAGAGCATGGCGAACACGAAGACGGGCACCCACCCCTCGATTTGGTCGACGTGATACGTACCCAACCACGATCCCGTGATCCCGAAGCGGAAGATCGCGACCATGGCGCCGTACGCCGCCACGACACTCACGAGGTCCAGGAGAACCGCCAGGGCGGCGAGGGTGAGTGAGCGAAACGCCCGCCAGAGGATGAGCAGAGCCAGGACCATCGCCAGCAGCACGATCCAGGGAAACGCGCCGTAGGCGCGGTTCAAGAAATCGACGCCTTGCGCCGGGGCGCCCCCCACGTAGACCTGCACACCGGGTGGCAAATGGGCGGCGGGCACGTCGTGACGTCGAATTCGCGCGACGAGTGCCTGCGACTCCTGCGCGCCGAACTGGTGACTGGCGACGACGAAGAGTTGAGCGAAGCGACCGGTGGCGTCAACGTACGGCGCCTGAATCCCGATGGCCACGTCCGCCACTTCGGGCTCGGCCAGAATCACCGTCCCCAGGCGCGTCTCCACATCTTGCAGGGTGGCGCTGCGCCAACTTTCGCCGGCGGGCGCGACGAGCACGACCTGATCGGGAGTAATCACCCCCGGGCCGACGTGATGGTTCATGAAGGCATTGGCCTGGGCCGAAGGAAGTGACGGGGGAATGGCGCTGAGAGAGCCGGGGGTCAGTTGCAACCACCACGCGCTCGCGCCACACAGCGCCACCGCGGCCAGCGCCAGCGCCAACACCGTCCGCGGTCGCTTAAGTACTACTCGCGTCGTCGCCGACCATCCGTGGGCGAGATGGTCGTGCTCGCCCATGAGTCCGCTCACGCCGAGGGTTCGCAGACCGCGAGGGCCCAGCAGCGACAACAACACTGGCTGCAACGTCAGGGCCGCCCCGATCGAGACGAGCGGGACCACGATTCCCGCCGCGCCCAGCGAGCGCAGGAAGGGCACCGGCACCAGTAGCAAAGTGGCCAGTCCGACCATCACGGCGACGCCCGAAATGACCACGGTGCGCCCCGCGCGGTTCATGGTGGCCACCACGGCGTCCGCGGTCGAGGTCGCGTGACGCATTTCGCCACGAAAACGGTGCACCATCAACAAGGAGTAGTCAATGGCCAAACCGAGTCCGATGAGCTCGATCACGTTGGGCACGTAGAGCACCATCAATACCACGTGCGCCAGTAGAAACACTACGAGTAGCGACGTGCCAATCGTGGCCCCGGCGACCACGAAGGGCACCGCGACGGCTCCGCACAGACCGAGCACCGCAATCAACAGGATCAGTGCGAGCAGGAGTGCGATGACTTCACCGCGGCGCAAGTCACCTTGCAACACTGGTGTGATGTCACTCTGCAACGCCGCCGGACCAGTCACCAGGGCTCGACCGAGCCCCTGGGCCGCCAGGGCGCGGCGAAGGGGCTCCGTCAATCGGGCCGCACGGACCAAGTTGAAGTTGGTGTCCGCCTCGAGGTACACCACCCCGTTGATCTCCTTGGACTGAAGGACTTGTCCGGTGCGAATCGTGCGCACTGCGTTGGTCGTTCGCCGCTCAATTGAAGTAACCGACTGCCCGTCACTCACCACCACAATGGTGAAGGACCCCTCAACGTTTTCGTGAAAGTGAGTCGCGAGGATCGCGTTGGCGTGCGCGGAGGCCGAGTCGGGCACACTTAGCGACGTGGAGAGGCGACCGTTCAGGGCGCCGTTGGCCAATAGACCCAGGACGACGAGCAGGACCCACCCCGCGATGATGATGCCACGATGGCGCAGTACTGCGCGCGTCCATCGGTTCAACATACGTGCAGTGTAGGACGACCGTTTTTCTCCGACGTGACGGCTGAGGCACGTCGCGATTCTCGCGAGCGTGGGGAATTGGCGGCGGTGATGTCGTCAACCGCCCGGTGTCGTGGGGTAGTTTCAGTTAAGAAAAGAGAAGAAGATGATTTACGTGTGGATCGCGATGGCCGTCGCTCTCATCGTGAGCGGGTACGTGGGTGCGCGCCGGGCCCAGCGCCTCAATGGAATGACGAGAGAGAATCGCCGTCATCAAACAATTGCGCATACCCCGGTCCTCGAGGACATGGTGCGGCCAACCACTGGTTTCTTCCGGAAGTCACGTCATAGGGACGCCGACGTCGTCGCCGACGTCGTTGAGGACGCGCAGGACCATCCCAATGGGGCCTACCTCGAGGAATTTGACATGCTCGATCCTCATCATCACGAACCAGAGCAGACGTAAGGGCACGTCGGGCATGCGCGAGCGCGCCATTCCCTAGATTCGAGAGATGGGCTTCTATGTAGATCAGGTGGTGCCGCGCGCCATTGGTGTGGTGTGTGGTTCGCGATTCTTCGACCCGTGGCGTCATCGGGTGTGTCAGGGACTCGCCGGTGACGTTCTCGAGATTGGCTTTGGCTCGGGGGCCAACGTCAGGCACTATCCCCCCGCGGTCGAACGAGTCGTTGCCGTGGAGCCGGCGGGGGTGGCGCGCCAGCGTGCCGCGTCCAATATTTCCCAGGCTCGGTGTCTGGTGACGCTCATCGACCCGACGCGAGGCTCGTTACCTCTTGGCGACGAATCCTTCGACGCCGCACTTTGCACCTTCACCCTGTGTAGCGTCGACGATCCTGGCGCGGTGCTGGCCGAGATTCTGCGGATTCTCACGCCCGGCGGGTCGTTGCACTTCCTCGAGCATGGCCTCTCGCCCGATTGCGCCACGGCGTCGTGGCAGCACCGCCTCAACGGCTTCGAGCAACGCCTCGCCGGAGGCTGTCAATTGATTCGCGAGCCCTTGGCTCTCGTGGGCGACGCCGGTTTCGACGTCCAATGGAGTGAGCAGGCCTACGCCAGGGGGCCAAAACCGTGGAGTTTCTTCACTGTCGGGGTGGCCATCAAGCCCGTCCCCTGACGGCGGCGCCGTGCGGACGCTCCCGTCGTGGGCAAGAACCGAATTTGGCCCTTTCGGCGGGTAGTCCACTTCTCCTATGCTCGACTTTTTAATCTTATTTCCCTAGCCGAAGTCAGCCCGGAGGATTCCTGTCACCATGTCGTCACACCGGTTTGCGATGCTGTGTCACAAACCGTTGAAAATACTGTTTGCGCTGGGAATAGCCGTCGGCTCCACCCTGGTCGTCGGTGCCGGAGTGGCGGCTGCGGCCCCTGACACGCCACCCGACCCTCCCACCGGCGTGAGCACAAGCACGTTGAGCACCGGCGTCACCGTGTCGTGGTCGGCTTCAACCAACGCCGGGACCGACGGCTCGGGCGCCACGGCGAACATCACCGGATACAACGTCTACGTCAGCACGACGGCGGGTGCGGAGTCGGCGCCAGCGTCGTGCTTCTCGGCTTTTCCGGGTACGTCGTGCGACGTGACGGGTCTCACGCCGGGGACTCAGTATTTCTTTGACGTGACGTCGGTGAACTCTGGCTCGTCTGGTTTCAACGAGTCGGCCCCCTCGCCGGAGTCCTCGTTCGTCTTCGTGCCCACCCCGAACGTGACGCTCAGCGCCTCGCCATCGTCGGCAACGAATCTGTCGAACGTGACGCTGAGCGCCACGCTCGATCTCCCCGCCACCGGCACCGTTGATTTCGTGGTCAATGGCTCGGATGTGGGATGCGCGGCACAATCGGTGAATGCCTCCGTCGCCATCTGTAACTACACGCCAGTCTCGGAAACATCCCTCAGCGTCAACGCGTCATTCAGTTCGAACAACGGCGCCTACGGTTCCGCGTCCGGCCAGATTACGGTACCGGTCGGGAAGGCGCCGCAGACGCCTTTAGGCGTGACGTCGACCACGGGCACCTTCGGGACATCCATCTCGCTGACGGCGTCGGGCGGCAGCGGGACGGGTGCTCTCTCCTTCGCCACCTCCCCAGGCACCGCGTCGAATTGCCTCGGAAGCGGCGTGGGCGAATCCACGTTGACCGCCACCACGGCGGGCAACTGTTCGGTTATCGCCACCCAGGCAAGTGATGGTAACTACTCGGTGCAGAATTCGGCGCCCACAATCGTCACCTTCATCAAGGCAAATCAACTGCCGCTTGTTGTGACGTCAGTGAGCGGGGTGGCGGGACAGCCCTTGACCCTCACGACGAGTGGCGGCTCTGGGACGGGAACTCTCAGTTACATCCCGACGAGCGGCACGGCGTCCGGTTGCGCCGTGAACGGGACGTCATTGACCGTCAACACGACGGGCACCTGCTCGGTCACGGCCACCAAGGCCAGTGACGGTAATTACCTGCCCAAATCGTCCTCTGCGACGGTCGTTCTGTTCTACGAGTCGGCCCAGGCGCAGGTCACTGTCACCTCCACTTCGGGCACCTACGGGTCACCCATATCCTTGGCCGCGAGCGGAGGATCGGGGACCGGGGCTCTCAGCTACGGCGCGGTAAACGGCACCGCGTCCGGTTGCCTGGTGGCCGGAGCGACCTTGACGGCGAGCAGCGCGGGGACGTGTCTGGTCACTGCCGTCAAGGGTGCAGACATCACGTACGCTCCCAAGAGTTCGCTGGCGACTGCGGTGACCTTCGCGCGAGCCACACAGCCCAGGTTGACGATTACCTCTACTTCGGGAACCTATAGATCGGCGTCGCATCTTACGGTGAAAGGTGGAGCGGGCAGTGGAGCGGTGAGCTACGTCGTCCTGAGTGGATCGGCGATCAATTGCCGGATCACCGGATCCACATTGAGCGCGAATGGTGCGGGACAGTGTCTGCTCCGGGCGACCAAGGCCGCGGACCTCGACTACGTATCGATGTCGTCGTCGAACGCGACCTTCACGTTCGCGCGAGCTCACCAGAAGCTCCTCTCCTTGAAGTCGACATCGGGCACCTATGGTTCGCCGGTGTCTCTGCGCACTCGCGGAGGAAGCGGCCGGGGGAGGGTGAGCTACGTCGAGCGCAACGGCACGGCCCGCAATTGTCGCATCGTCAAATTCTCGCTCACCGCGAGTACGGCGGGGACGTGTCTCGTCAGGGCGACCAAGGCGCGAGACGCCAATTATCTCGCGGCCTCATCGCACCTCACAGCCGTGTCGTTCGACAAGGCCGCTCAAGTGCCGTTGCGCCTCACCTCGACCCAGGGCACGTTTGGCCAGGCCACCCAACTCAGCGCTAGTGGGGGCAGTGGCAACGGGCCGTTGACGTATAAAGTCGCCAACCTCACGGCGAGCGGCTGTACTATCACCCAAGACTACGGCCATCAGCTGCTGAGCGTGACGTCGCCGGGGACGTGCCTCGTGAAGGTTCTCAAAGCGGCGGACCGCAATCATCGGAGTGCAAGTTCGCCTTCGACGCCCGTCGTCTTCACTCGCGCCTCCCAGGCGGCTCTCGTGATTGTGACTTCGCAGGGAACCATTGGATCATCCGTGAGGTTGGTGGTTCACGGCGGCAGCGGATCGGGGAGAGAATTCTTCAGTGTCGCTGACGGAACCGCGGCACGCTGCGCCATCAGCGGTGGGCTGCTCGTAGCCTCGACGGCGGGGACCTGTCGCGTGACGGTCGCCAAGTATGGCGACCCCAGCCACGTGGGCACCCGCTCTCCGACCAAGATCATCACCTTCCTTCGCTTCAATCAAGCTCACTTCGCCTTGGTTCCCGCGCGCGGCACGGTCGGATCGGGTATCTCACTGACGACCACCGGCGGCAGCGGAGCAGGAGTGGTGAGCTTCGTCTTGCGCGGCGGTACATCCTCGACGTGTGTCCTCAACGGTTCGACGCTGGTGTCCACGTCAATCGGGACCTGTCGCGTTCGCGCGGCCAAGAAGGGCGACGGTGCCTATCGGGCGGTGACGTCGTCGGTAGTGACCTTCACCTTCACGCACAAACCCGCAGTCAAGGTACTTTCAGTGTCGCCCACGTCGGACCTCAAGGCCGGTGACGAGGTGCGGGTCGCGGGCAGCGGTTTCACGCCGCACCAGCAAGTAGTGATCGCCGAATGCATGGTGGGAGCCGGCAACCTTTCACAGTGCGACCGCGTCACCGCGAAGACGGTCGTCGTCGGGGCGTCGGGAGTGCTGCCGACGACATCCGTGGTCATGGCGACGGGCCGAATTGGCCACGGAACCTGCGGCACGTCGCCGACCAACTTATCCTCGTGCGAACTGCACGTGTCGAACGCAGCCTTTGGTACGGCCAATATCGTGGCGCTGCACTTCGTGCACGTCGTGTCGGGTCGCTCCTTTCGCGTGACTCCATCGAAGGGCCTGAAGAACGGTGAGGTCATCACCTTGTCCGGCGAGGGCTTCACCCCCAACGACCGCGTCTTCTACGCCGAATGTTTGGAGGGTTCGATTACCGAGGCGCGATGTGACCTCTCCACCTACAAGTCCGTGATCATCAGCCCGGCGGGAGTATTCCCGGCGACGAAGCTGAAGCTGGTGGCGGGGGCGATTGGGCCGGGCACGTGCGGTACCACCTCGAGTGACGCGAACGCCTGCGACATCAGCGTCGCCAATTCTTCGCTGGGCGACGCCGCGGTCGCGAATCTCACTTTCATCACGCCGTAGGCGCGATTTCGAACGTTCGCCGTCACCGAGCCAGCACTGACCGAGCGCTCGCCCCGGGCCGCCCGCCGTGGCGGAGCGACGTGATTTGTGGCGAGCGCCGGCCCAAATGGGGCCCTGTTGACCAGGAATTGTGCGCGAGTTGTGACTCTATGCGCAGTTGCCCGAAAAGATGAAACATCTCTAATCTGCGGCACATCTAGGGGCAAGAAACGAATTTCATACTTGTTGGTATGCAAGGACAACAGGGTCAAGCGAGAAGTCGAGGTCACGATTCCGTGGTCTGGTCATCGTCATCAATGGCGCGACGACCGAGTGCGAATATTGCTCGGCCGCTCGGCGTCGGGAACGTGATGTCGCGTAGCCCCCGGAGTTGGGAGGAATAATGCGAGGACGTATGCGTTGGGTCAGCGCCGTGGTGATCACGAGCGCGACCGTGGGCGGGGCCGCCGCCATCATCAACACTCCCGTGCCGACGTCGTCGGCCGCGAGTGTCACTCACTCCACGACGACGCAGCCGCGTGACGTGGTGACGCCCGAAGTCAACTACCTCGCATCACAGGCTCAACAGCTCGGCTCCGAGATCGTTAACGCCCAGGCGGAGTTGTCGCACCTTCAGGCGCAGGTCGCCTACGAAGCCGCGCTCAGTCACTACCACGCGCCATCCTCACCCGCCGCACCCCCTCAGCACGTGACCAACAAGGTGACGAACGTCGTCCACGCGCACCACGAGACCACCACCAGGGAGGGCACCACCACCCAGGCGTCGTCCNNCGTCCACTACGACCACGCTGGCACCCACGACCACCACGTCGGTGTGCTACCCGCATCACGACAACAGTGTCACGACGACGACCTCGACGACGACCTCGATTGTTGCGGCCACCTGCACGGGGACCAACAATGACAACTGACAAGAATTCGCCGCGAGGCGCATCGTCGCATCACGACTACGACGCGTTGGTGCCCGATGAGTTATTGGCCGCGAGCCATCGTCGCGCGGCGAGCCGTGCGCGAACGTCGCGTACGCTGCACCGATCGAAGTTGCGTCGCCGCGTCCTTCCCACCGTCGTCGTGACGTCGGTGGCCATCGTCGGGACCGGACTGGCCAACGCTTTCGTGGGCGCCACGGTTCCGGCGGCCACGACCACCACGACGAGCACCGTGCCGGCCTACGTGTCGCGCCAGAACACCCTGAACGCCAAGACCCTCGCTCGCCTGAGCGCGACCCTGGCGAATGATCGCCGGATCGTGTCGGCACTGACCTCTACCGCGCAGAACACCAGCTCCACGGCAGCGTCGCTGACCGCGGCGATCTCGGCGAGGTTGACGAGCTCGGTGGGTGCTTCCACCACGACCCCGACCTCGGGGGGATCATCCTCGAGCGGCACCACCCCCGCGACGACGGTGACGCGGACGGCAACGGGAGGATCGTCCTCTGGTGGCACCACGGCGACCACGGCCACTCCCACCTCCACTGCGCCACCCGCACCCACCACGACCACCACCGCGGCGCCCGTCGTTGTACCGACCACCGTGGCGACTCCGCCGACTCACACCACCACGGGAGCATCGGGTGCCGGTTGAACAATTGTCCGACACCCTCGTCGCCTCAACTCGGGCGATGGCCAGTGCGATCACCATCAAGGTGGCGCGCGCCCACGGGTTAAACGACACCGAGCGGATTCTCAATCGAGCGCTCAACGTCTTTCACCAGGTAGAACAGGACTGCACTCGCTTTAACCCGTCGAGTCCATTGATGCGCACCAACGCGACACCGTCGCGTTGGCACCGCGTACCGCCGGTGCTGTACCGGGCCCTGCAAGAGGCGTACGACGCCTACGACCGCACGGGGGGCGTGTTCGATCCGCGCATACTTACCAGTCTGTTGTCGCTGGGGTATGACGCGTCGATGCGCTTTGGCAGTGATGAGATTCGCCTGAGTGCCCGCGAGAGTACGGCGGCGATTCGTGGAATCTGGCAGCCGCGATTTCGTGCTCACAAGCGAGACGTCTGGCTGGGCGACGCCGTTGACCTCGGAGGTATTGGCAAGGGACTAGCGGTGCGGTGGGCGAGCGACGTGCTGTCGGCGCGACTCAGTGACTACCTGGTGGAGGCGGGCGGCGACTGCTACCTCGCGGGTCGGGCTCCCGACGGCGAACCCTGGCGCGTCGGCGTCGAAGATCCCTATGGTGCCGATACGCCCGTCGCGATTCTCTGCGTCAGTGATCGAGCGGTGGCGACCTCGTCGATTCGATTGCGTCACTGGCGTATTGGTGACCGGCCGGTACACCACCTGATTGACCCGCGAACCGGTGACAGCGGCGGCGAGGGCCTGGTGGCCGTCACCGTAGTGGGATTCGACCCCGCCGAGGCCGAGGTCGACGTCAAAGTACTCTTCTTGGCGGGCCGCAGGGAAATCGCGTCGGCCGCCGCCACGCGGGCCATTCCCGCACTGTGGTGCGATGATCGGGGAAAGATTCGCACGAGTGCTGCTCTGGCGCCATACCTTCTCTGGGAGCGGACGTGAGCGCCACGTCGGGTGACCCGATCCGCAGCGCGTTGGCGTGGGTCCTGACGGGCCTGGCCGCAGTCGCTCTCCCGCTCGGCGCCGGATTTAGCTTCGCGCGCCTGTTCGCGCCCACGCTGCACAGCAAGTACTTCCCCTGGCTCACTGGTCGCGCGCTCGGCATTGCCGCGTATATCGCGTTGACGGCGCTGGTAATTCTCGGCGTGTGGATGCGTCACCCGTGGCGACTTCGCCGCCCCCTGGTGCACTCCGAGACGCGCCTGCGCGTGCACGCAACACTCGCTACCGCGACCCTCGCATTGGTCGCGGGTCACCTGGTGTCCCTGGCGTCGGACAAGTACGCCGGGGTGGGTTGGGTCGGCGCTTTCGTCCCCTTCAAGGCCCAGTACCGGCCCACCGCGGTGTCCCTCGGCGTCATCGCCATGCTCTTCATGGTCCTGCTCTTCGCGACCGCGCGATCCGCGGGACGTCTCGGGGCACGACACTGGCTGGCCTATCACCGTTTGGCAGCGATTAACTTCGGCCTTGTCTGGTTCCATGGCGTCATGGCCGGCACCGACACCGCCGCCTTGCGGATTCTCTACGTGTTTACCGGAGGAGTGGTGGTCTTTCTCACCATGACCCGCTACGCGCTGGTGCGTCGCTCTCGAGGCGAGGAGGAGTTCGAGCCGCGAGCCGCTCGCGCTGCGTACGCCGCCGCTTCGGCGCACGGCCCGTCGCTGAGAGAGACGCCGCCGTCGACGAACACACCAACCGCGGCGCCCGAGTCGGTGGCGTCGTGACGATCGTGGACTTCAACCAAGCGCGACGCGAGCGCGACGCCTCATTACGGCTCGTCTCGGCACCGCGCTTTATGGTGGCGGGCGAGACCGGGTCACGATTGCTCGCCGGCCCGACGGCGTCACACGGCGCGGAATCTCTCGAGCACCACCTTGATCGTCTCGGCGAATTGGACCTCGCGAACGTGGATCCGCGCGAGTTGCGTGACACGCTGCGCGAGAGTGGACTGTTGGGGCGTGGCGGCGGCGGTTTTCCGATGGCCACCAAGTTTGACGTCGCCGCGGAGTCGCCGGGCACGCCCATTGTCGTCGTCAACGCCAGCGAGGGTGAACCGGCGAGCCGCAAGGACCAGACGCTCCTGGAACTTCGTCCTCACCTGGTACTCGATGGCGCGCAACTTGCCGCGGCCGCGGTTGAGGCCAACGACATCGTCATCTACACCCACCGCTCGCGCGTGGCGGCGAATCAGTCGCTGCGCGCAGCTCTGGCCGAACGCGACGAGGGGGAGGTGCGCGTGCGCGTTGTTGACGCCCCCGAGACCTACATCGCCGGAGAAACCAGTGCCGTGGTGTCGTACCTCGACGGTCGCGGTGCCCTGCCGAGTCGCGGCGTGATTCCGGCCGCGCGCGTGGGCATTGGCCAGCGCCCCACCGTCGTTAACAACGTCGAAACGCTCTCGCACCTCGCCCTCATCGCGCGCCATGGCGCGTCGTGGTTTGGCGAAGCCGGTGCACCCGAGGCGCCCGGATCGACGCTGCTGACTTTGGCGGGTGCGGTGAGGGAACCGGGACTCGTGGTCGAAGTAGTGGGCCCCGTGACCATTGGTGAGGTCCTCGAGACCTACGCCGGCCTGCGCTCAGTGCCGCGCGCCGTTCTCGTGGGTGGTTACGAGGGAACGTGGATGCCCGGTGAGGCCGCGTGGCGCACCCCGGTGGAGCGCTTTCGCCTCTCCCAGCTCGGCATGTCGCTGGGCTGTGGTCTGGTGGCGGTGCTCGACGAGGACACCTGCGGTCTCGCGCAGACCGCGCACCTGGTGAAGTGGCTGGCGAGTCAGTCGGCCGGACAGTGCGGACCGTGCATCTTCGGCCTGCCCACCTTGAGTAGCGAGCTCGATCAGTTGATTGCGGGACGCTCGCGTAAGGGCGATGTGCGTCGACTGCGCGAGTTGGCGACGTCGGTTCGCGGACGCGGAGCGTGCGGACACCCCACCGGGGTCGTCAGCCTGATCGAGTCGGCCCTCGATACCTTCGCACCCGAACTCAAGAGCCACCTGCGCGGCGAGATATGTGGCGTGTCTCGCGGCGCGCATGATTTTCCGCTGCCGACGACGGAGGAGAGTTCATGACCAAGCCCCACGGTCAAATTCGCCTTATCGTCGACGGCGCGAAGTGCGACGGACACGGAATCTGCGCGCTCGTGATGCCTGAGCGTCTCTCGCTGGATACGTGGGGCTACGCGATGGTGGACCCGGAGCCGCTGAGCGATCCTCGTCTGATCGCCCGGGCTCGACGGGTGGTCCGGGCCTGTCCCGCCACGGCCTTGACGTTGGTGGGCGATCCGCGAGCGTCAGTGCCGGTCGAGACGGCCAAGGAATTGCGTTAAAGGTCTCATCGCCGTCCATGTCGGCGCGGCGAACTGAAATAAAGGAGAATTGTGAAATGAAGAGTCCATCTGGTCACGACAACGACCACGGCGGGTACCGGATACCGTCACATCATTCGGTAGCGAAGGCTCGTCACTCGCGCTGGGGGATGTGGTCGGCGTCACTCTTTGGCGTGGCCGGTGCCGTGGCCTTGATTACCCTCACGGGGACGGGTGGTGCCACCGCGGACGTACCAATGTCCTTGCAAGTCGGATCACAAGCGACGACGTCGACGGTCGCGACGACCGAACCCACCACGACGCTGCCCACGAACGAACCCACGACGACGTTGCCGGCGACCACTGCGCCGACCACCGTGCCCCCGACGTTGCCCCCGACCACGACGACGACCACACCGACGACGCCGATCACGATTGTTGTTCCCCAGTCCAAGGTCAGTGAAAATGACACGGGCGCCAGTGATGATTCGAGCGAGCTCGCGGGGACCAAGAAGAAGGGCGTTGAAAATTAGGCGACGACGACTCGGGAGCGAGAGCCACCCTTGGGACCATGACGCTGGCGTCGTGCCAGTGGCGTCGCGCGACGCCGATCTTCTCGCTCGGCGTCCATGAGCTCGCGTTCTTGGTTTCGTAATGTTGGCAGCGCTGGTCGACTAGCCATATTCAATTCGCTCATCCTCGCCCTGGTGCTGGGTGCGGTGGTGGCCGTATTCATCCGCAACTTCACGTCGAGCTACCAGGCCGTCGCGGCATCGAGCATTGGCATCGAGCTGCGCGAATTCGAGCAGCAGGCCACGAAGCAAAAGCCCAGCAATCTCGAGGTCTTCTCGAGAAACTTCTTGATCAACCACGCGCTCGCGCCGGGTGAGGTCGTCATCATTGCCTTCGCCCACGCCGGCGTGCTCTCGACGCCCGGGTCCGCGCAGGTATTGCGCGACTCCTGGGTGCGTGGCTGGCTCGTCGCGCCGCCGCCTCAGACCGTAGTGATGTCGACCGACGTGGCGGCCACCCCGACCGAAGTCGTGGCGGCACCCATCTTCGCTGGCCACACGGTGGTGGGGACCTTCATCGCCACCAGTGACCTGAGCGGCTTCGCGAAGGAACGCGCGCGCGAAATTCGCTTATCGGTGTCCGAAGGGGTCATAGCGTTGCTCGCGGGGGTGTTGAGTACCTTCTTGTTGCTGCGGCGCCTCCTGCGTAAGGTGGGCCGCATCACGACGACCGCCGACGAGATCGGCAGCGGCAATCTCGATCAGCGGCTGGGCGATCAGGGGAGTAACGATGAAGTGGGCGAGCTCGCCCACACGTTCGATGCCATGCTGGACCGTTTGCAGGCCGTGATGACCGCCCAGCGCCGCTTATTGTCGGACGTGTCGCATCAGTTGCGCACCCCGCTCACCGCGGCGCGGGGGCACCTGGAGGTTCTGGGTCGTGGACCCGTCGATGATCCCGACGAAGTCCGCGAGACCCTGGACGTGGTGATCGACCAGATTGACCACACTCGCTCGGTGGTCGAGCGACTCCTGATGCTGGGTCACGCCATGGAGCCCGACTTCCTCGACACTCGACCCACCGAGTTGCGCGGACTACTGGCCGAGGTGCATAGTGCGGTGGGTGTGCTCGCGCCGCGCGACTTCATTGAGCCGACGGCGCCCGACCTCGTCATCGACGTCGACGTGGAGAAGTTGCGCGGCGCGTTGATGAATCTGGTGGACAATGCCGTGCGCGCCACGCACGACGGCGACACCGTGGCCATCATCGCGACGGTCGACTACGAACATGACCTCTTGCGCATCAGCGTCGAGGACTCCGGTCCGGGTATTCCCGAGGGCGAGCGCCAAGCGGTCCTGCAGCGCTTCCAACGACCCGGTGCGCGCGACCGCGACGGTTCCGGTCTCGGGCTGGCAATAGTCAAGGCCGTCGCCGAGGCGCACGGCGGCGCGATTGAGATTGGCACCTCTACGTACGGGGGCGCGCAGGTGACGATGGTGCTACCCATTACGAGGTTTAGTGTCGAGGAGGAGGTGTCGGCGTGAGAATTCTGATTGCGGAAGACGACGCGGCAATCGTCTCATTCCTGGTCAAGGGGCTTAAAGCCGAGGGGTACGCGACGGCGGTGGCGGCCACGGGCGACGAGGCGAGTCGCTACCTCGCCTCGTCGCACGAGACCTTCGATCTGGTGCTGCTCGACCTGGGCCTCCCGGGCACGTCCGGGCTCGACGTTTTGACGACGTTTCGTCGGCGCGACGCGTCATTGCCGGTCATTGTCTTGACGGCGCGCGCGGAGGTCGCCGATAAGGTGCGCGGACTTGAATTGGGGGCAAACGACTACGTCACCAAACCGTTCTCCTTCGCGGAGTTGCTGGCGCGAATTCGCGCGACGTTGCGCAGCTCGAGCCAGCCGACCACCAATGAGTTGGTGGTGGAGGACCTACGCCTGGACTTGTTCACCAAAGTGGCGTGGCGCGGCGAGCGGCGGATCGATTTGGCGCCGCGCGAGTGGGCGCTGTTGGAACTCTTCATGCGTCACCCGACCCACGTGCTCTCGCGCACGCGCATCTTGAATGAGGTCTGGGAATACGGCTTCGGCCCCGGTAACAACATCGTGGACGTCTACGTGAGCTACCTACGAAAGAAGATAAATTTCGACGACGTCGAGCCCCTCATCTTGACCGTGCGAGGAGCCGGGTACCGTCTCGTCGCCCACTGAGACGACGTCGTCGTGGCGACGACGAGCCCCCAACGAGTGGATTCGATGATCGATTGCTCGGTGTTCGCCCCTAAAGTTGAGGGCGTGTGCGGGCGGGAGAATGGACGATGAGCCCCGTTCGACGCCCGGACGTGGAATCTTCCGACTTCGCTAAACGACTGAATCTGCGCATTCGCCACGCGGTTGGCCTCACCCAGGAGCCGGTGCCCATGTGCGAGGACCCCGAGCTCACCTACATGCCCGTCGACGCGGTAGCGCGCCTGGTCCACGGCGATTTATCCACGATGATCATTGGCGGACTCGGTTCGCTGTTCCTGCAGATGCTCCACCCCTACGCCATGGCGGGCGTGGCCCAGCACTCGCGCTACCAGAACGACGCACTGGGACGCCTCCTGCAGACCGCCAACTTCATTGGCCACACCACGTACGGCTCCAAGTCCCTGGCGTACCTCGACATTGAGCGTGTGCGGTCGGTGCACGAGGCCGTGCGCGGCGTCGCCGACGATGGAGTGGCGTACTACGCCAACGATCCGCACCTGCTGGCGTGGGTGCACGCGTGTGAGACGTCGATGTTTCTTGGTGCGTATCAGCGCTACGCACGAGTGCCCTTGAGCGACGCGGAGGCCGACACCTACGTGAGGGAGATGTCCCAATTGGCCCGCGACCTCGGTTCAGAGAACCCGCCGACGACGCTCGCCGAACTCTGGGCGCAAATCGAAGCATTTCGTCCCGAACTGCGACTTAGCGCCGACGGTGAAGAGGCACGTTCCTTCGTGGCCGACGGCTTCGTCAAGGGAGCGATACAAAAAGCGGCCCACCGCCTCTTCGTGCAGAGCTCCTACGGCCTGATGCCCGAATGGGCTCGAGTTCAGCTGGGTGTGACGCTGGCGCCGCGCTGGCGCGCCACGGCGGTGACCACCGCGAGCCACGTGATGTGCGGATTCGTGCGCCGTTTCGTTCCGCCCACCCGGCGGGTGAGCGACGGCGTCTAATCTCGGGGCCATGCAATACCTCACGCACTGCGATCACCTCGGGCGCGAGGGTGCTCGCTTCGTTCAGTTGGCGGCGACCGCGTCGCCGGACACTCCCGTACCCACCTGTCCGGAATGGAGTGTGTCTGACTTGCTCGCGCACCTGGGCTTCGTCCACCGGCGTGCGCAGTACTGGGTGAAAGTGCGCGCGACCGAGCGTCTTTCCCCGAAGATAATGAACCTTTCTCGCGGACCGGTCAGCGCCGAATGGATGGCCGAGGGTATCGAAGAACTGGTCGCCACACTGCGCGCGAGCGACCCCGACGACGTGATGTGGGCGTGGGGCGAGGACCAGCACGTGCGTTACTGGGCGCGGCGACTGCTGCACGAGACCTTGGTGCACCGCATCGACCTCGAGGGGGCACTCGGCGTGGTGAGTGTGGTGGACCAAGAGGTGGGAGCCGACGCCATCGACGAATTCTTCGCCAACGTCGAATACGCCCGCGATTTCTCTCCTAACGTGAAGAACCTGGTGGGATCCGCTGAAGTGATCACGTTCTCCTGCGAGGAGGGTCCGTCGTGGACCGTTCGACTCGACCCGACGGGGTTCGAATTCCTTGACCAGCCAGTGGTGGCGGACGCGCGCCTCAGTGGTGCCACGACCGAACTGCTTCTGGTGATCTACCGCCGTCGTTCTCTCGCGGAGTCGTCGTGCGTGAGTGAAGGTCGTCGCGACCTCGTCGAACGTTGGCTCGCGAACTCGGCGCTGCTGTAGCGCTCTAGCGCGAGAGGCCCAGCGAGCGCAGCAGGGTGCGGGTGAGCGAATTTGATTTCGCGTAGACCTTGCGGCGGGCGTATCGCTTGCCGTAGGCGGCGGGACCACGCGAGGCGGCCTCGACGTTGCCCAGAATGCGCGCCTCTCGGTAGAGCTGTGAGCGAAGACTGCGGCGTCGAGTCATGAACAGCCCCTCTGGTGATGAGAGTATCGCGTGGGCCGCGCCCACGACGCGGCAGCGTTCGCAATCGGGACGACCTAACCTTGTGTTAACCGGGGGACTCATGACACGTCGCGACGTCGCACCTACCAAGAACGCGGGGACGATCACGCGGGTGACCTGGGCGCTGGCGTTACTGGCGCTGTTCGCCGGTTTCGCCCAGTTCGGCGCCGTCGCGTCGCTCGCTGACGTGGCCAAGCACTTCGGCCACGTCACCAAGTCAACGTCATTGTCGAGTCAAGTCGGGCTCTCGGGTTCGGTGCTGGGACTCGGTCTCGCCGTCCTGCGCGTGGCGTCGCTGGGCGCCCTGCCCCTGGCGTCGCTGGCTGATCGGCTCGGAAGAATTCGCCTGGTGCGCCGGACGCTCTGGCTCGGCCTGGCCGTTACTGCCGCGGCGGCGCTGAGCCCCAACTACTGGATCTTCGTGGCCTGTTTCGCGCTGGGCCGGCCGTTGTTGTCGACGGCGTCCACTTTGTTGCAGGTGATGACCGTCGAGCTCTCTACCACGCGGCGTCGCGTCGGGCGTCTGGCCTTCGTCGCCGCGGGCGCCGGAGCGGGCGCGGGACTCTCGGCAATCCTGCACGGCGCGATTCGCTCCTCGGGCTCCTTTCGCTGGCTTTTCGCGTTGGCCATCGTGCCGGTCGTGGCGGTGGGAGCGTTGCTGCGACTCGTACCCGAGCCCCCGACGCGTGACACCACCTTGCTGGCGCGCGTCGGCGCGGTGCCGCGCGAATATCGCGGCGCCCTGTGGCGCGTCGCCACGGTAGTGGGCGTGCTGGGCATGATCGGGGGACCCGCCAATGGCTTCGTCTTCGTGTACGGCGAGAGCGTGCTGCACATCACGCCGTCCAAAGTCGCCCTGATGGTGACGTGCGCCGCCGTCACCGGACTGGTGGGTCTGTTTCTCAGTCGCTGGCTGGCTCAGAAATGGGGACGGCGCACCACCGTGGCCCTGGGTCTGGTCGCCTCGGGGTTGACCGCGACGCTCGCCTACGGGGGCGGCAAGCTCACCTTCGTGGTCGGCTACCTCCTCGGCGTGGCGGCCGCGGGATTGGTCACTCCGGTCATCACCGCGCTCGGGACCGAGATCTTTCCCCACCACGTGCGCGCGACGGCGGCCGGGTGGCTGGTGGTCGCGGGCGTGGTCGGGGCGACGCTGGGGCTCGGGCTCTTTGGCTGGGTGGGCGACGCGGTGCACGCCGCGGGCGGCTCCGCACTGCGCTGGCCGGCGATCATCACCTTCGTGCCCCTGCTCTGGACGGCGGCGTTGCTGCGCGCCCTACCCGAGAGTTCGGACGTCGAGCTCGTCTAGGGCCACGTCGGCGCGCAGGGCCCGGTGGTCGCTGCCCCCGTCGCTCGCGCCCGCGTCGAGACGTCGCCACGGACCGCGCCCCAAGATGTGATCAATCTGGGAGTGGGGGTGCTGGCCGGGCCAGGTACGCGCTCGCGCGAGGCTGGTCCAACCCGGCAAGAAGACGCGCAGTAGGGGGCGCCAGCAATTGAAGTCGCCCGCGAGGATGATGGGCGGGTCGGGATCCAGCGCGGCGACGATACGCGCGACCCGACGTAACAGCAGCGGCGAGCCGTGGCTGAGGTGCGCACCGTGCAGGGCCAGCACTTGGATGGAGCGCCCGTCGAGATTGAGCCGCGCCACGATGAGGGCGCGGCGGACCTTCTCACGCGGTAGTCGACCCAGCGACTTCACCTCGAGTGACTCAATGGGCAGGGTGGTGAAGAGTCCGATGCCCCATTCCCCGGTCTCGACCTGGGGCCGGGCGCGTCGATGCTCTCGTTGCTGGGGGGTGAGTTCGCGATGTTCGCGGAAATACAGTCCTCGTTCACCCGTGAAGTGGGCGAGCAGCGGCTGCCAACGACGCGGTCCGTGTCCGGTGGTGACGCGTTCGGCGCGCGCGAGTGCGACGAATTGGCCCTTCAGGTTCGTGGTGTCAGTCAATGTCGCGACGAAGTCGGTACCGTCGTCACCGCGCCAGAGTTCGGGACAGATCGCGATGTCGGGGGCCAGGGCGATTAAGTGTGCCAGGGCACCGGTTGGTCGCCCCCACCCGTCGACGCCGGCGTGAAGATTGAAAGTCACGACACGCACGCCAGCGACTTTACGCCCTTCACCCTTTCGCGTGTGGCAAGGTCTAAGGGTGGAATCTCTCAATGTGGCCTTTGGCCATCGATTGTGGTGGGTCGACGCGTTCATTGGGGAAGGCGAGCGTGGTAATCCGGCGGTGGTCGTCTTGCTGGAACGCGCGATGGAAGACGATGACCTCCAGCAAATCGCCTTCGAACTCGGAGTGTCGGAGACGGCCTTCCTCCGGCGAATCGGCGACGGCTGGTCGCTGCGCTGGTTCACTCCGACCGTGGAAGTGGATCTCTGCGGTCACGCGACGCTCGCCGCTTTGCACGTTTTGCTCAATGAACTGGGCGTCCCCGGCGGCGAGCTCTACTTCCAGACGCGCTCGGGCGTCCTCTCGGGACGCCGCCTCAACGACGGCCTGATCGGAGTTGACCTGCCGCGCGCCTACGTCGAGCCCGTGGATACCAAGGTGCTGGGTGAGACGCTCGGACCGATCAGGGAGGCCTTTCAGGCGGGCGCGTCGAGCGTGCTGGCGGTAGTGCAGGACTACGACACCCTGTGCGGACTCCACGTGGACACGCTCGCGCTGTTCTTGGTGCCCAGCTCACTCGTCATCGCCGTGTGCGAGGGCGGTCCCGACGTCGACGTGTCGATTCGAGTGTTCGCGCCGCGACTGGGACTGGCCGAGGACCCCGTGACGGGCAGCGCCATGTGCGCGGTGGCGCCTTGGTGGGCCGACCGCACGGGCGCACCCACGCTCTCGGTGCGACAAGCCTCCGCGCGCGGAGGAGTGATGCACGCGCGACTCTTCGAGAGGAACGTCGAAGTGGCCGGTCTGACGCGGACCTTCTTCGGCGGCGACCTGCGCGCGTGAGCGACCAACTGGGTCCCGGACCCCATACGCGCGTTCGCCGGTTACCCGAGAAGGCGGCCTACGACGAGGAAACGGTCTTCGCCATCATTGACGCGGCGTTGATGTGCCACGTCGCGGGTGTCGTTGACTCACTCGCCATGGCGCTGCCCACCCTGCACCATCGCGTGGGACGCACCCTCTACGTGCACGGGAGCCGGTCCAATGCCCTGCTTCACGCGGTGCTCGCATCCGGCGTGGCGTCGGCGAGCGTGACGATCTACGACGGACTGCGACTCGCGCGCAGCGGTTTTGAGTCCTCGATTGCCTACCGGTCCGTGGTCATCGTGGGACCAACCCGCGAGGTCACCGACGACGAAGAAAAGCGACGGGTGCTGCGCGACTTCGTCGATGCCGTGCTGGCGGGGCGCGCCAGCGAGGTGCGCGAATTGAATGAACGCGAAGCGGGCCTGACCCTGGTGGTGGCCATTGACATCGACGAGGCCTCGGCCAAGGTCTCCTGCGGACCGACCGACGATGACCTCGAGGACGCGCAGCTGCCGATCTGGGCCGGCACCGTGCCCGCCCGCCTGGTCTACGACACGCCCATTGCCAGTACCGCGGGTGCCATGGCGACGGGTGACATTGGGTTGCCGGACTCGGTGAGGCGACTTCTGGAGAGCGTGAGCGCGACGACAGTACTGGCCCAGCAGATCCGGGCCATCGAGCCGGTTGATGCGCGCGAAGCCGATTCGATCGTCGCCACGCTGGACCGACTGACCTGGCCCGGCAATCCCTACGACGAGAGGGCCAATGATCACCACGTCACGGCGTCGGCGTTCGTGCTCTCGTCTCGTGGGGTGATCCTGCACCTGCACCGCCGTCTGCACATCTGGGTCCAGCCCGGCGGCCACGTCGACGCGGGAGAAGGCGCCGAAGACGCCGCGGTTCGCGAGACCCTCGAAGAGACCGGGCTGGAGGCGGTGCATACGTCACCACCGACGCTCTTTCACGTCGACGTGCATCCCGGCCCGCGTGGGCACACCCATTACGACCTGCGTTACGTGCTGCTCGCTCGGCCCCTCGAGCCCGCGCCGCCGGCGGGCGAGAGCCCCGAAGTGCACTGGTTCGACTTCGCCCACGCCCTCGAGCGTTGCGAGGCACCCATGGTGCCCGCGCTGGCGAAACTCCAGTTGGCCTCGACGCAGTGGCGAATGCGAGACTGAGCCTATGGAACAGTTCGACGTCCTGCGCGCCCTCAACGACGCCGACCGCTGGATTGAGCGGGTGATTGCCCAACGCGAGCACCTACCCGAACTCGACGAGTTGGCCACCCTCGAGGGCGAACTTCGCTCGCTGCTCGTCGCCCTGCAGGACGCCCAGAACGCCGCCGCACCGGTGCGCGCCGCCTACCTGGCGGCCCAGGAGACCGCGAAGAAGCACCTGACCCGCGTCAGCGACCTCGAACGGGCTCTGGCGACTTCGACCGGCTCGGCGCGCGAACTCAGCGCCATGCAGCACGAACTCGAACAGGTGCGCGAGCGCGTCGCCGCGGCCGAGGACGAGGAACTCAATCGCCTGCTCGAGCTCGAGCCCCTTGATGACTCCGTCGCGGCCATCAAGGCCCGCGCCCAGCCGGGCGTGGCGCGCCGCGTCGAACTTCAAGTGGCCGCGGCGCAACTTCGCGCCACTCTCGATGAGGAGATCGCGGCGCTACGCGAGTCGCGCGCCGAGTTGGCGCACTCGCTCGAACCGCAGTGGCGCCAGCGCTACGACGCGGCGATGGCGCGCGTGGGAATCTCGGGCGCGGCCACGGTCGACGCGGGGCGCTGCGACGGCTGTCGCATCGCGCTCTCGCCCCTCGACTACGACCGGTTCCGCCACCTCGCGCCCGGGGTGGCCATGGACTGTCCCGAGTGCGGACGTCTCTTGCTGCCGTGATCATCCTGATTCGCCACGGACAATCGACGACCAATGAACTCGGCCTCCTGGTCGGGCGGTCCAATCCGTCGTTGACCGAACAAGGTCGTGATCAGGCTCGACGACTCATCCCTCACCTGATCGACGTGCGCGAGGTGTGGACCTCGCCGCTCGATCGCGCCTACCGCACTGCGCGCCTGGCCGTGCCCACCCTTGATCCCATCGTCAAGGATTCCTTCATCGAGGTGGACTACGGTTCGCTCGACGGACAGCGCCTCGCGTCGATCACCGATGAGCAGTGGCACGATTTTGAGGGCAACCACGAGCGGCCGCTGCTCGACGGCGAGTCGCTCACCGCCGTCGACGCGCGCGTCTACGCCGAACTCGACGCGCTCCTGGCCGATCCCGACAGCCTGGTGCACCGCAACGATGAGCACCTCGCCATCATCAGCCACGTGTCGCCGATCAAGTCGGCGGTCACCTGGGCTCTGGGAGTGCACGGATCCGCTGCCTGGCGCATGCGCATCGACAACGGGTCGATGACCTCTATCGCCACCCGGCGTTCCACGCCGTCCCTGATTCGCGCCAACGTGATGCCGCTCTAGCGAAGGGCAATATAGATTGCCGCGAAGTGCAGTCCCGCGCCCACCAGGGTGAAAGCGTGAAAGAGCTCGTGGTAGCCGAAGATTCGTGGACTGAGCTGCGGACGTTTCGCCCCGTAGACGAAGGCGCCGAGTGAGTAGACCAGTCCGCCCGCGATGATCAGCGTGAGCACGACCGCCCCGCCCCCTCGACCGATCTGGGGCAGGAAAGCCACGGCGGACCATCCCACCACGAGATAGGGGAGTGTGTTGACCCACTTGGGGGTGTCGAGGGCCAATTGGCGAATCGCGATGCCCACCAGCGCGCTCGAACCAATCACCAGCATGAGAACTAGTCGGATGGTACCGTGCATGGTGAGTCCGGCGATGGCGAGGTAACTGCCCGAGATTGCGAAGAAGATCGCCGAGTGGTCCGCCCGGCGCCAGGCGCGACGCTGACTCTGGCTCCAACGCACGCGGTGAAAGAGGGCACTGGTGCCCATCATTGATGCGACACCGATGACGTAACAGAGCACCCAGATCACTTGGGCCCAGGTGGCGCATCGCGCGAACAGCAGCGGTGAGCAGCCCATGACGATGACGACACCGGCCACGTGCAGCCAGCCGCGCATCAGTGGCCGTTCGAGGGAGGGAGAAGTCTGCGCGACACTCATAACCTCACCCTAGGCGTGTGGCGCTCTCGAGCCCGAGGCGGGGCGGTGACCATGGTCCCTAGACGACGGGACCCGCCCGCTTCGTGAGAAACGGGCGGGTGCTCGACGTTTGGCCCCCCCAGCCAATAAAAAGAATTTAGTACGTCTGGCGGTACTGCTCCTTAGGCTTGAACCGTGAAAACACGCTTTGTGAGTAATTTCACATAAAGGGGACAGCATGAAACAGCGTCAATTGGGCCAAGGTCTGCAAGTCTCCGCCGAGGGTCTGGGCTGCATGGGCATGAGCGAGTTCTACGGAGTGGGCGACGACGTCGAGTCGACCGCCACCATTCATGAGGCGCTCGACCGCGGCGTCAATTTCCTCGACACCGCCGACATGTACGGACCCTTCACCAATGAAATTCTGGTCGGCGCGGCCATCAAGGATCGCCGCGACGAAGTGGTCCTCGCCACCAAGTTTGGTAATCAGCGCGGCGACGCCGGATCGTTCCTGGGCATCAACGGCCGTCCCGAGTACGTGCGCGAGGCCTGCGAGAACTCGCTGCGACGCCTGGGGGTCGACGTCATTGACCTCTACTACCAACACCGCATCGACCGTTCCGTGCCGATCGAGGAGACCTGGGGCGCGATGAAAACCCTCGTCGACGATGGCAAAGTTCGCTTCTTGGGCATCTCCGAAGCGTCAGTACCGACCCTCGAGCGCGCCCACGCGGTGCACCCGATCGCGGCGCTGCAGAGTGAGTATTCGCTGTGGTCACGCGACCCCGAAGATGGCGTGTTGGCCTCGTGTCGTCGACTCGGCATCGGCTTTGTTGCCTACAGCCCCATGGGTCGAGGGTTCCTGACCGGCGAGGCGAGCCAACTGGGCAAGGCGGAAAAGGACTTCCGACTCAATCACCCGCGATTTTCCGGTGAGGCGTTCGACAACAATTTGGCACTGGTGGACCGGCTCACGGAGATCGCCACCGCCAAGGGCGTGAGCGTCGCTCAACTCGCCATCGCGTGGGTGCTGGCCCAGGGTGAGGACATCGTTCCGATTCCGGGGACCAAGCGGCGGCGCTGGCTCGCGGAGAACATCGCGGCAGTGGATATCGAACTCAGCGACGACGATCTCGCAGCCCTGACCGCGGCGGTGCCGCGCGATGCCGTTCGCGGTGAGCGCTACCCCGAGGCGTCGATGAAGTCGCTCAACGGCTAAGTCGTGGCGCCGTCGGCGAGGGTAATGACCTCATCGCACCAGGCGAGTACCCGCGCATCGTGCGTCGCGACGATCACTGTCGACGTGGTGCGAGAGAGCAGTTCGAGGACGGCGTGCGTCTCGGCGTCACCCAACGCACTGGTGGGCTCGTCGAGCAACAAGATGTCGGGTGTGCGCATCAGTGCACGCACGAGCGCCACGCGCTGACGCTCGCCACGCGAGAGTTCCTCCCACTGGTCGTTGAGTTCGACGTCGAGGCCGAGGCCAGCCAACGCCGCAAGGTCCGTGTCGCTGAGCGCCATCCCCATACCCACGACGTCGCGAACGTAGCCCTTCACGAGTCCGGGCTCGCTGGGCACCAGAACGACGTGGGTTCGCAGTTGACCCTCGGAAATATCGCTGAGTGGCACTCCGCCCACGTCGACGGCGCCGTCGCTCACGTCGTCGAGTCGACTGAGCGCGCGCAGCAACGTTGATTTACCCGAACCCGAGGGACCGCTCACCCCGACTCGTCGCCCCGGGGTGACGACGCCACTCATGCGGTGAACGCCGTCATTGGAGTGTGCCACGATGATGTCGCGAAAGCTCAGCGTGGTCTCGACTGGCCAAGTGGCGTCTGAATCCAGTGGGGCAGACGCGAGTTCGTCGAGGCGCTCGGCACCGCCAGTGACCGCGACGGCGATGTGCACGCTGGCTCGCAGCGTGGCCAGAGCGTCGAAGGTGGCGATTGCCACGAGGCTCGCGACGACCAACCATACGGGTGCGCTGGCGGGGTGCAGCATGGCGAGGACGCCGAGACTGGCGAGCGGTCCCGCCACCACGAGGGCGACGTCGCGCTGCCTCTCACGTCGCATTGCGTCCTCAGCGTCGCGCAGATCCCAGACGGACACTTCGTCACGTCGACGCAGGAAATCTGACGCTCCGAGCCGTTCAATCTCCGGCGCCGCCGCACGAGACGAGACGAGCGAGGCCAGGTAGGCGCCACGACAAGTACGAAGGTGACGATCGGCGCGCACCTGAGCGCCCAGTCGGCTGACCAACGCGGTCACCAAGAGAATCTGCACGACGGCAGTGCCGACGGCGACCGACCACCAGTGACCCCGCGGTGCGAGGACGCCCACCGCCGCGTCGCTCACCACCATGGTGACCAGTGTCGCCACGCTCGGGATGACGCCGCGCAGCCACAGGTCCTGGAGTTCGTCGGTATCGGTGAGCGAACGCTCGAGAAGATCACCGGTGCCGTACCTCTGCCATCGCGAGAAACTCCAGGTGCCCACCGTGCTCATCAGCCACTGGCGCCACCGGGCGACGGCGGCGAAACCCAGGCGATGGGTACTCATGCGTTCGCCAAAACGCAGGGGTGAGCGAAGAAATGCCACCAGCTCGATGGCGATCAAAAAGACCGCAATGGCGCGCAGCCCGGGGCGCCCCGAGCTCACCACGAGTAGCGCCAGGGCGCCGACGAAGAGTCCGGTGCCCGCCAGTGAGGCCACCGAGGCCATGAAAAGTGCCTTGATCAGGTCAAAACGTGGTGGCGCGGCCCTCACCAGCCACGTCCGGAGGCGCTCGAAATCGCTCACGAAAGGCGCACTCTCGTCGTAGCGCTAATAAATAAGGTCTCGTCGACCGAAATCTCGATAATCGCCAGGTCGGGGTGACGGGCCATTTCTGCCCCCACCGCGACGCGCGAGGCTGCGTCGAGGAGGCCCGCGACGTCGTCCAGGATCAGGAGCCGCGGCTCGTGAAGGAGGGCGCGGGCAATGAGTAGTCGCACTCTTTCGCCCGAGGAGAAACCCTCACCGTCGGCTGCGACGGGGTCGCTGAGATCAGCGAAGCGCTCGCCCGTGAGTTGTAGGGCGTCGAGCACGCGGCGCACCGTGGCGTTAGGAATGTGGCGTCCGAGACGCAGGTTCTCATCGAGGGTGCCCTCGAGCAGAGTCGTGTCGGCACTCACGTAGGCGACCGGGTCGTCGGTGCGCTGGACGCGACCACCCTTCGGGGTTCGCCAGCCGAGCAAAGTATGAGCGAGGGTAGTCTTGCCGACGCCCGACGCACCCAACACGGCCACGCGATCGCCACGGCCGACCCTCAGATTGAACGGATCGGGGTGGGCGAGGGTGACCAATTCAATGGCCTCCAGCACTTCGGCGTGCGACGAGGCGCTACGGGCGGGAGTGGTGAGACGATTACCGGCTGCGTCAATGGCCTCGCGACGATGAAATTCGACACCGTAGCGGCGTACGTGAGTAAAGAACTCACTGGTGACGAGAACGCAGCTCAGCGCTCGCAGTAGGGAAATACGCCCATTGAGCAAGCCAAAGCCCACGTCCATCGCCACGAGCCCCACGCTCACTCCGCCCAAAAATTCGGTGACCAGCGACGAACCCAACGCGGTGCGGATGGCGCGCAGCGCAACCTGGTGCTCGGAGGCCGAGAGTGCAGCGATCTCGCGGGCGCCGTAGTCGACTGCGCCCAGGGCGCGCAACTCGGGGGAATGGGCCAAGAGTTCCAGTTGGCGTTCACCCAACCGCATGCGGCGCTCGCGGTAGAGCGCATCGAGCGCGGCGGCGCGGGTTCCCGCGCGTTGATAGAGGGGAACGGCGAGGGCGAGTAATACCACCACGATGCCCAGGGCCTGCCATCCGCCGGTGAGCCAGACAATGAGAAGTGCGACAACTGACGCCTGGGCGCTCGCTCGCACGACGGCGAGCCGCGGCTCGTCGACAATGGTGTCGATGGCACCGGCGAGTTCCACGGGCGACGAACTCGAGGCAGTGGTCGGAACGAAAAAGAACCCGAGAATGACCGAGCGCCAGTGCTGGCGCAGACGCCGCGCTACTCGCGAGAACCAGCCATCCAGTAATTCCGCACTGAGCCAGCGCGCGGCGACGATTGCGGCGAGCAGGGTCAATCCCGTCGTGACGTGACCCGTGGCGAGGCGGTCCAGCGCGAGACCGGTCAAGAAGGCCAGTCCCAGTCCCAGCACACTCGTGAGCATCCCCAAGATGGGGGCGCCGCGCGCATGGCGCGGCACATGGTGGAGGTCTACGCCGGGCCCGTCGTCGTTCATTCGTCTCGTCACAGATTGTCGGTTTGATCGCGGTGCGCCAAGTGGCGTGCTGGTCCATTCAACCAGTCGCGCAAGGCCTGCGTCGCACGGCAATCGTCCTCGTTGTACTCGAGGATGCGCCGGCGCCACGCAAGGACGTCGTTGTCACCGCGTGCGGCCTCGAACCACCGCATCGAGGCCTCGCCACTGGGGTTCGCGTCACGCCAGTTAAATCCGGCGGCGCGCGCGAGCACCTTGAGACCGAGTGGTCCGCCCGTTTGTATCTGGGACTTTGCCCGTTCGTGCAGGTCAATCCACTGGGGCGGGTCGCACGCGCGGAACTCTTCGAGGTCGCGGCGCGTCGGTCCCCCCGCGAGGGGAGGATCGACGGCCCGATTCATCGCACCGTCTTCGGCGTGGGCCCAAAAACAATAGGCCGCGAAGGAGAGACCGCGTGACGAGCACTTCTCGCGCAGCGCACTGAGCCATCGCCAGAAATCCGCGAAGATTCGTGCCTCATTCTCATCGTTGAGGTCGTCCCACTCAACGAAGGAGTGATAGCCCTCGGTAATATTGGCGACCCCCGAGGCGAGACGCACGCTCGCTCCCCACAGGTAGGTATGTTCGTCGTAGCTCTCCATGTCGACGTCCACCTCCACGTCGGCACTCGGACAACCCAGTGCGTCGCTCTCGACGCGGCGAAGAGGCGAACCCGCGACGTGCACTCGCGCGCGATAGATCAGGTCGTCGAGTCGTTCGATGGCGAGACCCAACACCGCCTCACGCGAGGTCGAATCGTTCGACGCTCGTCGCGCGAGACGAGCGAGACGCGGATCAAGTTGGGCGAGATCGCGTCGCGTGTCGACGCCGAACTCGTGAAGTAGTCGTTGCTGTTCGAAGTTGGTGTAGTGGGTGAGCGACACGTCGTCGCGTAATTCGAGTTCGTCACGACAGTGATTACGGAACGCGCAGTCCTCACATTCGCGATGCCAATACGGCGACGTGGGAAAATCGCCACCGTGTTCGCGCCACTCGTCGTGAGCATCGAGTAACGCGCGACGCTCACGGTAGAGAGCGTCGTAGGTGGCGAGGTTGAAGCGCGAGTGTTGGACGCCGCCCAGGTCGAGCCACCACACCTGACGTTGTCGGTCGACCATCGCGACGCGCGCGAGTTCGTCGCCGTACCCGAGGGACTGCAGCACGCGCGTCGTGTGGGCGAGGCTCATGCCACTGCGGGTGAGTGACAACGTCGAGCGCACGTTCACTCCGGCGCGCGGCGACGCGAGGGTGGGGGAGAGTTGAGCCAGGCTCGTCTCGAGGAGTTGTCGGGTACTCGACAACTCGATCACCTCAGAATTTTTGATGACGAGGGGCGCGTAGACGAATCGTTCGTCTCGACGCCCGAGGCGAACGAGGGCGTGGACCGATGCTCGACGGTGTCCGGCGAGATCGTCGGGCAGGCGTGGCGTGAGCAGGAGCTCGACGCCAGCGTCGAGGGCGCGCCTCGTGTCGTCAATCGAGAGGGCGGTGCTCGCCCCGGGCAGTTGGACGAGTTCGGCGAGCACGGACGCTCGAAATTCTTCGGCGAGTTGACGGCGATGTTCCATCTCGTCAGAGGCGGGTACGCGTACGAGCGGCGAGGGAGCGCCGCGCGAGAGACAGACGCGGTGACGACACGACAGAATTTCGTCGCCGCGAAGAGGGGTGCTCACGTAAAAAGACTACGAGGCTTTCGTAACTTTGCTCGTCGCAATGGTGGCGCTCGATACCCGCATGATGCTTCGACGACGAGCCCTTAAGGGTTGAATCTAAGAATGCAAGTGAGACTTGAGGGTTGCGCAAATGTCTATTTTTACCTGTGAGGACACGAAATATGACCGTGAATATCAATTGGGGCGCAATTAACGCCGAGAAAGAACAGAAACTGAGCAACTTTCCAAGTTAGATACCCTCGTTACTTAGGGGATTCGTAAGATGTGCGTATGGCATTCGTCAGGAAGAATCGTAAAGAGAATGACGTCCCGGTGACGAGCAATTCTTCGACGGTCAAGACGGACTCGCCGGCTACTTTGAATGGTGCCGTGCCGTCGATGGTGGGCGGGTCTCACGACACCCCGCCCACTCCCATGGTCGCTCCCCAGATGATGAACCATGGACGGGCGGCGGTACGACTGGGCGAGCAATTGATGGGCAGTCGACTGATCACCCAGGAGCAGCTCGACGCGGCGTTGGCCGATCAAGCCACTTCTGGAGGCCGCCTGGGCGAGGTCCTGGTACGGATGGGCGTCTTGACCGAGCAGGCCCTCGCGCACGCTCTGGCGGCATTCTTCGGTTTCGACGTGGCCAATCTTCGTCGTGACAATGTCGACCCGGCCACGCTGACCCTCGTCCCGGAAAATGTCGCCCGCGAATACATGGCGGTGCCGATCCGGATGAACGGCACGTCGCTCGAGGTCGCGGTGGCCGAGCCGAGCGAGGAGCTTCGCGCGGCGTTGAGCCAACTCGTCGGCCGCACCGTCCAACTTCGTATCGCGCCGCTGAGTGACATCCGCTGGGCCATCGACTCGAACTACCAGGCGATTGGCACAGTCGGCAAATTGGTGCAGGCGTTCGAGTCGGTCGAAGGCTCGCGTCGACGCGCCAACGAGATCGCCGCCGAGGAGGCCCCGGTCGGCGACGACGCTCCGGTCGTGCAGGTCGTCGATCGCATCTTGACCCAAGCGATGCGCGACCGCGCGTCGGATGTTCACATCGAACCCTCCGAGGGAGTGGTCCGCGTGCGTTACCGCATCGACGGAGCGCTCAAAGAAATTCTGACGCTGCCCGCAGCGATTGGTCCGGGACTCGTGAGCCGCATCAAGATCATGGCGAACATGAATATCGTCGAACGTCGGCGTCCCCAAGACGGTCAACTCACCATCAACATCGACGGCACCGAAGTCGATGTTCGTGTCGCGACCGCGGCGACGATCATGGGTGAGAGTTGCGTCATGCGAATCTTGGACAAGACGCGCTCGGTGCTCCGACTCAACGACCTAGGAATGCCCACGGACACGCACCTGGCGTATTCGAAGATGGTACGCTCGCCCTTCGGCATGGTCATCTGTGCCGGACCGACGGGTAGTGGCAAGACGACGACGCTGTACGCGACTTTGAGCGAAGTGAGCAATCCGACCCTCAACGTGATGACGATCGAGGACCCGGTCGAGTACGTGTTCCCCTCCATCAACCAGATCCAGACGAACGACCAGGCGGGCATCACCTTCGCCACCGGTCTGAAGTCCATCCTGCGCCAAGACCCCGACGTGATCCTCGTGGGTGAGATTCGTGACGTGGAGACCACGCGTGTCGCGGTACAGTCGGCCCTGACGGGCCACTTCGTCGTCTCGTCGATACACGCGACTGACTCGGTCTCGGCCTTGCACCGATTCCTCGACATGGGCATTGAATCCTTCCTCATTGCCTCATCGGTGCTCGGCGTCGTCGGACAACGACTACTTCGTCGGATTTGTCCGTCGTGCAAGACGATTTACACGCCCACTCCCGAAGAGCTCGACTTCTACCACGACGCCGGCGGCACCAACAAGAGTGTCTTCTCCGCTGGTTCGGGCTGCAACTTCTGCAGCCACACCGGCTACAAGGACCGCATCGGCGTCTACGAACTCCTGATCATGACTCCCGAAATACGGCGCCTGGTCGTGGGTTGGGCGACTCAGGAGGAGTTGCGCTCCATGGCGGTTCGCCAGGGCATGCGCACCATGCGCCAAGAGGCCATTGGCCTCGTGGATCAGGACGTGACCACCATTGAAGAAGTGATTCGGAGCATGTACACACTATGAGTCGGGACAACACCCTCAACAAGTACCGCTACGAAGCCTTTGACCCGAGCGGCGCTCGGGTCAAAGGTATCGAGAGCGCCATCTCCTCGGGCGCCGTCCATCTGGGGTTACTCGAAAAGGGTTTCCAACCCATCGAGGTCACCGAAAAACCCAACGTCTTGAAGTTCGAGATCACCAAGAAGAAAGTCCCGCGCAAGGACGTCATGAACTTCACCCGCCAACTGGCGGTGTTCATCCGCTCGGGAATCCCCATCATGGAGGCGCTTGAAGTCATCGTGGAGGAAACCCAGAACAAGCTCCTCCGGGGTATTTTGCTCAGGATGGTCGATGACCTTCGCTCGGGAGACACTTTCGCCGCAGCGGCGTCGGGCCACCCGGAAGCTTTTCCTACTTTTTTCGTGGGAATCCTGGAATCGGCGGAGATGACCGGAAACTTGGACGGTGTTTTGAACCAGCTGGCCGATTATATCGACCGTGACCAGAAGGCCCGCAGTCGTATTTCGGCGGCTTTGGTGTACCCGATCGTCGTCTCGGTCATGGCCGTGGTGACGGTCGTCGTATTGGGCGCCTTCGTCCTGCCGCGTTTCGTGGTGTTCTTCAACTCACTGCACGCCAAATTGCCGCTCGCGACGCGCCTTCTATTGAACGCGTCAGGTTTCGTCAGCAAGTGGTGGTACATCCTTTTCGCGTTGCTGGTGGCGATTATCGCTGGATTCATCTCGATGCGCCGTTCGCCCAAGGGTCGGCGGGTCATGGACAGGGTGATACTCAAGTTGCCCGTCGTGGGGGACCTCACCCAAACGGCCATTTTGGAGCGTGTGTGTCGCGTCCTTTCCTCGATGCTGCGTGCCGGTGTCGATCTACCGCGTTCGATGACTATCACCGCTGATTCGGCCAACAATGCGGTCTATCGTGAAGCCCTCTACGGGATTCGCGACGAAATGATGGAGGGCCAGGGTCTCGCGGGCCCGATTGCGCGCACCGGCCTCTTCCCGGGGGCCGCACGACAGATGTTCCGCGTGGGAGAAGAGACGGGAAGCCTGGACCAGCAGCTCGAGGTGGCGGCGTCGTATTACAACCGCGAACTCGAGACCAAATTGGAGCGCGCGACTTCGCTCTTCGAGCCCGCGATCATTATCATCATGGGCGTCGTGGTGGGTTTCATCGCCGTGGCCCTCATTTCGGCGATGTACGGAATCTACAACCAGGTTCAGTAATGAGCTTTCGGTCCCCCTCTGGCGCGAGCGACCCCACGGGGCAGCGTTCGGGAAAGGACCGGGGACCAACACGCTGCCGACGCTGTCGGGGCAAGGATTCTGGCTTCACCCTCATCGAGATGTTGATCGTCACGACGATTCTGCCGCTCATCATTGGCGCTTTGGCCGTGGGCATCATCAGCGTCTTCAAACTCAAGGCGAGCGTCTCGAACCGACTGGGGGATACCGCAGATGCCCAGCAGATCTCGTCGATGTTCGCCAATGACATCACCGGGGCCCAGTACGTCACCACCCAGGCCACCAGCACACCGCAGTGCGGGGCCGGCACTGGTACTCAGTTCATGGGCCTCGAGACAAATTTCAACACAGTGACGGGAAAGTTCGGCATTACCACGTCCTACGTGCGAGTGCCGGTCGTGACCGCCACGTCCACCACCTACAACCTGGAACGGCTGGTGTGTTCGGGAGAAGGGGTCTACTCACCCACCTCGACGAACATCCTGGCCTACGACTTCTCGTCGACCGCCGCGCTAGCTATTAATTGCACGGCCAACGCGCCCACCTCCATTGTCACCTCGCCCATTGCGTGTTCCAGTCCAATTGCCGGCAGCCAGTGGATGTCCACTGAGTCGGTGGGTGATATCGAACTCCCGGTCACCGAGCCCGCGAGTGGCTTCTCGTACAACCTCGCCGCGAGTCCGATCAATAGCATTTCCTCTACGGTGACCGGTTCGCCGGTGTCCAATAGTGCGTCGGCCACCTGCAACGCCGCACTGGTCAATACCGGACGCTTGTCATCGACGTTGTGCTTCGTGGACTTCAGCCAGTTCAACAATCCGGCAGTGATGAGTGCCGCGCGCAGCGGCAGTTGCCAAGAAATGTCGGTCAAAGTCGGAAGCAGCAATGTTTTGTACTTCTGCCTGTCGATTTCGGGTTCTGCGGTGACCCCGGTCAGCTTGCCGACGTACCCGGAGGCTTTTTTGGGAAACGCGTTTTGCCTCGCCAACTTGGGCGGCAGTTACACCAGTTCCACGACGTGTCTGCCTTTTTATAGCGGCATCACTGGGCTATCAGCGTTCTACCAGCCCAATCGGACGGCTCAATCCACCACGTTCACCTTCAGTGGTATCACCGTAGAGAACGCCAGTGGACAGAGTGCCACGGGTTGGCACATCGTCAGTGCCGACGCGGAGTCGACTGACGCTAATAGTAGCCTCGGAGAATCCGTCACTTGGACTGCGGACACGCCGCTTTCACCCCTGTGCAACGGCGAGGCGTGGGACTCGTGCGCCGTGCCGAACTCTTACGGCAATTACGACTGGTTCGGCAATGCCTGCCTCAACGACCAGCCCACCTCGGGCGTGGTGCAATCTCCTGACCTGCTCACTCTCACGTGCAATGGTTCCATGGGCAGTGAAAAGGTGACGTCGGGATTCAAGAGTGGCACCGCGATGGTCCAAGCGACCACGCCGACGAGCCTGAGTGTCACTATCGCGTCGCCGTATGGAGGTAAGCAAGGCTTCACCTTCGGTCTCTCCGTGTCGGGAATCTCGTAATGAAGCGGCTGCCCCTTCCCCCCCTCGTACGATTCGTTCGTCGCCGCGTGGTGCTGGTCGGTCGGCATCACGCCGGCGAGAGGGATCGCGGCGATACCCTGATCGAGATATTGTGCGCGCTCGTCATCTTGGGACTCGCGTCCGTGGCGCTAGTGCTGGCCTTTTCGACCACTATCTCCGCTTCAGCGACTCACCGGATAACGGCGTCGGGTGATGTCGCCATGGCCGCGGCCGCCCAACAGGCGCAGGCGGAAATCCAGGCGAACATCTCCTTGTTCTCATGCTCGTCGCATGTCACTCCCGCCATCACGCTCGCCACATTCCAAACAGTTGCGCCACTGGTGATTCCGACCCAGGACGGTAACTTTACTGCGAGAATCACCAATGTCGCCTTCTGGTATGCGCCGACGGCGAGTTTCGTCGAGACCTGTTATGCCGGCCAAGCCGAACAGATCACCCTGTCGTTGACGAATCCGGCGGGTTTGACCTTCACGACCGTATTCATCGTGGACTACCCTCTCGCTTCATCGGTGTCGGCGGTCAATACGGGAACCGTCGCCTCACAACTTGTGTTCACTCAACTACCAGCGGCCACGTCGACGGGTACCACTTTCGCCTCGGGAGTGGCCTTTGATACGGCGGATCAGCCGATCGTGGCCGTGGAGGACAGCCTCGGCCGTTTGGTGACGACTGACTTGTCCCCCGTGATCATTGATGTGACTTCCTCGACCACTGGCGATATACAGAGTTGTTCGGGCAATGAAATCAATGGATATGTGACTTTCACGGGTTGCAACGTGTTATTGAATAATGGGACCAGTACGGACCAATTCACTCTGACGGCGACTGATGGCTCCATGTCGACGACGGCATCTACCCAATTTACGGTGGTCGGACCCACGCCGACGTTGGTCTTCTACAACACGCCTAAGCCCCAGGCGTCGGGCCAATTGTTGTCGAACCAGACGACGTCGCCCTACAGTTCATCGCAGTTCGTAGTGCGCGTCATGCTGGGTACGGCGGTCCAGACGTCGTGGACGGGGACGCTCTCGCTGGTGACGTCGGGGTCCACGCCCAGCCTCAACCAATTGTCGGGATGTTCGGGGCTGACGACCCCGGTGAATGGCGTCTTTAATGTCACGGGTTGTTCCTTCGTCGGAGGATATCTCAGCAATTCCGGTGGAAACGTGGCCTATCCGTACACAATGGCGGCGACTGCGACGCCCAATGGCGGCTCAGCGGTCGTGCTGCCCGCGACCAGCAATGCCTTTGGTGTCACGGGCCCCGGTTCGGCAACGCAGTTGGCGTTCACCTCTGAGCCCACCGGAGTGTCATCGAGCTCACCGACCACACCATTTTCCAGTGTTGCCAATCCCATCGTTGTCGAGGCCGAAGACTCGTGGGGCAATATCGCCACGGGGGCCAACAACAGCGTCACCTTGACTATCAACTCGGGGACCAGTTCGTCGGGCGCAACGGTGCCCGAGACCCTCAGCAGTTGTAGCAATGGGCAATCCGGCGGGGGCACGTCGAATTCGGTCAACTTGACCAATGGCGTAGCCAATTTCACCGGCTGTCAGGCAACGGCGTACGCCGAGAACCTGGTGTTGACCGCTACCGCGACGGGAGTGACCTCAGCGACGAGTAGTTCGTTCAGCATCACCGATGTGGCCTCGTCGTTGGTCTTCACTACGGAGCCCCAGGCGGGGCCTTCGGGTACCACGTTGGCGGTCCAGCCCACCATTGCGATCTACGACTCCAGTGGCTTACTCGTGACGGGCGAGGCATCGTCGGTGGTGCTCACTACTTCTCCGGCGACCGCGGGCGTCACCCAGCCCCAACTGACGTTGTGTTCAGGGCTCGCCCCGACTAATGGTTCGGCCTATGTGGCGTCGTGCCGGTTCGTTGGGACAGTCGGTACGAACTACACCATGACCGCGACCCTGGGGTTGGTTACCGCTAACAGCACCACGTTCTCCCCGAGCGGACCGGGGTCAGGTACTCGACTCGTCTTCGTTACCGATCCCGTCGGTGGCGCGTCGGGTGGACCGTTCTCGACGCAGCCCGTCGTCCTCATTGAGGACTCTGGTGGAAACCTGTCGCCATTGTCCAACGTCACCATTTCACTTTCGCCGAGCGGCGGTAGCCTGACCAATTGCGCAAACCTCACGTCATTCACGGGTGTCATCAATGTGGCTGGATGTGATTTCGCCGGCGTCGAGGGTCAGAACTACACCCTGACGGCCACCGCGACCGGGACCGGATTGACCCCGGACACGAGCGGTCCCTTTACTCCCAACGCGTCGGGACCGGCCGCTCAATTGGCGGTGACCTCGTTCCCATCTTCTCCGGTAGTCGCCGGGGCGCCCCTGTCGGGCGTGGCATTCTCGATTGAGGACAGCTACGGCAATGTCGTGCTCACGGGTCCGGGCTCGAATGATGTCGTTTCGGTGTCGCTGGACGCCAATCCCGGCAACGTGTCGCTCCAGCCGGGACCCAATGACCTGCTGACTGCTGTAGCCGGCGTGGTCACTCTTGGGGGCGAGTCAATCAAAACGGTGGGTTCGTACACGATCACTGCCGTTGACTCCTCGGATTCGGCCACGTTCACGAGCGCGCTATTGACTGTTGTCGCCGCTCCTCCCACCAAGATGACCTTCACGAGTCAGCCAGGTGGCGGTTCGGGCGGGTTGGCGTGGGCTACTCAGCCGGCAGTGACCTTGAAGGATCCCTATGGGAACGTCGCGCTGACTGATGCATCTACCGTGTCGCTGAGCATTGCCTCGGGTCCCACTGGGGCCGTCTTGAGCGGCTGCACGCAAAGTGAGGCGAATGGCGTCATCACCTTCAATGGTTGCTCCATCAACAAGTCCGGCTCCTACACCCTGTTGGCGACAGATTCCGGCGGAGCCGTCGCTACCACCACGAGTGTCGCTTTCACCATCTCGATCGGTGCGCCACAGCAACTGGTCCTCACCCAACAGCCCGCCGGAACCGTTACTGAGGGCACACCGTTGACCACGCAGCCGCGGGTGTCGATCCAGGACGCCGGTGGGAACATCATTACGACAGACTCCTCGACGCTGACGTTCTCGGTAGGGTCTTACACGGCGGGTACATCGGGCGGATCCGCCCAAGGCGGCGTTGCCGGATGCGTACCGGTGGAGACCAGCGGAGTTTTCAACATCACCAATTGTCAAATTACGGGTGTGGCGGGAGCTGGTACGTACACCATGAAAGTCACCGATTCGGCGGTGGGTGTGACGACAGCGACGAGCACGCCGGCGTTCTCGATTGTTGCCGGAACGCCCACCAAGCTCGGTTACTACGTGTCGGCGCCACTGACGGGTACTGCGGGATCTGCGTTGACGAACTTTAGGGTCGCCGTCGAGGATGCGAGTGGCAATGTCATCACGACCGGGACTAGTTCGACGGACAGCATCACGTTGTCGGTGGCCTCGGGTCCGGGTACCTTCAATTCCGCGTCAACGACGTACACCAACGTGCCAGCGGTTGCCGGTATTGCCACCGTGAGCGGCATCGTGCTCAACACGCCGGGCAGCTACACTTTCAGGGCCAGTGACACCACGCACGGCACCTACACCAGCGCGGTGAGTACGCCGGCGACGGTNNCCGGATCGACCGACAGCATCACGCTGACGCCCTCGATCGGGTCCGTTGCCTCGGGTGCCACGGCCGTGGCGGTGGGCGGGGTCGCCACCTTCAGTGCCACCAAGATCAACACTGTCGGCAGCTACACCTTCAGCGCCGGTGACACCACGCACGGCACCTACACCAGCGCGGTGAGTACGCCGGCGACGGTGATCAGTCCGGCGGTCGCGGCGAAACTCGCCTACCACGTCCAGCCGCCCGCGACGGGCACCGTGGGCACCGCATTGACCACCTTCAGCGTCTACGTCGAGGACACCTTCGGCAACCTGATCACCACGGGCACTGGCTCGACCGACAGCATC
>PLEI01000075.1 GCA_003136415.1 Acidimicrobiaceae bacterium | reverse complement strand
CGTAGAGGACCGTGTAACCCTTGCGGGCACGGACTTTGAGTTCGTGGTGCACCTTGGTCACTAGCGGGCACACCGCGTCGACGACCGCTCCGCCCGAGGCTTGCGCCGCGTCGATGACGTTAGGCGGCGAGCCGTGCGCGCTCAGCATCAGTGGGGCTCCGCGTGGCACCTCGGCGACATCGTCGACGAAGACCACACCAAGTGAGCGGAAATGGTTGACCACGACCTGATTATGGACAATCTCGTGGTAGCAGTAGACGGGCGGATCGAAGACCCGCGTCATCCAGTCGAGCGCCTTGATGGCCTTTTCGACCCCGGCGCAGAAGCCCCGCGGCGAGGCCAGCACAACTCGATCCACACTCATGCTTTCAAGCCTAATGGGACTGGAATCTTCTCCTAGTGTCCACTTTGCGGACGTGGACCTAGGCTGTCTCCGTGTCGGGTGTCCGTATTTCCTCCATTTCAGCCTCATCGCCCGCCTCCGGGACCGATATTGAGGTCGGTGACGAGCTCGTGTCCATCAACGGGCGCGAACCCACCGACATCATTGAATACCAGCAGCTCATCGACGGCGAGATCGTCCATTTGGTGCTCCAGCGCGAAGGACGGCCCCTGCGCCACAAGGTGACCATCGCCAAAGGCGTCGGCGAGCCCCTGGGGCTCTCGATCGATTCAGCCGTCTTTGACCGCATTCGCACCTGCGACAACCACTGCACGTTCTGCTTCATCTACCAGTTGCCCAAGGGCATGCGCCGCTCGCTCTACGTCAAGGACGACGATTTCCGTCTGTCGTTCCTCTACGGCAATTACACGACGCTGACGCGCTTCACCGAATTTGACCTCGAGCGCGTCATCGACGAGAAGCTCTCGCCCCTCTACGTGTCGATTCACTCCACGAACCCCGAACTACGCGCCGAGATGCTGCGCAATCCTCGCGGCGCCACCAGCCTGCGCTGGCTGCGAGAACTCCTCAAGGCCAACATCGAGGTTCACGCCCAAGTCGTCGTGTGTCCGGGCGTCAATGACGGCGCCGAGCTCGAACGCACGCTCCAAGACGTCGTCACCCTCTACCCCGAACTCGTGACCGTGGCCCTGGTGCCCGTTGGTGTGAGCGACTTCACCCTGGAAGAGACGATGCGCTCGCACACCCGCGACGAAGCCGCCGCCGTGATTGAACTCGCGGACAAGTACCAACGCCTGACCAAGGAACTCTTCGGCCGGGTCAGTGTCTACGCCTCCGACGAGTTCTACCTCGTGGCCGGGCGCACGCCCCAGCCCGCCGGTAGCTTCGAGTCGCTCGATCAGGCCGAGAACGGCATCGGACTCGTGGCCGCATTCCTCGAGAGCTTTGCGGGGCACACCGACATGGACAAGTTGGGCACCGGCTTCTTTCAGTCCGTTGACGGAGCCCCGGCCCTCGGATATCGCGCACCACGCGCTCACGCCAGCGACAACGAACAGGTCGATGGTGATCTAGCGATTATCACCGGCGAATACGCGGCGCCCCTCCTACGAGAACTGCTCGACGAGCACGACTTCGATGACGTGAAGATCATCACGGTCGAGAACCGCTACTTCGGCGGCAACATCAAGGTGGCCGGCCTCATGACCGGACAGGACCTGCAACGCGCGTTGGCCCACGTGCCCGCGAGGTTGACGTGCCTATTGCCCGACGTGTGCTTGTCCGAGGGTCGTTTCCTCGACGGCCTCGGTGTCGAGGACCTACCTCATCCGGTGAAAATCGTTCGCACCACCGGCCAAGATCTGCGGGCCGTTCTCGAACGGTCGCGCTCGAAAGGACTGGTGCACTCATGAAGAAGCCCCAAGTAGTCATTGTCGGACGTCCCAACGTGGGCAAGAGTTCCCTCGTGAACCGTCTGGCCGCCAAGCGAGTGGCCGTAGTTGAAGAGCACCGCGGCGTGACGCGCGACCGCAAGGCCGTGGAAGTGGAGTGGAACGGCGTCGCCTTCGACGTCGTCGACACGGGCGGTTGGCTCGAAGCCGGCGACGACCTCGAAGAGAAGGTTTCCCAGCAGGCCGCCGCCGCACTCGACAGCGCGGACCTGGTCCTGTTGGTGGTCGACGTCACGACCGGCATGGTCGACGAGGACACCCACGCCGCGCGTTGGGCCCTGCGATCGGGCCGTCCAGTCCTACTGGTGGTCAACAAGGTGGACGACACCCTGCACGAGGCGAGCAGCTGGGAGTTTCTCAGTCTGGGGGCTGGTGACCCGTTTTGCATCAGCGCCCTGCACGGACGCGGCGCGGGCGACTTGCTCGACGAGATCGTCGCCCGTCTGGGAGACCTGGCGAGCGAAGACCTGATGGACAACATCGAAGAAGACGGCGCGCTTCGCGTGGCGATCGTCGGACGGCCCAACGTCGGCAAGTCGACACTGTTCAACCAGTTAATCGGCGAAGAGCGCTCCGTCGTGCACGACATGCCGGGCACCACACGCGACGCCATTGACACCATCATCGAAACCGATATGGGACTGATCCGCTTTATCGACACCGCCGGCATGCGCCGTCGCGCCAAGACCGAGGCCGGACTCGAGACCTACGCGGTGCTGCGCAGCCTCGACGCGCTCGACCGCGCCGACATCGCGGTACTGGTGATCGACGCTACCGTCGGCGCGACGGGCCAGGACCAGCGCCTAGCCGAACGTATCTCGGCGGCGGGTTGCCCGTCGCTCGTGGTCTTGAACAAGTGGGAACTGATTCCCACCGAAGAACGCGACAAGGTATTGGCAACGGTGGGGGATAAGTTGGCCTTTTTGGGCGACGCACCGGTGATGAAGACAACGGCGCTGTCGGGCAAGGGAGTGCATCGCATCTTGCCCGCTCTCACCATTGCTGCCGCCGATTACGTCAAGCGCGTCCCCACGGGCGCTCTCAATCGGGCTATTCGCGACCTGCAGGTCAAGCAACCCGCACCCACCGGCAAGATCCGCTACGCCGTCCAAGGCGCCACCGAGCCTCCGACCTTCACGCTGTTCGTTGCGGGCAAGCTGCCCTCGACGTACCTGCGCTACGTCGAGCGTTCGCTGCGCGAGCGCTTCGAATTGGGCTCGACGCCGGTGAGAGTGCGCGTCCGAGTCGAATAGTGGCGAAGTGGTGCACCACCTGTGATCGCCCCGTCGAGGGCGAGACCTGCGAGGTCTGCGGTCAGCCGGTGGAGGAACTCACCCGCGAACCCGTGCCGCTCAAGTGGAAGTTCTTCATCGTCGTCACGATTATCTACCTCATTTGGCGCGTGTATCAGTTAATTTCGTGGTTGATGCACTAACTCGCTAGGAGGCCCACGTGCCTATTTATGCATTGGGGGACCGCGTCCCCGAAATCCACCCCGACGCCTTTGTCCACCCCGACGCGGTGGTCATTGGCAACGTCCGCATCGGAAGTGAATCCTCCATTTGGCCCGGGGCAGTGTTGCGCGGCGACTACGGAACGGTCATCATCGGCGCACGCACGTCAATTCAAGACGGTGCGGTGGTGCACGCCGTCGCTGACTTTCCCACGGTGATCGGCGACGACTGCGTCGTGGGCCACATTGCCCACCTCGAAGGCTGCGTCGTGCACGACCGCAGCCTGATCGGCAGCGGGTCAATTGTCCTGCACGAAGTCGTGATCGAGAGCGGCTCCACCGTGGGAGCCGGTGCCGTGGTGAGAAACCGCACGCACGTGCCCGCGAATTCTCTGGTGGTGGGCGTTCCGGGCCACGTGCGCCCCGACGCCAGTTCCGAAGAACCGATTCTCGCCAACGCCGCGATGTACGTCGCCAACGCCCGGCGTTACAAGACCGACCTGCGCGAACTCTAGGGCTCTTCTAGGAGTTCGACACCTCGACCAAGCGGGCCAGCGCGATCGCCGCGTGGCCGCTCACCACGCTCTCGACGGCCTGGGTGAAGCCATCCTCCAAGGACGTGGCGTGCCCCGCCACCACGAGCGCCAGGCCCGCGTTGGCACACACCACGTCCATCACCGGTCCGGGCGTGCCTTCGAGGAACCTTCGCACCACCGCGACGTTCACTTCGGTGTCGCCGCCACGGATCGCGCCCACGTCGTGCCGCAGCCCCAAGATGTCGCCCGCGTCAATCTGACTGAAGTCGACGCCCTCGGGGGTCACGGTGTGCAGCGACGACGTGGTACCGAGCGACAACTCGTCGAGCCCATCGTGACCGTGCACCAGGACCACGCGAGTCACGTCGTGCGCGTGCACGACTTCGGCCATGGCGTCGAGCAAGTGACTCTGCGCTACGCCAATGAGACTGCGCTTGACCCGGGCGGGATTGGCGAGGGGACCCAGAACGTTGAAGATTGTCCGAAAGCCCAGCGCCCGGCGAATGGGGGATAGGTAACCCAGCGCGTGATGGTAGGTGGGCGCGAACAGGAAGGCGATACGCGCCTCCTTGAGCGAGGCCGAGATGATCTCGGGGGAGACGTCGAGTCGCACGCCCAACGCCTCGAGGACGTCGGCGGACCCAACGGACGACGAAGCAGCACGGTTGCCGTGCTTGGCCACCGGAACCCCGCAGCCCGCGACGGCGAGTGAGGCCATGGTCGACACGTTGACGGTGTGCAACTGGTCGCCGCCGGTTCCGACAATGTCAATGGCCTCAGAGGTCACACTCAATGTCGTGGCGGCGTTGAGCATGGCGTCGACGAATCCCGTCATCTCGGCGACGGTCTCGCCCTTGAAGGTCAACGCCGTCAAGAAACTGGCGATGAGCACGCCGTCCACCCGTCCGGCCAGGATCTCGCCCAGGGCGTCGCGCGCCTCCTCGCGCTCCAGGTTGGTCCCGTGGATGAGCGGTTGCAGTACGTCATGGGCGAAGGAGTTCGACACTCTCGTCCTCTCGTCGAAGTTTGAGAACAAATTACTCGGGTCCGCTCAAGGCCCCGACAACTACGATTTGGAGATGGCCGCCACGTATTTGGACTCGATTGAAGTTTTTCATCGAAAGCGTGCCGCGAAGGACCCCCGCGACTGGAAATTGCGGGCGCGAAACGTTCATTACGAGGGTCCGCGCCTCGACGAGGCGATTGCGCGCTCCTCGGGGCCGCTCGTCAAGGTGATTGCCGAAGTCAAACGTCGCTCACCCTCCAAAGGATGGCTCGACCAGCACCTCGACGCTGCATCACTGGCGAGGGACTACGTGCGCGGCGGAGCGGCAGTGATCTCGGTGTTGACTGACGAGCCTCATTTTGGGGGATCGCGTACCGACTTAGAGACCGTCGCCGGCAGCGTTCAGGTCCCGGTGCTGCGCAAGGACTTCACGGTCAGCGAAAATGACGTTCTCGATGCGGCCGAGATGGGGGCGAGCGGTGTTCTGCTGATTGCGGCGATTCTTGACGCACCGGAATTGGCGCGCTACGTGGCATTGGCTCTCGAGGTGGGCTTGAGTCCACTCGTCGAGGTGCACAACGCTCGTGAAACAGATATTGCTCTTGGTAGCGGAGCGCGACTCATCGGAGTCAACCAGCGCGACCTGCACACCTTTCAGGTCAACCCCGAGCACGCCGCTGAGGTAATCGCCGACTTGCCCGGTGACATCACCCGCGTCGCCGAATCGGGCCTGCGCACCGCGGCCGACGTCGAGCGGGCCGCCCTAGCGGGCTTTGACGCAGTCCTCGTTGGCGAGGTCTTCGTAACGTCCACGTCGCGCGCCGATACTGTCCGCGCCTTCGCGACCGTCGGGCTGGGTCGTCGACGTGACTGACCAACTGGTGCCGCAGATAAAGATCTGCGGCGTGACGTCGCTACAGGACGCGGGCGTGGTCGTCGACGCGGGAGCTGACGCGTTGGGACTCATCTACGCCTCGTCCGTGCGCCAGGTCGTCGGAGACGCCGCTGGCGACATCGTGGAGCGCTACGCCGATCAACTCTGGTGTGTCGGGGTTTTTCGCAACCAGGAGGATCACCAGATCGTCCGCATCGTCGAGCGAGACGGCCTGCGGGTCGTGCAATTGCACGACCCGGCGAGCGAACACCTACTCGACGCCCTGGCCCTGCGTGGCGTCAAGGTCGTCCGCGCCGTCACGGCGCACGCGCCCTCCCTCAACCCGCAAGAGAGCGAGACCGTGGTCGCCGTCATCGTCGACAGCGCCCAACCCGGCAGCGGCATCGCCAATGATTGGGAACAAGTGACGTCGTTGCACTTCGAGGTCCCGGTGATCGTCGCCGGGGGCATCAACCCCGAGACCGTCGCCGCGGTCATCACCGCGACACGTCCGTGGGGGGTCGACGTCGCATCAGGGGTCGAGATTCTCCACGGCGTCAAGGACCCCGCCAAGGTCGCTAGTTTCGTATCACGGGCCCGAGCGGCTCTTACGCAGAAAGGTGCGCAGTGAGCCAAAACCCCGTCTACATGGGCGCCCCGTCGTCCACCGGTCGCTTCGGCGACTTCGGCGGTCGATTCGTCCCCGAAGCCCTCATGCCCGCCTGTCTCGAACTTGAGGCCGCCTTCATCGACGCGTGGTCGGACCCGGTGTTCATCGACGAGTACCGCTCGGTGCTCCAGGAGTTTGGCGGCCGGCCGACTCCGGTGACCTACCTCGGTCGTTTTTCCAAGCTGTTCGGCGTTGAAGTCTTCGCCAAGCGCGAAGACTTAGCCCACACCGGATCACACAAGATAAACAACGTCGTCGGTCAAACGCTGCTCACCCGGCGTATGGGCAAGACCCGCGTCATCGCCGAAACGGGCGCCGGTCAACACGGCGTCGCGACCGCGACTGCGGCCGCGCGCCTGGGTCTCGAGTGCACCGTCTTCATGGGCGAACTCGACACCCAACGCCAAGTGCTCAATGTTTTTCGCATGGAACTGCTGGGATCAAAGGTGGTCGCGGTGACTTCGGGGTCGCGGACCTTGAAGGATGCCGTCAACGAGGCGATGCGCGAGTGGGTGTCGTGCGTGCAGGACACCCACTACTGCTTGGGCTCGGTGATGGGACCGCACCCCTTTCCGTGGATGGTACGCGAATTCCAAAGCATCATTGGCCAAGAGGCCGAGGAGCAGCTGCGCCTACGCGGTGTCGGGGTTCCCGACATGGTGGTCGCGTGCGTGGGTGGCGGATCGAACGCCGCGGGCATCTTCGCGGGCTTCGCCAACTCGAGTGCTCGTCTCGTCGGGGTCGAAGCAGCCGGGGGGGCCGCCGTCACCAATGGATCGCCGGGCATTCTGCACGGCATGAAATCCATGCTCATCCAGAGTGAGCATGGTCAGATCGAAGAGGCCCATTCCATCTCCGCGGGCCTCGACTACCCGGGTATCGGACCCGAGCACGCCTACCTGGCGGCCAGCGGACGGGCCGAGTACGTGAGTATCGGCGACGAGGACGTGTTGGTGGCGTTGCAAACCCTGTCCGAACTCGAAGGCATCATTCCCGCCCTCGAATCGGCGCACGCCGTGGCGTGGATCATGCAGGAAGCCGGCCTCGCCATCCCACGAGGTTCCACCGTTCTGCTCAACCTCTCCGGACGTGGGGACAAGGACGTGGCTCAGGTGCGTGACATCCTACGAGGTCGCGAGTGAAGAGCCTCGAAGTCACCCTGCGCGAGCTGCGCGACTCAGGCCGCAAGGCTCTCGTGCCGTACTTTATGGCCGGAGTCACCCCCGACTGGACCCAACACGTCGCTGCGGCCGTCCTCGGGGGTGCCGACGCAATTGAGATCGGCATCCCCTTTTCGGATCCCATGATGGACGGGATTGTCATCCAACGCGCCGCGGAGCGCTCGCTGGAGGCGGGTACCACACTCGATTCCATCTGCGCGCAACTCAGCGCACGTGACCTTGGTGCGCCGCTCATCGCGATGACGTATTACAACCTCTTTCACCACTACGGACTGCGCCGAGCCGCGGGACTCCTGGCGCAGGGTGGAGTCGTCGGCGCCATCGTGCCCGATCTCACGCTCGAAGAGTCCGACGAATGGCGCGAGGTATGCGACGAGACCGACATCGCCACCATCTTTCTCGTGGCGCCCTCCACTACCGAGGACCGATTCGCGCGCCTCGCCCAGGCGACCCAGGGTTTTTGCTACGCCTCGGCTCGCATGGCGGTCACGGGCCGCGCCCAGGGCGCGGGAGACGCCACTCGAGTTGTCGAGGCCGTGCGCGCAACATCGGACGTGCCGACCTACGTGGGAATTGGTATCACGTCACCGCAGCAAGCCCGCGAGGCGACCGAGCACTCTGACGGCGTCATCGTCGGTTCCGCGCTCGTCGAAACGATTTTGAAGGGCGCCAGTCCCGCCGACACCGAAGCGTTCATCCGGACTTTTCGTTCCGTTATCGACGAATGATCACCGATAACCAGGGGCGGATCTCCCCACTTGTGCACAATTTCACAAGTGAGTGTGGCCCCAATGAACTGATTTCCGGGCCAGTGTGAACTAAGCCGGTCTCGGGTCCACAACGCGTTGACCCGACTTGAGAAAATTGGGGGGCAATTATGGCCGATGAAAAGGTCGCGGATCCGGGGCCATTAGGACTCGCCGGTTTTGCAATGACAACGTTCTGCCTCAGTAGCGCGAATGCCAATCTGTGGCACGGTGCGGGCGTCGCAGCAGCCCTGTCGTTAGCGTTTTTCTACGGCGGCATCGCGCAATTGCTCGCGGGAATGATGGAGTTCATCCGCAAGAACACCTTCGCCGCCTTGGCCTTCACGTCCTACGGGGCGTTCTGGCTGTCCCTGTACGCTCTGGCGAACTTTCAAAAGGCCCTCGGAGCCAACGGCTCGGCGGGTGTCTTTCTCCTGGGTTGGACGATCTTCACGGCTTACATGATGATCGCCGCGGTGAAGGTGAACACCGCGGTCTTGACGGTCTTCGTGCTGTTGTTCATCACGTTCATCTTCTTGACCTGGGGCAACTGGGGCGCCTTCGGCGCTCACGCGAACATCGTCAAGATTGGCGGCTGGACGGGCCTGGCAACGGCAGCGGCCGCCTGGTACGCCTCGGCGGCCGGCGTGATCAACGCCACCCACGGCAGGGTCCTCTTGCCCGTGGGTCCTCGCAGCTAGCTCAAGGAACGTCACGTCACGTCACGGCGCCCGGGTCATCTGACCCGGGCGCCGTGACAGCTTGGTAGAAATAGATGTGGGGTGTCGTCGACGCTCGCGACTAAAACTCAGCACGAAGTGGGGGAAACATGCCCGAAGCGAAGATCGAAGCGTGGCTGGAAGAGGACCGGGAATTTACGCCCAGTGCCGCGTTTAGCGCTCAAGCGAACGCCCAACCCTCGATCTACGAGGAGGCCGGGGCCGACCCCGTCGCCTGGTGGCGCGAGCAAGCCGACCGTCTGACCTGGACGACTACTCCCACGAAGTCCCTCGAATGGGATCTACCCAACGCCAAGTGGTTCGCCGACGGAACTCTGAACGCCTCGGTGAGCTGCGTCGACGTCCACGTGAGTGAGGGCCGGGGAGGCCGCGTCGCCTTTCACTGGGTGGCCGACGCCGAAGGTGAATCGCGCACCATCACGTATCACGAACTGCACCGTCAGGTCTGTCGTACCGCTAATGCCTTGATCGAACTCGGTGTGACGAAGGGCGACCGCATCGCGGTCTACATGCCGATGATTCCTGAGGCCATTTTCGCCATGCTCGCCATCGTGCGCCTCGGCGCCATCCACTCGGTGGTCTTCGGCGGCTTCTCCGCCGAGGCGCTGGGATCGCGAATCCTCGACTCCAACTGCCGTTTCGTCGTGACCGCCGACGGGGCGTTCCGCCGGGGCACCGCGTCGCCCCTGAAGGCCGCCGTCGACGAAGCACTCAAGTCCTGTCCCAACGTCAGTGCCGTGTTGGTCGTCAAGCGCACCGAAAGTGACGTGGAGTGGGTGCCGGGTCGCGACCACTGGTGGCACGACATCGTCGAGCGTCAAAGTGACGTGCACGAGCCCGAGGCCTTTCCCGCCGAGACACCGCTGTTCATCATGTACACCTCGGGCACCACCGCCAAGCCCAAGGGCATCTTTCACACGACGGCCGGCTACCTCACCCAGGCCGCCACGACGTACTACAACGTCTTTGACGTCAAGCCCGAAACTGACGTGTGCTGGACCGCCGCCGACATTGGCTGGATCACCGGACACAGCTACATCGTCTACGGTCCGCTCATCAACGGTGTCACCCAGATCTTGTACGAGGGCCTGCCCGACTCGGGCGGGCGCGACCGCTGGTGGAAGATCATCTCTGGCTACAAGGCGACCATCCTCTACACCGCGCCCACGACGATCCGCACTCTCATGAAGTGGGGCCACCAGATTCCCGAGGAGTACGACCTCACCTCACTGCGCCTCCTGGGCACGGTCGGCGAGCCCATCAATCCCGAAGCGTGGATGTGGTACCGCAAGAACATCGGCGGGGATCGCTGCCCGATCGTTGATACCTGGTGGCAGACCGAAACCGGCGCGATCCTGTGCTCGCCACTGCCGGGCGTCACCTCGACCAAGCCGGGAGCCGCAATGCGCGCGTTGCCGGGGATTTCGACAGCGGTCGTGGACGACGCCGGTAACCCAGTGGGTCACGGCGAAGGCGGTTACCTGGTCGTGACGCAACCGTGGCCCGCGATGATACGCGGCATCTGGGGCGACCCGGACCGGTTCTTTGACACCTACTGGTCCCGCTTTCCCGGCAAGTACTTCGCCGGCGACGGCGCCAAACTCGACGCGGAGGGCGACCTCTGGTTGCTCGGTCGCGTGGACGACGTCATGAACATTTCGGGCCACCGCCTCTCGACCACGGAAGTTGAGCACGCCCTGGTGGGGCACCGCGCCGTCGCCGAGGCCGCCGTCGTGGGAGCCTCAGACGAGACGACGGGCCAGGCGATTGTCGCTTTCGTCACGCTCAAGCTCTCGGCCGAGGACGCCGAGAAGGACCACGCCGCCCTCATCGAGGAACTGCGCGCCCACGTGGCGAGCACCATCAGCCCCATTGCCAAGCCGCGGGAGATCATCTTGACGCCGGACCTGCCCAAGACCCGCAGCGGCAAGATCATGCGCCGACTGCTTCGCGACGTGGCGGAGAATCGTTCGCTCGGCGACGTGACCACGCTGACTGACCCCACCGTCGTGAACATGATTACGGGCCTGATGGACACCCACGCCTCCAGCGACGACTAATGGGACTTAGGAATCGAAGCCCAGTCCCAGCCGGTCCAGGAGCTTGAGCCAGAAGTTGCGCTGGCCCTGATTCTCGTCGGCGTGGCGGATCGACCACTGCGTAATGCGGATGAAGACCCATCGCAACGGTTCAGGGGGAAAGGGAAGGGGTTTACGGCGCACCATTGCCAAACGGGTGCGCGGTGAGTCCACGCCGTCGAGGAGGTCGAGCATCGTTTGGGCGCCGAACCGGGTAGCTCCCACACCCAGTCCCGTAAAGCCCATGACGTAAGCGACACGACCGTGTTGGGCCGTGCCCCAAAAGGGAGAGAACCTCGTGCAGGTGTCGATCGCCCCACCCCAGCCGTGGGTGAACTTGATACCCGCGAGTTGGGGGAAGGTCTTCAAGAAGTGCCCCGCGAGCGTAGCGTAGGTCTCGGCGTTGAACTCGTAGTCACGCTGGACCTTGCCGCGGAAGTTGTAGATGGCGTCGTAACCACCCCAGAGGATGCTGCCGTCCTGGGTGAGCCGGTAGTAGTGGAACTGATTGCCGGCGTCCGCAACTCCTTCGCGCCCGGCCCAACCGATACTCTCGCGCTGTTCGGCCGTGAGTGGCTCGGTGACGAGTTGATAGTCAAAGACGGGGACTACGTACTTGCGAGCCTTGCGCACCAGCGAGGGAAAGACGTTCGTCGCCAGCGCCACTCGCGAGGCGGTAACCGCGCCATAAGGAGTGTGCACGCGAACGCCACCTTCGACGTCTTCGAGGCGCTGCGCCTTGGAGTTCTCGTAGATCGACACGCCGAGCGACAGGCAGGCGCGTTCGAGGCCCCACACGAGTCGCGCCGGATCCACTAGCGCGGTGCCGTCGGGGTCGAAGATGGCGCCTTCGTAAATGGGGGAGTGAATTCGTGCTTGCACTTCGCTACGGCTCAGCACTTCCACGTGGTCGCCCATCTCGTTGCGCTGACGAGCCTCTTCGAGCATGTCGCGCAATTGCCAGGGCTCGATCGCCACCCGTAATTCACCCGTGCGCTCGTAGTCACACTCGATGCCGTAGCGCCGGATGGTCTCTTCAATCTCGTTGAGATTCTGACGTCCCATCTCCTCGATGGTCGCCATCTCGTCGGTAAAACGGCGAATACCGTTACCAAAGCCGTGGGTGAGCGACGCGGAGCAGAATCCGCCGTTGCGCCCCGAAGCCCCCGCGCCGGTCTCGTACTGTTCGACCACGACGACGGTGCGATGGGGATTGCGTTCCTTGGCGAGTAGCGCTGTCCACAGGCCGGTGTATCCCGCACCCACCACGCATAGGTCCGCGCCCACGTCGCCGATCAGGGACGAGCGCGAGTCGGGCTCGAGGGGATCGGAGTCCAGCCACCACAAGTCGGGCTGGAGATCACTTAAATGGCGCAGAACAAAGGAGTTCTTCTTATCCATAGCGCCAGCCTGCGGCTGGTTCACCTTCTCTCGCTCCCGCATTGACGGTGCCGCGGGGCGCCGTTTCGTCGTTGCCGGTGAGTCTACCGAGGCACCAAGCAAAATTAGGGGTGCCGCAACGTTCGCGCGCGTTCCAACTGTTTGGGCCACGTGATGAACTCACCGAGGGCTTCGGCCGCACCCAGCGCCCAGCGGGGATTGCGCAGGAAGGCGCGCGCCAAGAACACCGCGTCGGCCGATCCGTCGCTCAAGATCTGCTCGGCCTGGGCCGCGTCGTTGATCAGGCCGACCGCGGCCGTCGGAATCGACGCTTCGTCGCGAATTCGCTGGGCGAAATGCACTTGATAGCCCGGACCGATCGGAATCGTGGCGTTGGCAACGTTGCCGCCCGAAGAAACGTCGACTAGATCGACGCCCGCTTCGCGCAACATCTTCGACAACTCCACCGACTCGTCGATGTCCCACCCCAAGGAGGTGTAGTCGCTGGCCGAGATTCGCACGAACATCGGCACTTCTTCGCCAATACGTGCACGCACCGCGTCGACCGCGCGCAGGAGTAACCGCGCCCGGTTGTCGAGTGAGCCGCCGTACTCGTCGTCACGAAGGTTCGAGAGCGGCGAGAGGAATTCGTGGAACAAGTACCCGTGGGCCGCATGCAATTCCACCAGGTCAAAACCCGCGCGCAGGGCACGGTCCGCCGCGTTCGCGAAGTCCTCGACGAGTGCATCGATCTCTTCGACGCTGAGCGCGTGCGGGACGGCGTACCCCTCGAAGGCGAGTGCGCTCGGCGCCACCGCTTGCCAGCCGCCCTCGGCCTTGGTGGCCATCAGGTGATCGTCCCAGGGCCGCATCGTCGATCCCTTGCGTCCGGCGTGAGCGAGCTGGATCCCAGCTTTAGTCCCTTGGGTGTGGATGAAATCGGTGACCGTTCGCCACGCGTTCACCTGCACTTCGTTCCAGAGACCCGGACAGGCAATGGAGATGCGCCCTTCGGGCGTCACCGCGGACGCCTCGGCCATGACCAGTCCGGCTCCGCCGGTGGCGAAGCCGCCCAGGTGCACCAAGTGCCACGGTCCCACGACGCCATCCACCGCGGAGTACTGGCACATCGGACTCACCCATACGCGGTTCGTAAAGGTGCTGGAGCGAAGCGTGAGGGGACTAAAGAGTCGTGTCATCAAAAACCTTTCAAGTGATGCGACCAATGTACGTGTGCGAGATGGCAGGCGTGACCACCAGCCCCAGTTGAGGCTCGCGTCGGTCTCAACTGGAATATTGAAACTGCAACTAACTTAGAAAAAGTCAACCATGCGCTCAGGAAATCATCACGGCCGCGCGGCCGTTGCGGTTGAAGATAATACGCTCGGCGTCGCCGTAGCCTCTCAGGACGGCGTGACGTCGCCGATTGACGAGGCGGTCGCTTTCCTTGACGAATTGCGCGCCACTCCTGCGTACTCGTCACGTCCTCACGGACAATCTTCGAGAACGTAGCACCAGCGAATGGTCGGGCTGGGGAGATTTGAACTCCCGATCTCTCGGCCCCCAGCCGAGCGCTCTAGACCAAACTAAGCCACAGCCCGCGAAGAAATAATCCTAGCCGCTCACCCCACCTCACCTAGAAGCCGTCCTCTAGGTTTGGACCTATCCTCCGGCTACGGCAGTCACAATTTCCACCGTGTCGCTTGGCTGAATAATCGTGGTCTCCCACTGCGAGCGGCGGGCGATTTCTCCATTGATCGCCACGGCAATTCCTCGCGGCTCAATACCAAGTTCACGAAGCAATTCGTCAACATTTCTCGGTGTAGTCCATTCGTGTGGCCGACCATTGAAAATCATTTGGTAACCCGATCCACGAAATCGACCGACGAACGCGCACTCAACGGTGCGAGAGTCACACCGTGTCGAAAATGCCCCGAGGACCACGCCCACCGGCGCTCGGGCCACTCTTCGAAAAATGGCTTGAGGTCGGTCGACGCCGGGCGAAGTCCGACTCTCGTCTCGTAGAGCGAGCAAGTCTCGAGTTCCGGCACGACCTCGAGCGCGTCGCGAAGCAGTCGCTGGAGCTCTCCCACTTCAATCAATGACCCCGAGCGCTCCTCGCTCGAGGCGCCAATCACGCAGTACCCACCCGGACGAGAGACCATGTAGAAAGGGCGACCACGGACCAGGCAACGCAGTGTGGGCGCTCCGGAACGATCGATGCCGTCAATCCTCACGGTCATGCCGCGCACCGGGCGTACCGCGTGCTCGCCCGTAGGCGTGGCACCTTCAGGCAGGCCGAGGGCTCCGGTGGCCAGGATGCCGGCATCGGCCCGCAGTGAACCACTTCCGTGGTGAATACGTACGCCCGACGCATCGCCCTCAATGGCGTTCACCGTCTCGGTGATGACGTCCACCCCCAACGCATCGAGTCCCTCACGCAACACCGCAATCGCCTCATCGGGATCGAGCCACGCGTCGCCCGCGAGCAGAAGACCACTAGAAATCCGATCGGACAGCCCCGCGAAGATCTCGGGGTGAGTATCACGGCGAGCAATCGTTGAAGTGACGCCAAAGTCGGTGGCTACCTGTCGAAACTGGTCGACGAGACGTCGATCACTCGCGTCCCAACCCGTCAGTATCGTGCCGGTAACCGAAATGTGGACTCGTCGGTTCACCACGTCGTCCAACTCCTGTGACAACAACTGCCACGCCGTCAGCGCCTGGCGATGCAAGTCAAAATTCGCGCGTTCACCGGGTGCCACTTCGGCGTGGGGGGCAATCATTCCCGCCGCCGCCCACGTGGCACCGCGACCCGGGGAGGGATCAAGAAGAATGACGTGGTAGCCGCCCTTCGCGAGACGCCACGCCGAAGTCAAACCGATAATTCCACCACCTACGACAATGGTGGATTTTGTTGAAGTATTCACGGTTCCACAGTACGGCTTCGCTCATGGAAAAGGATCTCGCTATAATGTTCGTCGGGTCAGCGTTGCCCCGGAAGGTGACGCCAATGACAAAGACCCTCTCTCTCTACGACCCCTCTTTCGAGCACGACGCCTGCGGCGTCGGCATGATTGCGGACCTGAGCGCCCGCGCGTCGCACGACACCGTGGCCGACGCACTGACCATCCTCGAGAATCTCGAGCACCGTGGCGCCACCGGTGCCGACGTCGACTCCGGCGACGGAGCGGGCATCTTGTTGCAAATGCCCGACTCGTTCATCCGCGATGTCTTCGGGGACGTGGTTCCCCCCGCTGGCGACTACGGCATCGGTTTCTGGATGATTCCGCGCAACGCCGACCGCGACGTGGTCACCTCGGCCATTGCCGAGCGCTTCGCGTCAGTGGGTCTCGCCACACTGGCCTGGCGTGACGTGCCGGTCACCTCTAGTCTGCTCGGGCCGACTTCGGCGGCTTCGGAACCTAGGTTCGTCCAGCAGCTCGTCACGGCGACGGGGGCCAAGAATCTCGAGCGCTCCATGTACGTCGCGCGCAAGGTGGTCGAACACAAACTCGACGTGTATGCGGCGTCGTGTTCGCCCCACGTCCTGATCTACAAGGGAATGCTCTCCTCGCCACAACTGCGCGCGTATTTCACGGACCTGCGTGACGCGCGACTCACCTCGGCCATCGCCGTGGTGCACAGCCGCTTCTCGACCAACGTCCTGCCGCGCTGGGACCTGGCACAACCTTTTCGCTACATCGCCCACAACGGCGAGATCAACACCGTGCGCGGAAACCGTAACTGGATGACCGCGCGCGAGACAACGCTCTCGAGCGACGTCCTGCCGCTGCCGATTTCGGATCTGACCCCGATCATCACCGCCGACATGAGTGACTCGGCAAGTTTCGACGAGGTCGTCGAACTCTTGGTGCAGTCGGGACGTTCCTTGCCGCACGCGATCTTGATGATGATCCCCGAAGCGTGGGAGCGCTCCACCGCGATGGACCCGGCGCGGCGCGACTTCTACCGCTACCACGCCGCGTTAATGGAGCCGTGGGACGGACCGGCCTCGGTAACGTTCTGCGACGGCAAGGTGGTCGGAGCAGTGCTCGACCGCAACGGTCTACGGCCCGCGCGCTACTGGGTCACCAAGGACCAGCGGGTGATCTTCGCCTCCGAAGTGGGCGTTTTGCCCATCGACCCGGCGAACATTGAACGCAAGGGCCGCCTCCAGCCCGGTCGCGTCTTCCTCGTCGACATCGAGCAAGGCCGCATCATTGATGACGAGGAGATCAAGTCATCACTGGCATCGCAGTCGCCCTACGGCGAGTGGCTCGCCCTGGAGCAGGTGTCCCTCGATGAGCTCGAGCCACGATCGATGCTCACCCCGAGCTACGCCTCGGTCGTGCTGCACCAGAAGGTCTTTGGTTACTCCGAAGAGGACCTGAGAATTATCGTGCGCCACATGGCCCAGGTGGGCGAGGAGCCCATTGGCTCTATGGGTTCTGACGCCGCACTGCCGGTGCTGTCCCAGCAGCCGCGCCCGCTCTTTGACTTCTTCACCCAGCTCTTCGCTCAGGTCACCAACCCGCCACTCGACGCCATCCGCGAAGAACTCGTTACGTCAACGCGCGTGACGATGGGCGGTGAGGACAACCTGCTCACTGAAACGGCAAAGCACTGCCACCAGATCGTGCTGGCCTCGCCGATTCTGAGCATCGACGAACTGGCCAAGATTCGCTACATCCACGAGGCCCAGGCTAACTGGGACTTCCACAGCGAAGTCGTCGAAGGGCTCTTTGCCGTCGACGGTGCGGGCAGCGGCGCCGACCGTCTGGCGGCGGCCGTCGAGCGCGTCTGCGACGACGCGGTCGCGCTCGTGCGCGAGGGAGCCAATATCATCATCCTCTCGGATCGCAACACGGCGTCGGACCTTGCGCCGATCCCGAGCCTCTTGTTGACCTCGGCGGTGCACCACCGGCTGGTCGATGAGCACTTGCGCACCAGCGCGGCGCTGGTCGTCGAGGCCGGCGACGTGCGCGAAGTTCATCACGTTGCACTCCTGCTCGGGTTCGGCGCCTCGGCGGTGTGCCCGTACTTGGCGTACGAGAGCATCGACTCACTGGTTGGCACCGGCGAAATCACCAATGAAACGGCCGCCGAAGCGCGCTACCAGTACGGCAAGGCCCTCACCAAGGGCGTCGTCAAGGTCATGTCCAAGATGGGCGTCAGCACGGTCGCCAGCTACGTCGGCAGCCAACTCTTCGAAGCCGTGGGTATCGACGCCGAGGTGCTGGCCCACTACTTCCCGGGCTTTCGCTCACGCGTCGGGGGTATCACCCTCGAGCACATCGCTCGCTCCACCCTGCAGCTACACGCCAGCGCGTACCGTCCGGCTCCCGCCGAGCGGGTCGAGATCCGCAACCGCGGCGAATACCAGTGGCGCCGCGACGGCGAAGCACACCTGTTCAACCCGCGCACCGTGCAAAAACTCCAGCACGCCACGCGTGAGAAGCGCTACGACATCTTCAAGGAGTACACCACGCTGGTGGACGAGCAGGCGGACGCCGCGGTGACACTGCGCAGCCTGTTGCGCCTGCGCCCAGCCGCGCGCCCACTACCGATCGACGAAGTAGAGAGCGTGACGTCGATTCTTCGCCGCTTCTCGACTGGCGCCATGTCCTATGGTTCCATTTCCGAAGAAGCCCACACCACGCTGGCCCTCGCCATGAACAAGATTGGCGGCAAGTCCAACACGGGTGAAGGCGGCGAAGATGAGGACCGCTTCGACGTGAACGACCCCCTGGGCAATCGGCGCTCGGCCATCAAGCAGGTGGCCTCGGGACGCTTCGGGGTGACGAGCCGATTCTTGGTGAACGCCGACGACCTGCAAATCAAGATGGCCCAAGGGGCCAAACCCGGCGAGGGAGGACAGCTTCCCGGTTCGAAGGTCTATCCGTGGATCGCCAAAACCCGTCATTCGACGCCGGGCGTTGGACTCATCTCGCCGCCGCCGCATCACGATATCTACTCCATTGAAGATCTCGCCCAGCTGATCTACGACCTCAAGAACGCTAATGACCAAGCGCGCATTCACGTCAAGCTCGTGGCCGAGCAGGGCGTGGGCACCATCGCCGCCGGAGTGGCCAAGGCGCACGCCGACGTGATCTTGATCTCGGGCCACGACGGGGGCACCGGTGCCGCACCCTTGACGTCGCTCAAGCACGCGGGCACGCCCTGGGAACTGGGCCTCGCCGAAGCCCACCAGACACTGGCCGCCAACGGACTGCGCAGCCGCGTCGTTGTTCAAGTCGACGGCCAACTCAAGACCGGGCGCGACGTGGTCATCGCCGCGATGCTCGGCGCCGAGGAGTTCGGTTTCGCCACCGCGCCACTCGTCGTCTCGGGATGCGTCATGATGCGCGTCTGCCACCTCGACACCTGCCCGGTCGGCATCGCGACGCAGAATCCTGTGTTGCGCGAGCGCTTCACCGGCCGCCCCGAGTTCGTCGAGAACTTCTTTGAGTTCATCGCCGAGGAAGTGCGTGAGTACATGTCGCTACTGGGCGTTCGCACCATTGATGAACTCGTCGGCGACGTATCGCGTCTCGAGGTCACCTTCCTGGAGGACGACGCCAACACCCTTGATCTTCAGGCACTCCTGGTTGCGACGGACGTGGAGCAGCGCCACCAGAGCGTGAAACAAGAGCACGGCCTCGATGAGGCGCTGGACTGGCGCTTCATGAACGACGCACTGCAGGCCGCCACTTCGGGCGTTCCGGTCAACCTGACCATGCCCATTCGCAACGTGAACCGGGCGGTGGGCACGTTGACGGGAAGCGCTATCACGCGTACCCTGGGAGCGCTCACGCTGGGCGATGACCACGTCACCATCAACTTGGAGGGCTCCTCGGGTCAGAGCCTGGGCGCGTTCATTCCCGCGGGTCTAACACTTCGCCTCACGGGCGACACCAACGACTACGCCGGTAAGGGTCTGTCGGGCGGACGTATCATCATCGCACCGGCGTCCACGGCCACCTTCAAGAGTAACGAGAACATCATCGCGGGCAACGTCATTGGCTACGGCGCTACCAGTGGCGAGATCTTCATCAGCGGCGTGGTCGGGGAGCGGTGTGCGGTGCGCAACTCCGGTGCCACCATCGTCGTCGAAGGAACCGGTGACCACGCTTGTGAGTACATGACCGGCGGAGTCGTCGTCATCCTGGGCGGCGTCGGGCGCAATCTCGCCGCGGGTATGTCGGGCGGAACGTTGTACCTCTACGACCCCGAGGACGACGTGCACAATCATCTTTCGGCCGGCGTCTACGAGATCGACCTCCTGGAGTACCCTGACGAGGACCTGCTGCACCCGATACTCGAGCGCTACGCCGCGGAGACGGGCTCGGTCGTCGCGGCCGACATTTTGACCAACTGGCGTGCTGAGCGGATGAACTTCATCCGTATCGAAACGTCGGAGTATCAGCGAATACGAGACGAGATGCGCAATGGGTAAGCCCACGGGGTTCCTCGAGTTTGATCGACGCGGACCGACCCTGCGACCGGTTCGTGTTCGCCTGCGCGACTGGCGTGAGGTCTACGAAGTACAAGAGGACGAAGCCGTCCAGGTCCAGGGTGCGCGCTGCATGGACTGCGGCATCCCTTTTTGCATGCAGGGCTGCCCGCTGGGCAACCGAATCCCGGTCTTCAACGATCTGGTCTATCGCGGCAGGTGGGACGAGGCAGCTGAACAGCTGCTCGACACCAACAACTTCCCCGAATTCACCGGGCGCCTCTGCCCGGCGCCGTGCGAGTCAGCGTGCGTGCTCGGCATCGGCGCCGATCCGGTGACGATTGAGCGCCTCGAGTACGAGGTCATCGAGCACGCCTACGCGCGCGGCATCAACGTCCAGCGCACCAGCAGTATCGAGAGCGGTCGCCGCGTCGCCGTCGTGGGCTCGGGACCGGCCGGGCTCGCCGCCGCCGCGCAGTTGCGTTCGGCCGGTCACCACGTCGACGTCTTCGAGCGCGCTGACGCCATCGGCGGACTCCTGCGCTACGGCATTCCTGAGTTCAAGCTGGAAAAGAAGGTCCTCGATCGGCGCCTCGAGGCAATGAGCGACGCGGGCATCGTCTTTCACACCTCGGCGACAATCGGCGACAACGGTACGTCGCTGTCGCAACTGCAGGCCGATTTCGACGCCGTGGTACTGGCCATTGGTTCGACGCGTCCGCGAATGATCCCCGTTAGCGGATCGGAACTCACTGGCGTCTATCCGGCGATGACGTACCTCGAGGCCGCCAACCGCGCGGTGCACGAGGATCGTGAATCGAGCATCGACGCCGCCGGTCAGAACGTCATCATCCTCGGCGGCGGCGACACCGGTGCCGACTGCCTCGGGACCGCCCACCGTCAAGGCGCCGCCACGGTGACGCAGATCGAAATCCTGGACGAACCGCCCCACGAGCGGCCCACCGATCAGCCCTGGCCCACCACGGCGCGTCTGTTCAAGGTGACGTTCGCGCACGAAGAAGGGGGCGAACGACGCTTCGCGACCGAGACACTTGAATTCCACGGAGACGGCAGATTGCGTGAGATCGTCCTGCGCGACACTCATTCGAGTGAGGTGGTCACCGCTCCCGCCGATTTGGTATTGATCGCGGCGGGATTCGTCGGTCCCGAACTCGACGCACTCGGCCTCAACACACCTGATTTCGTCACCGCACGGGCCACCCTCGCGGTCACCGGGCAATGGCGTCTCGCGGCAATGTCGGGGGAGACGCCGGTCTTCGCGTGCGGCGACGCCGTGCGCGGCCAGAGCCTCATTGTCTGGGCAATCGCCGAAGGTCGTTCGGCGGCGTCGGCGGTGGACGGCTACCTCGGTGGCGAGTCCTCGGCGTTGCCGGCCCCCGTGGAGCCCTACAGCCTGTCGTGGTAATGCGCCCTACCAGGGCAGGAGGAAGAGGCTTTCGGTCACCTTCAACAAGAGGCTGACGGCTTCGTCTTCGGTCAACGAACCGTCGATCATCAAGTCCCAGGCACCCAGAATCGCCGCGATGATGAGGCCCAACTTGGCGAACGCGAGAGACGTGGGCTTCGCTTCAGGGTCAATAATGCGAGCCCATCGAGCGACGACGTCCTGTCGAATCTCGGCAATGGTCGGCCAGAGGTCCCGGGGAAGAGCAGAAATATCGCCGAAGACATTGCGCATCAACTGGCGATCGCGTGCGGACAGTTTCAAGAGGCGTCGCAACTGCTGTTCGACCAGTTCACGGATCTCGCCGCGACGCACACCATCGGATTCGAGTGTCGATTGTAGTTCCACCAGGCGCATGCGGATGACCTCAACGAGGAGCGTGTTCAGGTCCGCGAAGTGCTGGTACACCAGCTGTCGTGAAATGCCGGCGCGGTTGGCTACCTCAACGATGCTGAGGTGAGCAACGCCCTCCTTGGAGAGAACGTCATCGGCCACCCGCAGAATTGACTCCCGGCGTGACTCCGCTGACAAATACTGGCGCTTGTGAGGTCCATTGTGAGTGTCGGGCACGAACACATTCTACTGAACTTGTCACTGTGTAAAATTCTAAATCACACTTAGAAAGGTCGCGTTCACCATGTCGGACACCGAAGGTGGAGAAGTGGCCAACAATTCGAACGGTGCACCCGAAGTATCCGTCACTGGTGGACTCGCGCGCTGGCGAGACTAGTGCGGCCTACAAGGAAATGTGTCCATCGAGACTTACGTACTGATGGACACCTTCGCCATCGTCTTTAGCCTCTCGATAGACGACGAGATATTCTTGCCGTCGCGGGTCCGAGAAACCGGGGAATTCACCCACGACCGCCGCGAGTCAGTGACTGACGGACTCGCGCACCGGCCGGGTCATCACCGCCCAGCGCTCACGATGGTGGCGGCATTCCTCTTCTTCGTCACGACGGGCCTCGTGGCGATCAAGCAGCTCGCGGCAGTTTGAGCGCCAACGTCGCCGTCGACGCCACACTGACTCGCCTCCTCCCAATACCGGCGACGACGTACCTCTTCGGTGACACGAACCGGTGGCTACCTCGCCCACTCGAGCTGATTCTGCCTCATCTCACCATCGACCAGACGCCCCGATGGCCGGTTCAATGTCTCAAAATTGTTGACGTGGTGGGTAGCATCGAAGAGAACGCGTCGAGGGGGAACCATGCGAAGCACGATGCAAGACGCACCATTGCTCATCCGCGACATTGTTCGTCACGGCCAATGGATGTACGCGGATAGGTTGGTTTTGACCGCCACCGCCGCCGGGATGATTCACGAGTCGTTCGCCGAAGTCGCTGAACGAGCAGAGCGCCTCGCCGCCGCCTTAACCAGGCTCGGCGTCGAGCGCGATGACCGCGTCGCCACACTGATGTGGAACAACCAGACTCACGTGGAGGTCTACCTCGCGGTCCCGAGCATGGGCGCAATATTGCACACCCTCAACGTGCGACTCTTTCCCGACCAGTTGGCCTTCATCATCAATCACGCCCAGGACAAGGTGATCATCGTCGACCCTAGCCTCGTGCCGCTGCTGGTGCGCATCAAGGAGCACATCGCGGGAGTGCGACACATCATCGTGAACGGGCCACTCGAGGACGCGCCCTTCGAGGTCATTGACTACGAGGACTTCATCGGCGCCGAGGAACCGGGCTTCGACTGGCCCGACGTCGACGAGAACGACGCCGCGGTCATGTGTTACACCTCGGGCACCACCGGTGACCCCAAGGGCGTCGTCTACTCGCACCGTTCGACGTGGTTGCACTCCATGGCCTCCACCAGCGCCAATTCCATCGCCTTCAACGACCGCGACCGCTGTCTCCTGGTAGTCCCGATGTTCCACGTCGCTGCCTGGGGAGCGATCTACACCTCGTTCATGGCCGGCACCGAGTTGATCTTGCCCCAGATGTTCCTCCAGGGCGAACCGTTGCTCAACATGATTATGGAACTGCGCCCGACATTGGCGTTGGGCGTACCGACGATTTGGAACGATTTATTGCGCGCGGCGGGCGGGCGCAGTGACGCGGACCTCACGAGCCTGCGCACGATTCTCGCCGGCGGTGCCGCGGTGCCGCGTTTCATGATCGAGGCGTTCCGTGAACGTCACGGCGTCGCCGTTCTCCAGGGCTGGGGCATGACCGAGACCAGCCCGCTGGTGGCGGTATCAACGCCCCCGAGCGGGGTGAGTCCCGAGCACGAAATTGATTATCGCGTCAAGGCCGGACGCGTCATGGCCGGCGTCCAAATCCGCATCACCAACGAGGCAGGTGAGATCCTGCCCCGCGACGGTGTCGCGGTGGGGGAGTTCGAACTGCAAGGACCTTGGATCACCGGGGCGTACTACGGTGTCGAATCGCCCGAACTCTTCCGCGATGGCTGGTTACGCTCTGGCGACATCGGCACCCTCGATGCGCACGGCTTCATGGTGGTCACCGACCGCTCGAAGGACATGGTCAAGTCGGGTGGTGAGTGGATCAGTTCGGTGGCACTCGAGACCACGGTCATGGGGCACGAGGGCGTCTTCGAGGCAGCGGTCATCGCCATTCCCGACGATCGCTGGCAGGAGCGCCCGCTCTGCGTGGTGGTGCGAAACGCCGAATCCCAGGTCAGCGCCGAGGAGCTACGTGAGTACTTGAGCCTCCTCGTGGCCAAGTGGTGGCTGCCCGAGCATTGGGCCTTCGTCGAGGCACTTCCGAAGACCAGCGTGGGTAAATTCGACAAGCGCGGACTGCGTCGACTGCACGCGGAGGGACATCTCGAGGTGCAGTCGCTATGAGCGAGCCGCTCTCCCATCTGGCCGACGAGGTGAGCGCTCTCGAACGACGCGTCTCGGACGTTATCCTTGACTCTCTGCGCGCCCAATTGCGTGATGACGACGCTGACGAGGCACACGAACTCGAAAAACGCTTAGCCAAGGTCCAACGCAGTCTGCAAAAGGCCGAGGGGCTCCTGCGCGGCTACGACCGCGACTGACCGTTCCAGGTATTCACCTCGTTGATGACGCGACGCAGAGTGGCGTAGCTGCGCCCGTTGAAGTTGAAGCTGACCGTCGTGCCCGAGGCGCCGGTGCCCACGGTGAAGGACAGGTGCTCGAACAATGAGGCCAGTCGCAAAAACTCCTCCTCGCGGGGCGCGTAGCGCACGCGCACAATTGCTTCGCCGTTGCCGGTGATGCTGCTGAGGTAGTTGGCGTAGAAAGTCGTGATTTCGATCACCGCGTCGTCGACGTTGTCACACAAGAAATACGTCACGTCGTCACCGGGGCTCAAATAGCCCTCGCCGAGGACTTCGGTGGCCATGAACTCGAACCACGACGACCAGAATGTTCCACCGGGTCGGTCCACCAGAACTACGGGAACCGGGTGGGTCTTTCCGGTGTGTAACAACGTGAGGATCTCGAAGAGCTCGTCCATGGTGCCCACGCCGCCCGGAAAGGACACGAAGGCCTGTGACGAACGGGTCATGATGACCTTGCGAGTAAAGAAGTACGAGGTGGCGATGTGGCGGTTCTCCACGTCGACGAAGGCGTTGGTCCCGTGCTCGAAGGGCAAATCAATGTTGACGCCAATGGAGTTGTCGCGTCCGGCTCCCTTGGAGGACGCTTCCATGATGCCCGGGCCCGCGCCGGTCACGGTCAACCAGCCGCGGACGGCGAGCTCGGCACTGAGGGCTGAAGCAAGCAGGTAGAGCTCGGAGTCAGGCGTGGTGCGCGCCGAGCCAAAGACGGTGGCCTTGGGGGTGTCGCGCCAGTGCTGAAAGAGCCGTGAGCCATCCAGCAGCTCTTCGAGCGCGGTAACCGCACTCTGCAGGTCGCCGAGATCGCTGTCGTATTGGGCCAGTGACAGTGCGCGCGTGACGAGTGCGCGGATGGCGGCGACGTGCTCGGGCGACGTGACCGTTCCAGCCGTGGCTTCGGCAACGAATCGCTCAACTGCGTCCGGGGTCACGTCAGGGCCTGGTACAGCGTGGTGCGCTGGTGCAGCGGCCGTCCGAGCGGCGCCACCAATCGCTCCAGCATCTCCACGTCCATCGCCTGGCCGTGAACGGCGCCAGCAGCGCGCGAGATGTTCTCATCCATCAAGGTCCCGCCGAGATCATTGGCGCCAGCCTGAAGAATGCGGCGCGAGCCCTCGACGCCCATCTTCACCCAACTGACCTGGATGTTGTCGATCTTGGTGGCGTAGTGCAGCCGCGCCACCGCGTGCATCAGCACCGCCTCGCGAAAGGTCGGGCCCTTGCGCGACTTGCCGCGCAAGAAGAGGGGCGTGGCCATGTGCACGAACGGCAGGGGAACGAACTCGGTGAAACCACCGGTCTCGTCTTGGAGTTCGAGTGTGCGAATCAGGTGAGTCGCCCACGAGTCCGAACCCTCGACTGCTCCGAACATGATGGTGATATTCGAATTGAGTCCCACCGAGTGCGCAGCGCGGTGCACCTCGAGCCACTGGTCTGACGAAAGTTTGTCGGGGCAGAGGATTTTGCGAATTGGGTCGTCCAAGATCTCCGCCGCGGTGCCCGGCAGGGTCTTGAGTCCGGCCTGCTTGAGTCGCGTCAGGTACGTCGTGAGGTCGGAATCGGAGCGTCGCGCGCCCTCGAAGACTTCGAGCGCGCTGAAGGCGTGAATATGAATCGACGGAGCGCCCGCCTTGACCGCCGCGACGACGTCGATGTAGTACTCGCCGTCGAAATTGGGGTGGATGCCGCCCTGGAGACAGACTTCCGTGGCGCCGCGGTCGTAGGCCTCGCGCACGCGCTCAGTGATCTCATCAAGAGTGAGCAGGTAGGGGTCGCCACGCAGATTAAGCGAGAGCGGTCCCTTGGAGAAGGCGCAGAAGCGGCACTTGAAGGTGCACACGTTGGTGTAGTTGATATTGCGGTTGATGACGAAGCTCACCGGATCACCCGCGATTTCGCGTCGCACGAAGTCCGCCAATTCGACGATGGCGTTGAAGTCGGCGCCGCGCGCCTCAAACAGCGTCACTAACTCGCCGTGCTCGAAGCGATAGCCCGGCACGTAGCGTTCGAGAATCTTCGTCACTTCACTCGATCGTGCGGTGGTAGTCGGGGGCGATGGCGGAATAACCTCGGCGCCGGAATACCAGTCATCGTGGCGGCCCAGACCGCTCGCGTCGCTCTGGGCGAGCACGTGAGGTCGAACCGCGTCGTCGAGGAAGCCCTCGGCGCCAATGTGGGCGGGGTAGACGGTGAGCCGCGGCGCCAGCACGAAGCCCAGCGCGTCGCACTCAGCCGACAAAGTGTCGATGGCCGGCCATGCCCGCTCGGGGTTCACGTGATCCTTGGTGACTGGCGAGATTCCACCGAAGTCGTCGATGCCGTACGCGAGCAGCTGGGTGGGGTTGTCGCTCAGGTTGGGCGGAGCCTGGAGGTGAATGTCGTCGGGCAGCAGCAGCCGCGCCACGGCGATGGTCCAGAAGAACTCCTCTTGCGTGGCGGCCGGAGAATTCGCCATCGCGGTGCGCGCCTTGGGCAGGAAGTTCTGGATGATGACCTCTTGGACGTGCCCGTAGCGCGCGTGGCTCTCGGCGATGGCCTCGAGGGTGTCGAGGCGGTCCTGGCGAGTCTCGCCAATGCCCACCAGTAATCCCGTGGTGAAGGGAATCTTGAGCTCGCCGGCAAGGTTCAGCGTCGCCAAGCGACGGGCCGGATCCTTGTCGGGCGCGAGCCGGTGGGCCGGTAGGTCCGCCAGGCTCTCGAGCATCATGCCCTGAGACGCCGAGACCGGACGCAGTTGGCGAAGTTCAAAGTCGTAGAGCGCTCCCGCGTTGATGTGCGGCAACAGTCCACTGGACTCGAGCACCATTTGCGCCGCGTTAGCGACGTAGTCAACCGTGGAGCGGTATCCGCGGGCGGCGAGCCAGCGCGCCGCTTCGTCGTAACGCAGCTCAGGGCGCTCGCCGAGGGTGAATAGCGCCTCGGTCACTCCCGCCTGACGACCGGACTCAGCGACTGCCATCACCTCGTCCAGGCTCATGTAGGGAGCGGCCACTCTCGCGGGGGCCTGGGCGAAGGTGCAGTACCCGCACCGGTCCCGGCACAGGTGAGTGAGGGGGATGAACACCTTGGGTGAATAGGTCACCACCTGGCCGTGCGCCGCGCGGGCGCGTTCAAACGCGGTGGCGGCTAATTCGTCCAGGGTCATCTCCAGCACTTCGTCGACGGTGGACAGAGAAGCGGGGATCTTCATGTCCTCGATACTACGAGACCAACCCCGGAACTGACGCGGAATCTGTCAGATGATAGACCACGATGGGAACGACGCGACGCCCCCTTCCGGCTGCGGCGCCGTCGTCGCCCACGACGTGGGCCACGTGAAGATCATGAAGGCGTCATCCCCGACCGTGAACACGATTGGGGCACTTCGCGACTATTTTGGTGTCAATTTTGACGAGACGATGGTCAAGAGTTCCTCGTAGGAACTGACAAAAGAGTCCACGCCCTCGCGCTCAAGTTGCTCGGTCACTCGCGCCAGCGAGATATTCTCGGGCAGCCGGTCGAGCAGCGAAGCGGTAGCCGCGAGCGACGCCGGAGTCGCGAACAATGAGTTCGCAAACTCGCCGTGATCGAGGGCCGCGTTCAAAGTGGTGTCGGGCATGGTGTTCACTGTCTCGTCGGCCACGATCGAGTCGACGTAGAGCAGGTCGGGGTACTTCGGATTCTTGGGCGACGTGGAAGCCCACAGGGGCCGCTGCACTTGAGCACCGGCGCCCAGCAAAGCGACCACGCGGTCGCAGTTCATCCAACGCAGGTAGAGCTGGTAGGCCGCAGCCACCTGGGCGTTGGCAATGCGTCCGCGAAGAACGTCGCCCTCGGGCAACAACTTGTCCACGGCGGCGTCGACGCGCGAGACGAAGAATGACGCCACACTCGCAATTCGCCCGAGTTCGTGACCGTTCTTGCGCGCCAATTCGAGTCCAGCGCACCAGGCCTCCAGCACCTCGTCGTAACGCTCAATCGAGAAGATCAACGTCACGTTCACGTTGATGCCCTGTCCGAGCACTTTCGTGATTGAGGCCAAACCCTCGTGCGTCGCGGGAATCTTGATCATCACGTTGGGCCGGGCGACTTCGGCGAATAGTTTCTGAGCCGCCGCCTCCGTGCCGGCGGTGTCGCGCGCCAATCGTGGTGACACTTCGAGCGACACGAATCCGTCGGCGTAGCGGCGCACGCCGCGCTCAAACTCGTCGCGACTTTGGACGTGGCGCTCACGCAAAACATCGCAGGCGTCGCGCACGTCGGCACTGGCGAGTCGTTCGAAGACCACTTCGGCGTCACTCGACGACGCGTCGGCCAACAAAGCGTCGTAGGCCGACGATGTGGCGAAGGCCTTGGCGAAAATGGCCGGGTTTGACGTCACGCCACGGACGCCGTTGGCGACGAGTTGGGCCAGTGTCCCGTCTAGGAGCCAGTCGCGACGAATATTGTCAATCCATGGGCTCTGGCCGAAGTCATCAAAGAGCGTACGCAAACGGGTGATCACGACGCCCCGACTTTCGAAGTCACGAAGTCCACTAACGCCGCAGCATTGATGTGGAAGTGCTCGAAGACGTAGTCCCCGGGCGCGGAGAGTCCAAAACTGTCGATGCCCAATGCGTCGTCCACGTAGCGGTGCCAGCCCAACGTGGCCCCCGCTTCGAGCGACACTGAGGGAACGTCGCGGCGCAGCACCGTGTCGCGGTACTCGTCATCCTGGGCGTCAAAACACGCCCAGCAGGGCAGAGCCACCACTCGCGTCACAATCCCGCGCGCCGCCAACTCGTCGTTCGCCGCTAAGCACAGTGCGACCTCGGAGCCGGTGCCCACCAGGGTATAGCGCGCTTCAGCGTTCTCGCGCACGACGTAGCCGCCACGCCAGGCCTGGGCAAGCGACGCCTGGGCATCGTTACCACTCATGACCGGAATGTCCTGTCGAGTCAAGATCAGCGCGGTGGTCGGAGGCGCTGAGCTGCGAAGAAGATTCTCCACCAAGATCAGCGTCTCATTGGCGTCGCTCGGACGCACCACGTGCAGCCGCGGCATGGCGCGCAGGGCGGCCAAGTGTTCCACGGGTTGGTGCGTCGGACCATCTTCACCCACGCCTACCGAGTCGTGGGTGAAAACGAAGAGCACGCTGGCGCGGCTCAGCGCCGCCAGACGGATAGCCGGGCGCATGTAGTCCGAAAACACGAAGAAGGTGGAGCCGGCCGGACGCAGACCGCCGTGCAGGGCCTGGCCCACCATGACTGCGCCCATTGCGAATTCGCGTACGCCGTAGTGAATCTGTCTGCCGCCCGGGGCGTCGCGACCTTGGGCGAACGAGTGCTTCAAGATAACCCCGGTGTTGTCCGTCAGGTCGGCTGATCCCGCGGTGAGCCCCGAGGTGAGTGGAGCGAAAACGTCCATCGCGCGCTGCATTGCCTTGCGCGTGGCGACGCGGGTCCCGCCCTCAAATAGTTCGAAATCGTCGGAGCCTTCCAGTCGTCCGTCGTGAGCGAGTTGATGAACGAGCTTTTCGCCGCGGTCGCCGGCCGCCGCCAGACGCTCTCGCCAGGCTCTCGACAAGTCGTCGTGCGTGGCCACCTGGGCTGAATTGAGTCCGGGCAGGTCCGGGTCGAGGGCGAAGGGCTCGTCGAGCACACCCAACAGGGCCTTAGCCTCGGTGATGGCGGCGGGGGAGAAGGGCGAGCCGTGCGCCTCACGACGATCCATCATGGTGGGCGAGGGAAAACCAATGTGCGAACGCACCACGATGAGCGTCGGACGACTGGACTCGGCGATAGCGGCGCGCGTGGCGGCCTCGAGGGCGTCGAGATCGTTGGCCTGCTCGCCCAAGTTGATGACGTGCCACCCGTAGGCGGCGAAGCGGGCCGGCGCGTCGTCGTGTAACGCCAATTCAGTGACCCCGTCGATGGTGATGTGATTGTCATCGTAAAAGACTGTCAACGTGTCGAGACCGAGTGATCCGGCGAGCGACGCGGCTTCGTGGCTGATACCCTCCTCGAGGCATCCATCGCTGGCAATGACCCACGTGCGGTGGCTCACGAGATCCGCGCCGAAGTCGTTACGCAAGATTCTCTCGGCCAGCGCCATTCCGACTCCATTGGCGATGCCTTGGCCCAAGGGTCCCGTGGTGACTTCTACCGTGGGCGTTACGCCGTTCTCGGGGTGACCAGGAGTACGCGAATGCGGCTGACGAAAAGCCCGTAGGTCGTCCACGCTGAGTTCGTAACCAAAGAAGTGCGCGATTCCATACTGCAGAATTGACGCGTGACCGCAACTCAAGATGAAGCGGTCACGGTCCGGCCACGAGGGGTCACTCGGATCGTGACGGGCCACGCGCGAGAAAAGCATCGTCGCCAAAGGCGCCAAAGCCATTGCCGTTCCGCTGTGCCCGGATTTGGCTGCGGCGGGCGCGTCCATCGCCACGGCTGCAATATTGCGGATAGTGCGCCCTTCGAGCTCACTCGCCCCAAGAAATAACTCGTCGGTCATCCCATGCAGGTTAGTGAACTCTTGCGGTCTTCTGGCGCCACGAAAGTACTTGCAAGGGCGTCAGCATCAAGGCCAGTGAGTAGTCTGGGTGGATGAGGACTCCCTCGTGGCGCAAGTTATTCCGTGGCGCATCGATTCAGCGCGACCTCCAAGAGGTTCGCGACCTGTTCGTTCGCTACTTCAAGGAACAGACCGTCCAACCGCTCAAGGACTTGGGGCGCTTCACCCTCTTTGGTGCGCTGGGGAGCATTTTCGTCGCCTTCGGCGTGGTCATCGGCCTACTGGGACTTTTGCGCATGTTCCAGGACCTCTTTCCCGTCCTCGACGGCAGTTTGTCGTTCATTCCCTACCTGATCGTCGTGGTCCTCGCCCTGCTCATTGGCGCGCTCGTGGTCCAACGCATCTTCGCGGGAGCCCCGCGCCGCTCCAAGGACTCGCGTTGAGCTCCGAGCACGACACCCGCCAGCAGCTCGAAAACTCGGTGCGCGCATTGTTGCCGCGCCAGAGCGACATCCCCGCAAGAATTCGCAACGCCAAGTCGTCCACGGCCGGCGCCGGACTGGGCGGACTCGTGACCGGCTACGTCTGGGGCCGGCTGCGCGGTCACCGTTCGCGCAAGAAGTAATGTTCGCCCTCATTTGGCGCCGGGCGATTATGGGCGCACTTCGCCGTTCCTGGGCCCAGCGTTCGGGCGTCTGGCTCGTTCTCGCCGCGGCCCTAGTGTTACTGCGACGGCTCGACGGGACCACTCGCCGACGTCAACAGCAGCGACCCTAGGAGAATCATGACTTCAACGGCAGAGCTGCGCGTCGGCGAACGCGTCATGTTGACCGACGCCAAGGACCGCCAGTATCTCATCACCCTCAAGCCCGGGAACGCCTTTCATACCCACACGGGCATCGTCCAGCACGACGACATCATCGGCGCCCTGGAGGGCTCAGTCATTCGCGGCAATACCGACCGCGGTTTTCTGGTATTGCGCCCAACTCTCTCCGACGTGGTTCTCAAGATGCCCCGCGGCGCGCAAGTCATCTACCCCAAGGACTTGGGCACGATCTTGATGCAGGCCGACGTGGGTCCGGGCATGCGAGTGCTCGAAGCCGGCATCGGCTCCGGAGCGCTCTCAATGACGCTGCTGCGCGCGGGAGCCAAGATCACCGCCTACGAGATTCGAGAGGACTTCGCCCAACAGGCGCGCAAGAACGTGGTCGACATGCTGGGCGAGGATATCGACTATGACATCCATATCCGCGACGTGACACTCGGAATCGAAGAACGTGACCTTGACCGGGTCATCCTCGACATGCCTGAGCCTTGGCTGGTGGTGCCGCACGCGGCCGAAGCATTGCGTCCGGGGGGAATCTTCTTGACGTATCTTCCGACAATCAATCAGACCCAACTCGTGCGCGAAGCATTGAAGGTCCATTCCTTTGGAGTGGAGGAGACCGTAGAAATCCTGCGGCGAACGTGGCACATCGACGGGCGAAGCGTGCGTCCTGATCACCGCATGGTGGCTCACACCGGGTTCTTGACCTCAGCGCGTCGACTGGTGAAAACGACCAACTAGTCCTTCTCGATGAAGATGCACTCGCC
>PLEI01000051.1:2228-11053 GCA_003136415.1 Acidimicrobiaceae bacterium | reverse complement strand
TCCATGGCCGCCCAGTAGCCCGTCCACGTGCCGTGGCCCAGGGCCGGTAGCGGGTGCGCGAGGAGCTCGACGAACAGGTAGACGAGGATGACGACGACTGCGGGTGTCGCGAAGCGCCGCAGCGTACGAATCGCGCCCAGCGGTCGCAGCGTGAATAGGCCCGTGATCACCCCCGCGAAGACGATGTAGATCCAGCGGGGGGCTTCTGGGGCCACCGTGCGTGCGGCCGTAGCGATGGTCACGAGTTCGAAGACTCCCCAACCCAGGCACTGCAAGACGTTGAGCACGGTGGGCAGGTACGACAGTTTGGTACCGAAAAGGCTACGCAGAAGGACCATGGCTGGCGCCCCAGTTCGGGTGCCCGCGGCCCCGGTGGCAGCCACCGCGAGCGTGCCCAGCAGCGTGCCCAGCACGATCGCCGTGAACGCGGCCGCCAGGGACAGTTCGGGAGTGCCCGTCCCGTTAGGCTGCAGGACGAAAATCGCGCCGGTGAAGCCGAGCAGACTCACCCCCAAATTACCCCAGAGACCGAACTGGTCAAGAAGGCCGAGCGCCTGCGGCACGGGCTCGTTAAGCGTGCGCGGGACCTCGGAATGTTTGTCGCCCGCGACGATAACGAAGAGATGTGAAGTGGGCGTGGTGGCCATGACTGTCTCCTTACGCCGGCATTACCCGGACAAGTTCTTACGGTCGGTGGCGCTGCGGCCTTCTGGCCAGCCACCCTCTCAGCCCGGTACGTCCGAGCTCCCGTTTGATACAGTTCGAAATGTAGCACGCGCGCTTCTCCGTTTCCAACCCGAGACTTCGATCTGATTCCCTGAACTCACAGCTCAGTTCGATTCTTTTCGTCATCGCTCCTTGAATTCCTGCTCGCTCACCCTGTGGCGTTCGAGCCCTACGCGACCGCGAAGCTGGGTTCGGCAGCGCGCCATCTTGATTACATCGAACCCAATGACCCGTTCGCTTCTACGCTTGAATGACGCGCACCCCGACGGGCGCGTACGGACGGGCCCTCGGTTCGCCCCCAAAAGTCCGACGATTGATTGGAATCCGTCAATTCTTGATAGAACAATCCCAGCTTTTAGCCAGGAAATTCGTGACTTTACGAATTGTGTGGTCAACATGGCCGAAATCGTGTAGTTGCCACTCAAGTCCCGCATCCAACATCCAATCGCGGCAAGGCCATATGAGTTTCGTAAACACCCCGCCACGGGATCCTCACTGAACAGGGGACGGTCTCCCGCCAAACCTCCGGGCAGCCTGCGGCGCTCTTCGTCTCCCGGGACCTGCTCGGACTCGCCGGTTCGAGTCCGTTGCGCTGATTCCACCGAGCCGCGCACGTCAGACGTGATCCTCCGGGCGACGATCGGTGAACTGAATGTTCGGGGTGCCCCGGCAGTAGATCACCCCTGCTAATTGCGCATCGGTCTCAATCAACCCGAATCTCCACTAAACGCCGAACCGTGTGTCAGCGACTTGCCAAGGGGAATACCTGCTCAACTGGTGTGTGGTCAACATGGCCAAAATCGTGTGGTGGGCCTCTTCGACGTGGTCCGCCTTTCCAGGAATCCCGGGGCGTTTCGAGTTTCGTAGGCACCCCGCCTCTAGCCCCGGCCGTCGGTTTCACCTCTTCAATGGGATGGGCTTGTTTGCCATGGACCTGCATCGAATGGCGAGTTGATGTGGGCCGAGGTTGCGCACTCGCGGCATCGACGCCCTCGGCCACCTCAGGAGCTAGTAAAGAGGCTGCGACTTGGGTCCTTGCGGCGTCATCACGTCGCCGGCAAAGGGTCCGGCGTTCAGCACGGGACCAGTGAATCCGTGAGTCGTTGATGGGCTCGCGTAATTTGGACCCTCGTCAAAGTTGGTCGCCGGCGAACAGGTCGTACCGAGTGGCCGATCCAAAACCGCCGCCTCCACTTGGTACTCGAAGAGACCCTTGTACTCATTTCCACCGCCGCCCGACATGGTGATCTCGCCGCACTTTGGGACGGAGGCCACAATGACCGTACCGGTGGTGCGGTGCGATTCCAGGTGCCAGACGACCGACAGGGTCTCGTACGCCGCCGTCACGGTGTTGGGCGTGAGCCGTTCACACTCGTTGCGGGCTGCACTGAAGACGGCATCGCTCTTGTGGAGGTTCAACGGAAAGATAACGGCGAACCAGCCTTGGCTGATCGGGATGAACCTAGAGTGACCGAATGCGCCAATGTAACCACAGTTGGCGACGGAGTCATTCTTCACTAGTCCCACCAAGGCCGGAGTATTGGAATACGCGGTCACCGTCGGGCCGGGGATTTGCTTGGTCTTCGAGCGGTTCAGGGTCACGTCCGCGAAACCGATGCCCTCGATGGCACCGCCGATGTCCTGCGTGGCCCACATCGTCGTCTCTTCCGTAGAAGAGAGGGCGGGTGTCGTTCCTCCAAAAGGATCTAGCCTCAGTGCCCCATTGGCGAGGGTAAACGACTTGACGAAGCGATGGCCCTCAATCGTGCCAGGTACCAACACTGTCGTCTTCGCTCTCGTCGCGTGAGCCACCCGAGGAGCAATCACGTTAGTTGTGCGAAGCGTAATCGCAAGATTGGCGTCGGTGGCACTGGGAACACTGGTCGGTAATCGGGCAGCCCACCCGCCTATACCAATCGCTAATACTGCAACGGTGGTCAACCCTACGGCTCCCCGGCGCGTACGCGAATTCATCACGCACCACTTCCAACAACAGTCCAACTAAATTGCTCCCCAGCAACGCCAAGGGGCGCAAATGGCCACCGGAACTCTGAGATGACGTCACAGTTCGAAGCAACTTTCTGCTGAGACTCTCCGACTAATTCTCTTCGCACCGTTTGCATCATCACCTACTAAATGTCCGAATGTGGAGAATCCCTTCATCTTCACACGGACCAGCAAATCCTCAATTCAGGTCAACAATGACTCTGACGGATATTGCGGAGCCAACAAACCCCGAAGTAAGTCCAAATGTCATATCAATCGACACCAGCTGCAACGATTTGTCACCGCGAAAAGTGCGTTCTAAATGGCTGGGCGATTTGGAGGGGTCAATGCGCAACCGCACTACGAACGTTTTCTCCCCAGCAGCAATCGATCGTTACCACCGATGCGGGCGAAGACTAAAATCACCAAACCGATGGTGGCCAATGTACCGAATCCGAGCCATGTCAAAAGGAGTTGGTGAAGCTGGGGATGTAGGAGCGCCGGTATCCACTCGTGCATACCAAGCTGATGAAGTACGGGTAACTGATTTTGGTTGAATGCTGCTTTTTGGTGAGCGGTGAGGTGCGGCAATATTTGGCTGTAGAACTGACTCACACTCACGGCGTGTCCGAATCGGTCGGTGTAATAGAGGTCGACGGAGCTGTTCTGATAGGCGGCCAGGAAATGCCCAGTGTTCATCGCCGGCCCCGCGTAGGTCGCGGGCTTTCGTGTGGCGACCCAGAAGAGTGTCTCCTTAAACAGCTGATTCCAGGTGGCCCCGAAAAAGAGGGTAACCATCACTGCCGCGGTCGCCGCCAGCGCCGCGAGCAGACGGCGAATCACGACGCCGAAGAAGACGCCGACAATAAGTCCCAGCCCGCTGGAGATCGCCATCATCCAGGGGCCGGTGAAGAAGACGCGGTTCTCCCACGTGTTCCAACCAAACTGCGGTGACAGGAGGAACCACATCCGACTCAAAACGAAGCCCAAAGGGATCGACAGAGCGGTCAGTTCGACGAAGAAGACCGCCAGCGTCGTGGCCACTAGTCGACGCCGTCCGATGCCCTGAGTCCAGGCGAAGCGAAAGGTACCGTTCTCGATGGTGCGAGAGAACATCGGAGCGCCGATGAAGACTGCCACGATCAGCGGTAGGTATACCGCATATTGGGCGAGGAAGTAGAGACGACCATTGAAGACCTGGTTGGCATAGATGACCATTCTGGGATGACCGACCTGGTGGACGACCACGAGTGCGATGGCAATGAAAGCCAGGTAGATCAAACCAACGCTGATCAAAGCGGTCCGATGGAGTCGCAAGATTCCCGGCAGGAGTCGTGGCAACCACGAGTCCTTCGTAATGGGTGTGGTGGCGGGGACGGAGAGTATCGCGGTCATGTGGGAATCACTCCCGAATTGCTGTTTGAATGTTCGAGGTAGGCGTACGTCAGATCCTCGAGTGTCACCGGCTCGAAAAGGCCATTGGAGGGAGGCGGCCCAGCGAAACTGATCACCCGAGGCGCGAGAGCCAGGGAGTGGCCCTGGGAGATCACCGATCCCATCGCATCGGCAAAAATCTCGGCCTCCGCCGCGGTCCCGGTGAAGATCCGATGCTGCGAGAGAAGCTCGCCGATATCTCCCGCAACCACCGCTTCCCCATCTCGAACGAGGACGAGATGGTTGGCAATTTTCTCGAGCTCCGCAATGACGTGCGAGGAGAAAATAATAGTCATTCCGCTCTCGGCGCAGTAGCCCATGAGTTCGCCGAGAAGATCTCGTCGGGCAATCGGGTCGAGGCTGGAGAGTGGCTCGTCCAGCACGAGAAGTTCCGGCGTCCGCGCCAGCGCCAGCGTGATGGCGAGTTGGGCTCGTTGTCCACCGGAGAGCTTGGACACGCTCTGCTTGAGGTCGATTTTGAGACGCCGAAGACGCGCCAACGCAGTCTCAAAATCGAACGACACGTTGAATGCGCGCGCTATATGCACGGCGTCGCCCACGGTTCGACTCGTGGACACCGGACCGTCTTGGGCGACGTAAGCAACTCGCGATAGTGCTTCCAATGATCCGGGAGTCACTCCCCCAAAGAGAGATACGGAGCCTGTCGAAGGAGCGAGCAGGCCAGCGACGAGGTTGAGAAGGGTCGTCTTTCCCGCGCCGTTGGAGCCGACGAGTGCGGTGACGCTCCCCGTGGGAATTGTGGCGGTGACTGATCGCAGGACCGTACGGCGACGGAATCTGCGAGATACCGCTTCGAGTCGAATCGCATCCGTCATTTCCTGTCTCCTACGGGCAGCACCGCCGGGAAGTCGTTGAGGGACTCCAAGGTGCTCTGGACGAGAGTGACGACGTCAGTGTCACCGAGCCCCGCTTTTCGCGCAGACTGGAGCCATCCGTTAACGAACTCATGACGAAGTCGGTCGAATAACTCCGCACTGAGAGTGGGGGGAGCAGCAACGATGAAGGTGCCGACTCCGGGTCTGCCAGCGGCGATGCCCTTGGTCTCTAGTTCTCGATACGCCTTGAGAACAGTGTTGGGATTGATTGCTATTGACTCCACGACCTCCTTGATACGAGGGAGGCGATCGCCGACGTTGAGGTATCCCAGTCGCAATGCTTGCTCTACCTGAAGGACGAGTTGGGTGTAACTCGGAACACCTGACGAGGTATTCAGCCGGAACCTGATGGGCGAGTTCTCAACTGGGTGATCATTTACTTGTTTATCTAGTTCCATAGGAAAAGTCTAGCAATTGGCCGACGACGTTGCCGCCAAATGGTCGACGGCGCACCAGACGCCCGTGGGCGGCCTCGACTCTCCACGCGTGTCGAACGGGGCGAAAGACCTTCGCCCCGTTCGTATCCAATTGTGGCTCGTCCCACCCGATCCGGCGCACTTCGTACTCGAGCGTCGAAGAGAGTCGCCGAACGGCCGAATCGGCAGTGCCCCGGTCCACCAGCATCATTTCGAGGCGGTGGTCAGCGCCGGTGCGCGCGAGGTCCTCCAACATCACTTCGACGGCTTTGGCCTCGGACGTCGAAGCGGGAACCACGCGCACGCGTAAGGGCAGGCTGGTGACGTCCACACCCACGATTCGCTTGGGGCCATTGGTGCGACCGTAGCGACCGCCCTGGTTGTGGAACGTTGAACCATCGTTCGGGGCCCCTCGCGCGAGATGCGTGTCAATGACCATCATCGAGGGCAGGGGCTCAGTTCGACCCAGAACGGTGCGTGCCGACGCGTGCAGTGTGGCCGGGACCCGAGCCCACGCCCCGTTTCTCGACCACCGGCGAAATTGGGACCAAACCCGGGTCCAGGGACCGAACTGCTCGGGCGGGAACCTCCATTGACACCCGGTGTGTGAGATGGAGAGCATCGCGTCGACGACGTGTCGCAGGTCGCTTCCGTGCTTCGGTCCCCGCTTGGAGGGAACCACAACCAAGGGTTCTCGCAGGTTCCCTTGGTTGTCGGTCAAGTCACTTGAATAGGCCACGACGTGATCGTGTCGGACCGGACTCTTGGCGCACTCGTCAAATAGGACACCGCCTCTTAGAGTTCATGAACGTCGAGTCTGGCTGACGAATCAGTTTTCTCTGACTTTCTAATTGTTTCGTTAGAAAACTCGCGACGAGTGGATCAAGAGATTTCTGAAGTATTCTAAATAAATCTTTAGAAAGAGGTGAGGCCGTGAACAAGCGCGACAATCCCTACACCCCCGGCGCCGGCCGCAAACCCCGAACGCTGGCGGGCCGGGACCCGGATCTCGAGCAGTTTCAAGACCTCGTGGAGCGGCTCAACTCAGGATCATACGAACGTAGCCTCATCTACACGGGACTGCGCGGCGTCGGCAAGACAGTGCTACTCATGGAGTTAGACGTTCTCGCCAGTGAGGCGGGCTGGGCCACCACCGATGTCCAAGAAGTGGGATCGCAAGCGGACTTCCGGGTCTCGTTCGCCCGAATGTCAGTTCGGCTCTTGACCAACATGAGCTCGCGACACCGAGCCCGCGAGCGCATCCAGCGAGCGCTATCGGTTGTTAAGGCCTTCAGCCTCGCGGTGCCGGGACCGGTCGAATTACGAATCGACGTCGATGCGGCGACCGGCGTTGCTGACTCGGGAGACCCTGAGCACGACCTCACCGACCTCCTCGGGGAATTAGGAGAAGTGGCCCAAGCCAACAACATGGGGGCACTGTTTCTGATCGACGAGATGCAAAACCTTGACGGTCCCTCTCTCGCCGCTATCTGCATCGCCTTCCAATCGGTCAGTCGACGATCGCTACCCGTGTCCTTGGTCGGGGCGGGACTGCCTGATCTCAGGGTGCGTCTTCTGTCGGCGAAGCCGTACGCCGATCGATTGTTTTCGTATCGAGAACTCGGGCGGCTCTCCACGGTAGATGCCCGCTCCGCCCTCGTCGGACCCTCCGCCGCATTTGGCGTTGACTTCGAACCGCGGGTGGTCGAGCAAGTCATTGCCGAAGCGGCAGGGTACCCCTACTTTCTCCAGGAATTCGGTCTCGAACTCTGGAATTACGCCGACGAGTCACCCATCAACGAAGACGATCTGCGCGCCATCAGAGGCGTTGTGAATGACACCCTCGCCAGCAGCTTCTTCGGTACCCGATTCGAAATGGCGACCGATACCGAGCAACAGGTGTTGTCCGCGATGGCATCACTCGGATTGGGGCCTTACAAGATTGGTGACGTAGCCACCGCGTTCGGTGCCAGCGACCAGCGAGCGATCTCCGCATACCGGGAGTCGCTCATCCAAAAGGATCTGATCTGGAGCCCGCGACGAGGCCTCGTCGAATTCACGGTTCCTCTTTTTGACGACTACTTGCGAGACAACCACCCCATCGAATGAGCGAACACTTCCAGCGATTATGGCAAAGTATCGAGGATTCTGATGGCCTTTCGCTGTGGGCGACTTACCAAGATTCGTGCGATGAATCCCCACCGTCAGTCCGCCCTTGAGGGCCCGGTCAGTTCAAGACGCGGGGAATCTTGCACACACTGCGCCTGAAGGACTTGACATAATGAGGCCCGCGTCTTTGCGAAGCCCGAGTCAGAGACAGTCGCCACCGGTGTTCAAGTCTTCACTAGCGCCTCGTTGGCAGACGTGGCCGGCGGGCGGGATTGCACGCAAGCAGGTGAGACCACGATTCACCTCGTTCGACGTCACTCAGGCGCGAATGAGCTCGACGACCGGGATTATCCGCGTCGTCTTGGCCTCATACTCCGCAAAACCCGGATTGCGATCAGTTTGGATTGCATAGACCCGGTCGCGCTCGGGTCGCACCAGCGGCACGGCGTTCGCGGCGAAGGTGTCAATGCCGAGTTCAACTCTCACGCCCGGATTCGCCACAAGATTGCGATACCAGTCGGGGTCGGTGTCGGCACCGGCTTTTGACGCAAAAACGAAGACCCGGCCCGACTCCTCGAGGTACATCATCGGATTGACTCGCTCGAGTCCCGATTTCGCTCCCGTTGTGTGTAACAAAAGCACCGATGCTCCCTCGAACGGACCGCCGACCTTACCCGCATTGGCTCTGAATTGCTCGATGACCTTCTGGTTCCAATCATTCATATCGGTCATTCCTCTTCTTTGACGTTCAATACCAATCAGGCTCAGCGATTGCCCGACCATCAGTTCTCAAAGTAATGCTTTCGAGGGTCGACCGTGCACCTCATAACGCCAATACTCTGCTCCCCGAGTTCCACGATGAAACCGGGTGCCTTGCGCCGATTGGCGCTTTTAGCCCATGTAAATCCACTCACCCCCGGCAAACTGTGTGGGCAGTGGAGTAAGGCGAATACGTCACACTCTGGGGCGATACTGAACGCATGTCCGCGGGCAACATCACCAAGGTCCACCAGGGTTTCTCGTACCTACTCGACCCCACGCCCGAACAGTGTTCACTGCTCTCCAGCCACACCGGAGCCGCCCGGTTCTGTCACAATTACCTGCTCGGTCTAATCATGGAGAACTGGAAGCAGAATCGCGACAAGAAGGATGCCGGTGAGGTGGTCGACCGAAGGGACTACTTTGGTACTCGTCACTTGGACTTCCAGAAGCTCTGGTACGAGCGTCGAGCTGATGCTGCCCCCTGGTTCAGCGAGAA
>PLEI01000051.1:0-2133 GCA_003136415.1 Acidimicrobiaceae bacterium | reverse complement strand
GCCCACCCCTGCGAGTGATCGGTGTCGACCTGGGCATCTCCTCTCTATACACCGGGGCCACTGCGCAAGGTGAGCAGGTACTGCACGTGGTGAACCCGCGCAACTTTCAACGCTCCGAGCAGAAGCTGGCCCGCTCCCAGCGCGTGGCATCGCGTCGACAGGGCCCCAGGAAGGAAGTGGCTCCGTCGAACCGGTGGAGGCGCGCGAATGCGCGCACCCAGAAGATCCACGCCGACATTGCCAACGCCCGAAAGAACCTCATCCACGAGACGACGACGTACCTGGCCAAGAACTATGACCGCATCGTCATTGAAGACCTCAACGTCAAGGGCATGTTGAAGAACCACTCGCTCGCCAAGCACATATCTGACGCCGCCTGGGGTGAGTTCGTGCGCCAACTCGAGTACAAGGCCCCGTGGTACGGCTCGACAGTGGTTAAGGCCTACAGATTCTTTCCGTCAAGTAAAACCTGCAGCTCGTGCGGGGCAGTGAAAGCCAAACTGCCCCTGGAGATCAGGACGTATCACTGCGAGGCCTGTGGTCTCAGCATGGACCGCGACCTCAACGCGGCCGCCAACCTGGCTGGGTGGACCAGTACCTCCACCTCCGCGGGGACACACTCCGTGGCTGGACGTCGAGGGGAGGTAAGACCACGGAGGCAGAAGATTGCCCACCAGGCTCACCCCGATGAAGCGTCAACCGAAACCCCAGTACTTATCGGGGTGTAGGAGAAACCACGGGTCAGAGCTTGTAGGTGACCGTGAGGCTATTTGCCTTACTCCATCACCCACACAGTTTGCCGTGGGGGAATCCACTAATTCTTCAACGTCGGATCGAAGCCCCAACTTTCGAAAAGAACAATGCGTTGTGAATTGGACGGTCGACTGGTGCCAAATCGTTCCAAGTCTTGACGCGCCATTTCACCACCGATCAGCCGTGACCAGGTAAAACGAGTCTCATCATCATACCGCCGCCGGTCTCGTGGCAAGTAAGTACGACCTCCGGGCGACACCCAATACGAGTCAAAGTTGAATGGAATCTCAGATTCGACCGCTGCAAACGGTTATACATTTGTGGCTGACGTTCCGCTGAACTAACTTGCCCGCAGAAGCAATTAGCAAAATCGTCAGATTTTCGTGCCCCGAGGGAGACGTTTCGTGAGTGGCCAACACCGCCGGCCGGGGAAACGCGCCGGCCTCGCATTAAAGAGCATCGTGTCCATTGCGATGATGTCGTCAATCTTCGCCGTGGGATTCGAAAGTACCGCATTCGCTGCGGGGTCATCAATTTCTCGCGCCGCGGGCTTCCCCGTGAATTCCGAAGCCCTAGGAAAGGCAACCATAACGGTGTCCCCACAGAAAGTTGGGGACCTCGTTGTCTTCTCGTCGCAAATCCACACGCAAAGCATCACCATCACCGGGGTGAGTTGTCCCAAGACGAGCGCGTGGCACTTCGCCAATCGATACGTCGACACGGTGAATGGTGCGATCGCCGAAGAGATCTGGTGGGCGGTGGCCACGTCCACTGGTTCCACGACCATTAGTGCCACCTACTCGGGCAGCATCGCTGCTCTCAGCCCTGAACTAGCGAGCGATTCGTTCACCACCGCGACCCCCTCGGTCTGGAGTTTTGTGTCAGGTAATGGAGCGGCGGCGGCGGCGAGCACGTCCATCAAGTTCCCGAGCGTGACCAGTGGTGCGAGTGCCAACCAGTTGTACTGGGGCTACGCAGAGTCAACCCAAACCGCGGTATCGGGCACCACCACCGGCTTCACATATGCGTCGACGGCACAAGGTAATCTCACCACCTCCAACGTTGCCCTCAGCCCGAACACCATCTACGCTCCCACGGCCAGTGAGACGCCCGTGAGCAATAACACCTCCATTGCTGCGATCTTCGCCGCGGCGCCCGCCCCCACCTCCTACACCGTGACCTTCAACGGCAACGGCGCCACCAGTGGATCAGTGAGCCCCGAGACCGCCAGCGCACCCACGGCACTGAGCGCGAACGCCTTCGTCAACACCGGCTTCAGCTTCGCGGGCTGGAACACCCTGGCCAACGGCACGGGCTCCGGTTACGCCGCCGGCGCGAACTACCCCTTTAGCGCCAGCACCACCCTCTACGCCCAGTGGA
>PLEI01000044.1 GCA_003136415.1 Acidimicrobiaceae bacterium | reverse complement strand
CGCGACAATCGGGCGCGTGAACTATCGGGCGGACAGAAGAAGCTCCTCGAGATCTCGCGCGGCGTGATGGCGTCGCCGAGCCTCTTCCTCCTCGACGAGCCGATGGCGGGAGTCAACCCGGCACTAATCGAGAGGATCGGCGGATACATCTTGGACATGAAAGCCCAGGGTGTGACCGTGCTCATGATCGAGCACAACCTCAACGTCGTCGAGCGCATCTGCGACAACGTCATCGTCCTCGCCGAAGGTCGGACCCTCGCCACGGGAACGATGAGCGAATTGCGCGAAAACAAAGAAGTCGTCACGGCCTACCTAGGAGAGATCATCAATGCCGGCCCTAGCCACTGAGAACATCACGGCCGGATACGGCCGCAACGTCATCATCTCCAATATCTCCTTGTCCGCCGACGTGGGAACCATCACGACGATTGTCGGCCCCAATGGTGCTGGTAAGTCGACGTACGCCAAGACTCTGGTGGGGATTCTGCGTACCCAGACGGGCAGTATCAAGGTCAACGATCATGACATCACCACTATGCCTGGACACCTGATTCCGCGAAATGGCCTGGTGTACGTTCCCCAGAATGACAATGTCTTCGTCAACTTGACGGTGCGCGAGAACCTGGAGATCGGGGGCTTCGCGTCCCCGGGTGATTCCTCGGCGCGTTTGAACGAGATCCTCGAATCCTTCCCCGACTTGAAGAAAGCCACGGGCAAGCGCGCCGGTAACCTCTCGGGTGGCCAGCAGAACCTGCTCGCTATCGCGCGCGCGTTGATGGTCAAGCCCACCGTCATTGTCCTGGACGAACCTACGGCGGGCTTGTCGCCGGCGTACACCGACGTCGTGTGGAATCAGATCGAGACGATCAAGAACACGGGAACAGCGGTGCTGGTCGTCGAGCAGAATGTCGAGCGCGCACTGACGCACTCCGACTTTGTGCACATCTTCGTGGCGGGGACTAATCACCTCCACGGACCGACTGCGGAGATCGCGAAGCACGATCTGGCTGCCATCTTCTTGGGCCGAGCAGAGGCTCCACAGTCGTAATGGTGGGAAATTCCCACGGTCACGAAGGAAAAAGCAAAAAAGGGGGAATTACGGAATGAAATCAAATGGAAAAGTGAGGGGCAGGATCGTACTGTCGCTCGCCATGGTGACCGCTTTGGCGGGCGTGGGCGTTTCCGCCGGCGTCGCTAACGCGTCATCGAACACCAAAGCGCCTCTCGTCGTCGGTGGCATCTTCCCGTTCACGGGTGCGAAGTCGCTGTTGTCGAAGTGGGGTGTCCACGGTGTGACGGTCGGTGTCTACGAGGTCAACCAGCACGGTGGCGTTCTCGGCCACAAGCTGACTACGAAGTACGTGGACGACGCGGCTGACTCCGTTGACGCACTGCCTGCTTTCCGTCAGCTAATGCTGAGTCACCCGTCGGTCATCATCGGGCCGTTCTCGCCGACGATCGAAGCGGTGATCAACCAGTTCCAGCCCAATGACGTCGTGGACTTCATGGTGGGTGGTCTGACCACGCTCGACACCAACAAGAACAAGTTCGTGTTCCGCACCTCGTCGTCGGACTCCAACGAGTCTCTCGCCATGGCGCAGTACGCGATCTCGAAGGGTTACAAGACCGCCGCGTTGCTGTTTGACAACTCGGCTAACTCCCAGGGCTTCGTACCGCCGCTCGAGAAGGCCTTCAAGGCTCTCGGTGGCAAGATTGTGTACGACGCCTCGTTGACGTCGGACGCGTCGTCCTACAACTCAGAACTACTGGCCGCCTTCTCGAAGAGCCCGACCGTGGTCTTTGACTCGATGGACACCCAGACGGCCGCGACGTTGTTTGGCAACGCTCAGTCGCTGGGCTACATGACCCACACCGTCTGGATTGGTGACGACTTGCAGTCGGCTCCTCAAGGTGATTACGCCAAGTCCTTTGGACCCACGGCGTCCACCAACTTGGTTGCCGCACTGCCCGCGACTCCCACCACGGCGAACGGTGCCTACAACCACTTCCTGGCCGACTACCAGGCCGTGTGGCGTACCACCTCGATCATCCCGACCACGTTCAATGAGTACGACTCGGTCGTCCTCTCAGCGTTGGCCATGACGGCGGCGAACTCGACCGACCCGAAGGTCTGGGTCAACGACATCATTAAGGTGTCGAACCCGCCGGGAACGTCGTGTGGAACCTACGCGACCTGCATCGCGTTGTTGAAGAAGCACAAGAAGATTGACTACAACGGCGCTGCCGGAAACGACAACTTCAACAAGTACCACAATGTCTTCTCCGGATTCCAGATGCTGGGTTTCACTTCAAGCCTGAACAACAAGCTCAACGCGTACATCACCCCGGCCCAGCTGGCCGCGGTGGTCGCCAAGGGCGGTTGATCAAGTAGTAGGCAGTACATCTCCAGCGAAGGGGATGGTCAACGGTTATCACCGTTGGCCATCCCTAACGCTTTCAATAGCGCTCGCGTAGCGAGCGCCGGCTGGTTTCGCCGCGTGAAGTGGTGAGGTCAGTTTTCACCAGTAGGTTTCGGGGGGACTTCGTCCGAAACTTTCGTAAGGAATGTATCGTGACCGACATGCTGAGCGGAATTCGGGTTCTCGACTTGACCACCGTCCTCGCGGGTCCCTTCGCCGCCTATCACCTCGGACTCATGGGCGCCGACGTCATCAAGATCGAAGTACCCGTGACCGGCGACATGGCTCGCGAGTTTGGCGAAAACGAGTCCCTGCGCTCGGCCCACATGGGCCCGTCGTTCGTCGCTCAGAACTCCGGCAAGCGTTCGGTGACCGTCAATCTCAAAGACGCCGAAGGCTCGCGAGTATTTGAGAGGCTGCTGCAATCCGCCGACGTGCTGCTCGAGAACATGCGGCCGGGTGTTCTCTCGCGACTGGGCTTCTCGCCCGAGCGCATTGCCGAGATCAATCCTCGTCTGGTGTACTGCGCTCTGTCGGGTTTTGGTCAGACCGGACCCTTGTCGACGCGTCCCGCCTACGACCAGATCATCCAGGGCTTCGCGGGTATCGCCTCGGTCACTGGCACGAGCGAAGGTGGACCCGTGCGCGTCGGTTTTCCGGTGTGCGACACCCTGGGCGGCTACGTCGCGGCGATGGCCATCTGCGCCGCCCTCGTGAAGAGTTCGAGAACCGGCACGGGCAGTTACCTCGACGTGTCGATGCTCGAGGCGGCCCTCACGTCGATGAGCTGGGTCATCTCCGAGCACCTCATCAGCAATCGACCAGCGATTCGCTACGGCAACGACAACGCCGCGTCCTCGCCGTCGGGTACCTTCATGGCCGGTGACGGCCCCATCAATATCGCCACCAACACCCAGACGCAGTTTGGGGCCCTTTGCCGCGTCGTGGGGCGCGAGGACCTGCTCGACGACGAACGATTCGTCAGTCGATCCGAACGCAAACTTCACCGCCAGGAACTCTCGGTGGAACTGGACTCCGCGCTCGGAGCGCGAAGCGCGGGGGAGTGGGAAGACCTGCTCGCCGCGGTCAGCGTGCCGGCGGGGCGGCTCCTCACTGTTGACGAAGCGTTGAATCAGGAACAGATCCGCCTGCGCGGTCTCGTGCACGAGATCGCCATGGACCTGCCCGGGAGTCCGACGGTCCGGGTGCTCGGCAGCGGCGTGCACGTCGACGGAGAGACCCTTGCTCCGTCATTGCCGCCGCCGCGCCTGGGTGAGCACACCGACGAGTTGCTCGGCGAACTCGGCTACACCCCCGGAGATATCGCCGCGCTGCGAGAAAGGCAGGCCATCTGATGAGTACCGATGCCGCGTACCCCACGGTCGTCATTATTGAAGAAGGAATGCGCGAAGGAATGCAGATCGAGAGCGCTGATATCAGTGTCGACGCCAAGATTGGACTCCTCAACGCGCTGTCACAGACCGGCCTCGGCACGATTGTTGCGTGTTCCTTCGTCAGCCCCAACTGGACACCGCAGATGGCCTGCGCCGACGAATTGATGACGCGCTTCACACCCGTGCCCGGCGTACGCTATACGGCCTTGGCACTGAACGATAAGGGTCGCGAGCGTGCGAGCCAGTACATGCCACCGCTCGTCGAATCCATTGAGTTCCCCCGCACGCTCGTGCACCTGTGCGACGTCTTCGTGCGCCGCAACACCAACCGCTCCCAGGAAGATGAAATCGCCCAGTGGCCGCGAATCATCGAGCAAACCGTGGCGGCCGGCCACACCGCGGCGGGCATCGCCATCAACGCGGCCTGGGGATCGAACTGGCTCGGCCTCTTCGATCAGGACTACCGCATGGAGATGCTCCAGCGCCAGTACGACCTCTGGACCGCCGCCGGCGTGAAGATCAATCGCGTGTGGATCGGCGACCCCATGGCGTGGAACATGCCCGATCAAGTGGCGTCGCAGTTGCGCGCGATTCACGAACGCTGGCCCGACATCGACACCTTCCACCTTCACTTGCACGACGCGCGCGGCACCGCACTTTTGTCGGCCTACGAGGCTCTCAAGGTGCTCGGACCCGAGCAGACGCTTATTTTGGATAGTTCCATCGGCGGAATGGGCGGCTGCCCCTACGGCGGGCACGGTCGGATGACCCGCATGATTCCCACCGAGGACTTGGTCAATTTGCTCCACGAACTCGGCATTCCCACGGGCGTGGATTTGGCGAAACTGATCGATGCCGCGCTCCTCGCCGAAGAGGTCGTCGGCCACCCGCTCTGGGGTCACGTGTCCAAAGCCGGTCCGCGCCCCCGGGGCGACGCCCTCTTTCCCATGGACCTGCCTTTTATCGAGACCGAGGAGCAGGCCCAACATTTTCGCTTAGGTCCGAGCGCTTACGTAGGTGCGCGCTCGCCGTGGGCCGCGCCCATCACCTCTCCCGCACGGGACCGGCTTTTCCCTAATCAAGGCCATTTAAAGAATGATGAGTGACCGACGCGACGTCTCTCGCCTTCGAGTGAAGGCGCCATCTCTCTGGGACGCACGCCGCGATGAGGCGATTTCACGCATGAACGAGGTACGCCCGACGACGCTAGGCCCCCGGTTAGCGTTGGAAGGAATGCGACGCCGAGATCGGACATTATGGCGACGGTAAAGGACATCGCCAACACCACCTCGATGCGCTCGTTAGAGCGATCGTTCGAAATCCTTGACATCCTGCGCCGAAGTCGCGTGCCGATGCGCCTCACCGACATCTCAATTGAGTCGGGCCTTCACCTGGCGACGACGCAGCGCATCTTGAGCGTCATGCAGCACTACGGCTACGTCTCCCAGGAGCGCTACGGCTACACCGTGGGCGTGACCTCGATGATCAACGCCTACGCCTTTCACATGACGAATTCACTCAGCCAGATCACTTTGCCGGTGCTCCAGGAACTAGCCGGAGCGAGCGGCTTCATGTCGGCGCTGTCCGTTCGCGTCGATATGGCTCAGGTGATGATTCTGCGCGTCGAGGGCAACGAGCCCGCCAGGTACTTGCTGCCCCTGGGAGAGCTCACCCCATTGCACCTGGGCGGCGCCCGAGTGCTGGCGGCGGCGCTCTCTCATGAGGACATCAAGGAATTGATGAAGGACGTCCCCGAGTTCCGCCTGGCCAATGGGCAGGTGATGACGCGCCGGGAGTTCGTCAAGAACCTCGAGACGGTCCGCCATCAGGGTTATATCTACTCCGTCTCTGAACGCGAGCTCGGTTCGGCGTCGGTCGCCGTGCCGGTGCTCAGTCAAGAGGGTGAAGTAGTCGCGTCGTTGCAGGTCTCGGGTCGCGCGGCCGACCTCGATGAGAGTAAGGCCGAGTGGTGCGTGGTGGAACTCAAGCGGGCGAGCACCGCCATCACCAAGCGACTGCCGTGATTCACCCACGCGTCTCAACGATGACCTCGTCGCTGCGCGCATCCTCCTGGAAGGTATCAACGTGATTGACCATACCGTGCGCGTCTACCGCAGCGACGAGAATCTGATCCGCGAGGACCAGTTGGCCTGGAAGATGGCGCAAGTGGCCACCGATCCGGTGCAGGTGCGTGACGACGTCGTCGACATGATTATCAACCGGGTGATCGACAACTCGTCGGTGGCGGCGGCGTCACTCGTGCGCACGGCGCCCACGGCCGCGCGCGCCCAGGCCCGACGTCACGAGCTACGCCCGGGCGCCACGGTGTTCGGAACGTCGCCGGAACTTCGGGTGTCGCCCGAGTGGGCGGCGTGGGCCAACGGGGTAGCGGTGCGTGAACTGGACTTCCACGACACATTTCTGGCGGCGGAGTACTCGCACCCCGGCGACAACATCCCTCCCTTGCTCGCGGTCGCGCAGCACGCGGGGGTCGCGCGTCACCTGAGCGGGCGCGATCTGCTGCGCGCCATCGCCACCGGGTACGAAATTCAAATCGACCTGGTGCGCGCTATTTCACTGCACGAGCACAAGATCGACCACGTGGCGCACCTTGGTCCCAGCGTGGCCGCGGGGCTCGGCACGCTGCTCGGACTCGACGAGACGACGATTTATCAGGCGATTGGTCAGGCGCTGCACACCACGACGTCGACGCGTCAGTCGCGCAAGGGAGAGATCTCGAGTTGGAAGGCGTACGCGCCGGCCTTCGCCAGCAAGGCCGCCATCGAGGCGGTTGATCGCGCCATGCGCGGAGAAACCTCGCCGACGCCCATCTACGAAGGCGAGGACGGCTTCATCGCCTGGATGTTGGGTGGACCGAGTGCCCGCTACACCGTGGCGTTGCCGGCGCCCGGCGAAGCCAAGCGAGCGATCCTTGACAGCTACACCAAGGAGCATTCGGCGGAGTACCAGGCGCAGGCCTGGATCGACCTCGGACGACGACTGCACCACGAACATCCCGAATTGATTGACGGTACGGCGGTGAAGAAAATCGTCATTCACTCGTCGTACCACACGCACTTCGTCATTGGTTCGGGCGCGAACGACCCCCAGAAGTACGACCCCGAGGCGTCGCGCGAGACGTTGGACCACTCGCTGCCCTACATCTTCACCGTGGCCCTGCAGGACGGCTCGTGGCACCACGGCTCTTCCTACGCGGCCCAGCGCGCGCGCCGTAGTGACACGATTGACTTGTGGCGCAAGGTCAGCACCGTCGAAGACCCCGAGTGGAGTCGCCGCTACCTGTCGAACGACCCCCGCGAGAAGGCCTTTGGGGGATGGGTGGAGATATTCCTGACCAACGGCACCACGCTGGTCGAGACCATCGTCGTGCCGGACGCGCACCCCCTGGGCGCACGGCCTTTCGGCCGCGACAATTACGTCGCCAAGTTCCGCTCGCTGGCCGGCGACGTGCTCGAGGAGACTGAAATCGAACGATTCCTCGACGCCGCTCAGTCGCTGGCCACACTCGACGCCACCGGACTCTCGCAACTCAGCTTCCGCGCGCGGCCGGGGCTGCTCGAGTCCGTGGTCGAACCCGAGGGGCTCATCTGATGTTGAACTCCTCTCTCAGCGCCGCCGCCAAGCGCGCGGCCTTTCGCGCACGCCTCGCCACGGGCGAATTGCTGCTCCTTCCCGGCGCCTTCAACCCCCTGTCGGCCAAGCTCATCGAGGCCAAGGCATTCGACGGCGTCTACATTTCGGGAGCAGTGATGTCGGCCGACCTGGGCCTGCCCGACATCGGACTCACCACCTTGAGCGAGGTGGCCCTGCGTAGCCAGCAGATCGCCCGCGTCACCGACTTGCCCGCGCTCGTGGACGCCGATACTGGATTTGGTGAGCCCATGAACGTGGCGCGCACGGTGCAGACCCTCGAGGACGCCGGGGTGGCCGCCCTGCACATTGAGGACCAGGTCAATCCCAAGCGCTGCGGCCACCTCGACGGCAAGCAGGTGGTCGATGAGGTCACCGCGGTGCAACGCATTCGCGCGGCGGTGACCGCTCGGCGCGACGAGAACTTGCTCATCATGGCCCGCACTGATATTCGCGCTCTCGAGGGACTCGACGCGGCTATCGACCGCGCGAAAGCTCTGGTGGACGCCGGCGCGGACGCGATCTTTCCCGAGGCGATGTTGGACTTGAGTGAATTCGCCGCGGTGCGCGCCGCTCTCGACGCACCGATTCTCGCCAACATGACTGAATTCGGCAAGAGCGATCTCTTCACCACGAACCAGTTGGCCGACGTCGGGGTGAACATGGTGATCTTTCCCGTGTCACTGCTGCGCGCGGCCATGGGTGCGGCGACCCGTGCCTTGGATACGCTGCGAGAACAGGGGAGTCTCACGTCGATGCTGGGCGAAATGCAGCACCGTGTTGATTTGTACGAGCTGCTCGACTACGCGTCGTACCAGGCGTACGACGCCGACATCTTCAATTTCGACCTGCCTCGCTGAGCGTCGGGCGCCGACGGTTGGCGGTCACGGGGCGCTTCGCGCGAAGGCGTGAGACGCTAGACGTCGCGCGTCGCCATTCGCCACGCGCCGAGCGCGGACCAGACCACTAACCAGCCAACGATGACGATGACCGCCACCGCCGTGGATTCGGGAATGATGCCGCCCGATCCGGGGCCGTGCCCGCCGAAGACCCTCGTTAGGCCATTGGGCTCCAAGTGGGCCGTGGCGAGGCCCACGACGCCACGTTGCAGATTGATTAGGTGCGGAATACGTGCGACTGAGAGGATGGGGGTGAGAACGATTTCGAGAATGATCATCAACACGATGGGGACCGTTCGCGATCCCATGAGAGACGCCAGTCCTAGCCCCACGATGAATCCAATCGCGGCCTCGAGTTCCAGCCACAGTCCCGATTGGACCATCAACTTGAGCGGGGGCGACAAGAATGTCTGGGAATAGTCCTGGAAGTCCTGATTCGCCACCGAGATCGCAAGGGTCTTCATCTGTGCGGGTGTGGCTTGATGCAGCGTGGTGCCACCCTTCGAGATGACCACTCCGCCACCCCCGTTGCCGCCCAAGGGACCGCATGAGGGGATGAAGTTGGCGGTGCTGTTGTAGGGGAACTGGCAATCCACGAGTTGAACGTTCTGCTCGGCCCAGTTGACGAATTGGGTGTGACTCAATCCGGCCGGGACGGTGACCCCCTGATAATTCAACGTGGTCGGCGCGGCGAAGACGCACACGGCGCACACGATGGCGAAACCCGCCGCCACGATCGGCACCAGTATCGCCAGGCCGGCCGGGATCCTGGCCAGGTATAGAGCGATGCGTGAGCGACCGGTCACGACGGAATGGCGAAAGACACCCTCAGTCAGATCGACGGACCCTGCGGTGCAACCCAGGGTCGCCGCGACGATGAATCCAAAGACGAACATCACGCCCGCCACCAGGTTGGTGAAGCTGTCGTAGCCGCCCGCCGGCCCATATGACTTCGGCGCAGCCAGGTGCATGATGAGACGGATGCCGAGGTACAACGCCGGAATGCCGATGTCGACGGCCACCAAGGCCACCATCAGACCACGGCGCTTGCGCAGTTCCATGATGCGCGTCGAGATCATTGCCCAAGTGGGTAGTGGACGACCGCGATGGTCATCAGGAAAATCCGTGAGGTCAGGGAACAGCTGGTCGTTGACGGTGGATATGGTCATTCGGATTCTCCCAAGCGACTCGTGACTTCCAGGAACCACGACTCGAGTGAGGCGCGATTCTCCTGGAGTCGATAGATCGACACACCTCCGGTCACGAGCACGCGATTGATCTCGGCTACGACGTCGCGCGCCGTGCCGACGGGCAGGCTGATGTGCAAGCCGTCCTCGACCACGGTGACCTTGGCTTGATAGGTATTTTGGATGAGCAGTGAGCCGGCGGTTTCGGGTGAGTCACAATCGATCTCGACCTCCAGATTGGAACCGGCGAGGAGCGCATCGATGGGCCCTTGGCGGATGATGCGGCCCTGGTCGACAATCGCCACCGCGTCACAGGTCCGTTCGATCTCGTCGAGCAGGTGTGACGAGAGAACCACCGTCCGACCCTCGGCGACTAGCGAACGTATCATCTCGCGCATATCGGCCATGCCGGCCGGGTCGAGTCCGTTCATGGGCTCGTCGAGGATGAGCAGATGAGGATCACCCAAGAGGCACGCGGCCACGCCCAGGCGCTGGCGCATTCCCATCGAGTACTTGGCGACCTTGTCGTTTGCTCGGTGCAGGATGCCGACGCGGTCAAGGGCGGCCTCGATGCGCCCCGCGGCAGCGGGCTCCCGGGCGGCGGCCAGTATCTGCAGATTCTGGCGACCCGTCAGGTGCTGGTGGAATCTCGGCTCGTCGACGATTGCGCCGACTCGGGCCAGGGCGATGTCTCGATGCCGAGGCACCGAGTGGCCGAGCAGCTTCATGGTGCCCGCGTCGGCGTGGGTGAGTCCTAACAGCACGCGAATAAGAGTCGTCTTGCCCGCTCCGTTGGGTCCGAGGTAACCGAATGCGCATCCCCGCGGTACGAGGAGGTCAACGCCGTTGACCGCGGTGCGTTTTCCAAATCGTTTGGTCAGATCGTGCGTTTCGACCGCCCAGGGACCATCGGAACTTGACGTTGATTCTTCAGCACTCAGCACATCAGTCATTGGGTCGTCCTTCGTGATTTTGCCCCAGGGGTTCAGGCCATGCTACGGACGCTACGTTACCGCGGCAATGAGGGAAAACCCTGACTCCGTGGAGAAAGTGATTCGACGGTCGTGCGAGGCAGGACGCTGAATGCGATAAAGGGGATGACGCGCTGGCGTAGCGTGGGACAGAACAGTCCGCGGGGAGCTCATTGTGTTGTTGACCATTACCACTACGCACCAGCCCGCGACTGATCTCGGCTATCTATTACACAAGAATCCCGAGCGGCTTCAGACAACTGAACTCAGTTTTGGCTCCGCGCACGTCGTGTACCCCGAGGCGAATCACGAGAGCTGCACGATGGCGCTTCTGGTCGAGGTGGACCCCGTAGACCTCGTACGACACCGCCGAGGGCCGACGGGCGGCGAGTCGTCGTTGGGCCAGTACGTGAATGACCGGCCCTACGCGGCCTCGTCGCATCTCGCCGCCGCGATCAACAAACTGTTCAGCACTGCTTTGAGCGGCCGGTGCAAGGAACGTCCGGAACTCGTTGACGCGGTGATGCCCCTCGAGGTGTGGCTCCCCGCCTTACCCGTCCGCGGCGGCTCCGACCTGGTTCATCGGCTCTTCGATCCTCTGGGCTACGACGTGGTGGCGACACCCATTGCCCTGGACGCGATGTTCCCCTCCTGGGGGGCCAGCGCGTACCAGGACGTCCGGCTGGGTATCACGACGAGACTACGGGACCTGCTCGAGCAGTTGCTGGTGCTGATCCCCGTCCTCGATGACGCGAAGCACTACTGGGTGGGCCCTGACGAGATCGAGCGGCTTCTGCGGCGTGGCGGCGACTGGCTCGGCGCGCACCCCGAGCGCGAATTCATCGCCACGCGGTACCTTCGCCACGACCGAGATTTGACGAGTCAGGCGCTCGAACGACTGCTCGAAGTCGAGGACATCGAGCAGATCGAGGGGACCAACGACAACGCCGAGGAGGCTGTCGAGCGAGACCTCTCGCTCAATGAGATGAGGATTGCTGAGGTGGTCGGTACCATCAAGGCATCGGGTGCGCGACGCGTACTGGACCTGGGCTGCGGTTCGGCGAAGCTGATGCAGGTCCTACTCGCCGAGACCAGTGCCGACAAAGTGGTCGGCCTGGACGTGTCGCACCGCTCGCTGGCGGCGGGTGCCCGGCGCCTCCATATGGACACGATGACGCCGCGCCAGCGCGAACGCGTCGATCTTCTCCACGGATCCCTCACGTATCGTGATCGCCGCATCGAAGGCTTTGACGCCGCGGCGGTCGTCGAAGTCATTGAGCATCTCGATCCGGCGCGTCTCGATAGCTTCGAACGCGTGGTCTTCGCCTACGCGGCACCGCGGATGGTGATCGTCACCACACCCAACGTCGAATACAACGGGCTCTTCGCGGGTCTCGAACCCGGGACGATGCGCCATCACGACCATCGCTTCGAGTGGACGCGCGCGCAATTCGAATCGTGGGCCCGCGCGGTAGCGACGCGCCACGGCTACGAAGTCAACTTCGTGGGTATCGGTCCCCTGGACCCCGAGGCGGGTGCACCGACGCAGATGGCGGTGTTTCGACGATGAACATCAAGATTCCCGAGCTGTCGCTCGTTGTACTGGTGGGCGCGAGTGGTTCTGGCAAATCATCCTTCGCAGCGAAGAACTTCCTCGGCACCGAAGTCCTGTCGTCGGACGTGTGCCGGGGCCTCGTGAGTGACGACGAGAACAATCAGGCGGCCACGGCCGACGCCTTCGACATCCTGCGCTACATCGCCGGCAAGCGACTCTCCGTCGGACGTCTGACCGTAGTTGATGCCACCAACGTCCAGCCCGAAGCGCGACGAACCTTGATCGATTTGGCCAAGTCGCACCACGTGTTGGCGGTCGCGGTGGTCCTCAACGTGCCGGCGGAAGTCTGCCTTGAGCGCAACGCGTTGCGACCCGATCGTGACTTTGGGCCTCACGTGGTTCGTCGCCAGTTGGATCAGCTTCGTCGCTCCCTGAAGGGACTGCGCCGCGAAGGTTTTCACCGTGTTGTGACCCTGGACGGCATCGAGGAGATCGAAGCCGCCACCTTTACTCGCGAGCGGGTCTGGAACGACCGACGTGATGATCACGGCCCCTTCGACATCATTGGCGACGTGCACGGCTGCTTCGACGAGCTCCGCATCTTGCTGAACGTACTCGGCTACGACGTGGCGCGTGACGGTTCCACCGCGTCGCACCCCCAGGGACGACGAGCCGTTTTTCTGGGCGACCTCGTCGATCGGGGACCCAAAACGCCCGCCGTGCTCCGACTCGTGATGGGCATGGTGCGCGAAGGTGCGGCCCTGTGCATTCCCGGGAACCATGAGGTGAAGTTACTGCGGGCCCTGCAGGGACGCCAGGTCGCTACGGGCCACGGCCTCGCCGAGAGCCTCGAACAGTTGTCACGCGAACCGCCAGAGTTCATTACCGAATTGATTGGTTTTCTCGACGGGTTGATTGGCCACTTCGTTCTCGACGGCGGCCAATTGGTCGTGGCCCACGCGGGACTCCCGGCGTCGATGCACGGTCGTCAGTCCGGTGCCGTGCGGGCCTTCGCCCTCTACGGCGATACGACGGGGGAGAACGATGAGTTCGGACTGCCCATTCGCTACCCGTGGGCCGAGGAGTACCGCGGCGAGGCCACCGTCGTCTACGGCCATACGCCGGTTCTCGAGGCCGTGTGGATCAACAAGACGATCTGTCTGGATACCGGTTGCGTGTTCGGGGGACGTCTCACGGCTCTGCGCTACCCCGAACGCGAACTTGTTGCGGTGCCCGCACTGACGGTGCACTACGCACCGATTCGCCCGCTCGCCGCCGAAAAGTTGACGGTGGACGCGCCGCGCGAGAGTGGCGAACTTATCTTGAGCGACGTCGTGGGAAAGCGTACGATCGCCACCACCTTGGCTCGCCACGTGACGATCAGGGAGGAGAACGCGATCGCGGCCCTCGAGGTCATGAGCCGTTGGGCGATTGATCCTCGCTGGCTCATCTACTTGCCGCCGACGATGGCGCCGACCGCCACCTCGAAGATTGAGGGGCTGCTGGAGCACCCGCTGGAGGCCTTCCGCGCGTACTCTCAGGCGGGCGTTGAGACGGTCGTGTGCGAGGAGAAGCACATGGGTTCGCGTGCGGTCGTGGTGGTGTGTCGCGACCCGGCCGCCGCCGCGCGGCGCTTCAGCACTGATCGACCCTCACTCGGCGTCATTTACACGCGAACCGGCCGGCCGTTCTTCTCCGACGCCTCCGACGAGACCGCCATTCTCCAACGGGTCCGCTCCGCCGTGACGTCGGTCGGACTCTGGGACGAACTCCAGACTGATTGGCTGGTGCTCGACTGCGAACTGCTGCCCTGGTCGGCCAAAGCGAAAGATCTCCTTCGAGGTCAGTACGCCGCGGTCGGCGCAGCAGCGACGGCGACGTTGAGGGCCGAGTCCGCGGTTCTCGCTGCGGCGCGCGCCCGGGGAGTCGACGTGGGCGACGTGTTGACGACCACGAATGATCGCGTCGAGATGGTCGAGGGTTTCGTCGACGCGTATCGTCGCTACTGCTGGGACGTCACCACGCTCGATGACTTGAAGCTCGCACCGTTCCAGATACTCGCGGGCGAGGGTGAGACCTTCGCCCGTCGTGACCACCGGTGGCATTTGGAAATACTGAGCCGACTGGTGGCCGCCGATGAGACCACGTTTCGACTGACCCGTCACTTGGTTGTCGACTTGGCCGATGAGGCTTCCCTCGAGCGCGGGGTGACGTGGTGGCAGGACCTGACCGACGCCGGTGGCGAGGGGATGGTAGTCAAGCCGGTCGACGTGGTGCGCCTCGGCCCCAAGGGTCTCGTTCAACCGGGAATGAAATGTCGGAGCCGGGAGTACCTACGCATCATTTACGGCCCGGAGTACACGGCGCCGCACCACCTCGAACGACTGCGTAGTCGCAACCTGGGTGCCAAGAGATCTCTGGCCTTGCGTGAATTCGCTCTAGGGATCGAGGCCCTCGATCGATTCGTGGGAGCGGCGCCACTGTACAAGGTTCACGAGTGCGTCTTTGGAGTGCTCGCTCTGGAAAGCGAGCCGGTTGACCCGAGGCTCTAGGAAGCAGCCGGGTGCCACGGGCCAGTCTCCTGGCGTCGTCAGTGCGAGGAATCGAATCGTTCCAAGTTGACCCAGATCGCCTCGACCGGGACGTCACCGACGTTGGCCAATCGGTGCGGGCGACTGGAGTCAAACGAAATGGAATCGCTGGCGTTGAGCCGATACGTCTCGAAGCCCAGCGTGATCTCGAGAGTACCGCTCAGGACGAACCCATACTCCGTGCCCACGTGGCGGATCAACCGTCCCTCCATCGTTGAGCTGCCTCCGACGTCGTAACGAACGAACATGAAGTCGGTCTTTTCGCTGCGGACCGCCGTGAGTGACTCCCAGGTAACTCCGGAGTCGAGGACCAGGACCTTGCGTTGACCGGGGTGCACCACCGGCGTCGACGTTCTCTCACCTTCTGAGTCGTGGCGAGCGGGTGCCGACGTGGGAAGGGCCCCGAAACTGGACACGGTCCGCCAGGAGTTATTCCCCGCGTCAGTTTCTTCGCTCGAGGTACCACCAGTGTTACGGGCGTCGTCGGATGCGTAGCTATCAAAGAGATCATCGGTGGCGATATCGAGGGCGGTGCAGATCGCGAAGAGCGTTGCCACTGACGGCTGCGCCTTGCCGGTCTCCAGCTGTGAGATGAACGAGGCGGAGACTTCCAGGTCGCGCGCGAATTGGCGCAGGGAGATGCCGCGAGCCAGTCGCCGGGCTCGCAGTCGAGCGCCAATCAGACCCGGATTCATGGAGTCGCTGCCCACGGGACGCACACCAGCAGTGGGGAGTGACGGCGCACGCTTCGCGGACGCCGGAGAGGCCGTGCTGTTTTGCCGATTCGTCTCTGCACCTCTGGAAACCGGCATTGCTACCTCTCTCTGACTATTCGTAAACGACACGACTTCGCCGATCCCACGCGGAGCGACTGCGTTGTGTTGCAGTGATACTAGTGATTCACCTTGAATCGACCGGCGGATCGCCCAGCTTGTCGGCCAGGTGTTCCCATTCGCGACTGAACCGATAGGAGTGGCGTGCGGGGGGTTGCGGCGCCTGCACTTCAATCCATCGAACGAGCCCGGACCCCCGATTCTCGAAGCCGTGGTCCGCGCCGACACCGGCCCAGAGGACGTCGCCGGGGTGAAACGCCATCAGCGTGCCGTCGACCAACGCGTGCACCTCACCTTGAACGAAGACGTAGGCTTCTTCGAACGGGTGGTCATGTGGATGGGCGATCGCCGTTGGTTGATAGTCGACGATGAACATGGTGTGTAGTTGCGCACCGCGCTGCTGGTCGATGAGCATTTTCACTCCAATGCCGCTATAAGTGAGGAGGGCGGTGGCCATACTCGGCGACACCGTGGGTGCGTCGACGCGTGAGCCACCGGCCAGGCGTCGCAGGTCCATCGAGTCCGAATCAAATCGGACCGCGTTCTGATTGCGGGGGTCACGCATGTCGGGCGGCGTGGGGGTCGTTTCGACCAATGCTTGGCCGGTGAAAAAGGAGTCCTGGCGTCGTCCATCGTCGATCTCGGTTGGTGCGGCCATGTGCAGCCACTTGACGGGACCGTTGAGTGCTCGCAGTGAGTAAGTGGTACCGACGGGAACCGTGATGGCGTGGTCGGCGTCGAGCAACGTCGTGTGGCCGAGCGTCGTCACGGCGAGGCTTCCCGAAAAAACGTACATACTGAATTCGTAGGAGTGAAGGGCCGGTTCCACGAAGCCGTCGGTGTCCAGATGTCCCACCGACAGGGTCATGTGGGGCGAACCAGTGTTGCGGTTAATCAGAATCTGACGGCGGTAGCCGAAGGAGTGCCCTAGAAAGTTCGAAGGAGTCACGGCCGCGCTATCGTCAATTTTGGTTGCGTAATGCATTTTCTCTCCATTCCATCATCAGTCGGGTTGAATTACTTCGTGCCTACTTGAGAAGCCAGCCACCATCCATCGCGAGGTTCACGCCATTGACGCCGCCATTGTTGAGGAGGAACTCTACGGATCCCACGATCTCTTGCATGGTGACGAGGCGACCGAGCGGTGTGCGCGAGATGATGTGGTTGTTGTCCTTGTTCTCCCAGAACGGGCTGTCGCCAATGATCCCGGGGTGGATGGCGTTGATGCGAACCGGCGCGAGTTCGGCCGTCAAGCTGTTGACGAGACCAACGACGCCGCCATTGACCGTCGACACCGTGGTCGAACCGGGGTAGGGACGCTGCATTGCCAAGCCACCGAAAAGAACAATGGACGCGTCCGAAGTGAAGCGGTCGCGCAGGACGTGGATGGCCTCGGAGTATCCGACGAGTTTGAGCGTGACGAGTCGGATGGCCCGGGCGACGTTGTAGTCAGCAATTGTGTTGGAGTCACGCTCAATCGCTGTTATCACTAAATCGTTGACGGGTCCGATGCCGGCCAAAGAATCAGCGATGGACTCAGGACCGGAAAGGTCAACCGCGATACCGATGGTACCAAGTCCAATCTCGGCCGCCACCGCGTTCGCCGTCTGCGTCGTTCGCCCGGACAGGTACACCATCGTCCCCCGGGCCGCCAACGTCTTGACTATTTCCTTGCCGATGCCCGACGTGCCACCAAGAACGACGGCTGTGCGAGTGCTACTCCCGGTTGACTGCGTTGACACTTCGCCCCCTATTTGTCTCATTGTTCAGTTAGAGTAAACATAACCGAAATCATTGTCGGTGGAAAGCGCGTTCCACATCCTGGTGGAGGTGCGTCGATGGTGGCAATGGCGGTCCGAGCTCGCGGTGTTCGTGGCAATCTTTGAGTATCCATGATTATCAAGGCCTGTCGTCTCGGGGTGACGACGGGCACATCAGTAGCTGGCACTGAGGGAACGGTCCCCCGTCATGTGAAGTAGTTCTTGACATCACTGAACACGGTGCTATTCTGCGAGCCAACTGAACCATTTCACCAAAGGGGGGGAATGAACAAGCCCATCAGCACGTCCGGCGAGTCTCTCGAGCACGGTAGATCAATTGTCTTCCGTGGCGGAATTGTCCTCACCATGGACAACGCGCACCGCATCGTCAAGGACTGCGACGTTCTCGTCGTTGGCGGTGAGATCCGAGAGGTCGGTCCCGGCCTTGAGGCTCCTGTCGACGCGCTCGAGATCGATGCCCGCGGCGGGATCATCATGCCCGGCATGATCGACACGCACCGCCACATGTGGCAGACGGCCATGCGCGCCTACGGGGCGGACTGGACATTGTCGCAGTACTTCGTGTGGTACTACCTGGAATACGGCAAGAACTTCCGTCCCCAGGACGTCTTCGCCGGCAACCTGCTGTCGGCAATTGAGGCCGTCGACGCCGGTGTCACGACGTCGGTCGACTGGTCGCACGGTCTGCAGACGAGTGACTACGCCGACGCGGCGGTGGACGCCCTGGAATCAGTGCCGGCTCGTTTCGTGCTGGGCTATGGCAACATCCAGCGGGCACCGTGGGAATGGACCGCTGACAAGGAGTTTCTTGACTTCTACAATCGTCGCATCCACGGCAAGGGCGATATGTTGGGCTTCCAGATTGCCTTCGATGTCGTTGCCGGTCCCGAGTTTCCCGAACGCGCGGCGTTCGAGGTTGCTCGAGAGCTGGGCGTCTCCGTCACTACCCACGCGGGCGTCCTCGGGGCCAACGGCGACGACAGCGTCCGCCTGATGCACGAGAACGGTTTCATGAACCCCGAGACGGTGCTCGTGCACTGCTCGACACTCTCTCATGACTCGTACCACCGAATTTCGGCCAGTGGCAGCTCGGTGTCGGTGTCCACTGAGAGCGAACAGAGTGCGGGCCAGGGCTACCCGTCGTCGTGGATGTTGCGACAGTTCGACATACCGATCTCCATCTCGCAAGACACCTCGGTGTGGTGGAGCGCGGATTTGTTCACCGCCATGCGCACCACGCTCGGCGCCGACCGTTCGCGTCAGCACTTCGAAGCCCACCGGAAGGGCGAAACGGTGACGCAACTCGACCTTCGTTCCGAAGACGTCATCGATTGGGCCACCCGCGGCGGTAGCAAGGCCCTCGGACTCGACGGCAAGATTGGCAGCATCGAGGTCGGCAAGCGAGCCGACATCGTGCTGCTTAAGAACGACGAGTCACCAGTGATGTTCCCGATAGTGAACCCCTACGGTCACGTGGCGATGCAAGCGCAGCGCGCTGACGTTCACACCGTGGTCGTCGATGGCAACATCCTGAAGCACGAGCACCGCTTGATCGGCATCGATCTGGCGCAGGCGCGGCGTGCCGTGGAAGAGACCGTCAGTCACCTGGAGGGCACCTTGGGTGAAGAGGCGTGGCACGCGGGGATGCACCCGGCGCTGGCTCCCAAGTCCATTATTGACAACCCGTACAAGTACGTCGATTAACCCCCAACCTCGACTGAGGAACACGATGATGCCGACCGAGAAATCGGTCGGCATCGTTGTTTTTACAAAGTGATGAAGATGTTCGATATGACTTGACACGTTCACTGAACACCGCTAGCGTCATCCTCGCTGACCGTGTAACGACTCAAAGGGGGGCGGCGGTTGGCGCCGGTCGTACGAAGTGGTGCGTCGGAATTAACAGGGGGGGAACAAATGGTGAAAACCAAGATGCGTTGGCTCGTCGGCTTTGCCGCGGGGGCCACGCTGGTATCGACGACGCTGGTGGGTTTGGGCGTCGCACAGGCGGCAACCAAACACAAGACTTACAAGGTGGCGTATATATCGTACGGAGTCGCCAACAGCTACGACGCACCGATGCTGGCGGCGGCCAAGGCGGTCGCTGCGGCGGATGGCGTCAAGGTCGTGGTCTTTGACTCCCAAACCTCGTACGCCAACCAAGTGGCCGAGTTGCAGAACGTCATCAGCTCCGGCCAGTATCAGGGCGTCATCGTTCAGCCGGTCTATGGTGCGGCTCTGGTCCCCACGGTCAAGAAGGCGATTGCCAAGGGAATCAAGGTTGTCAATATCGACCAGATTCTGGGCACCAAGTACACCACTGACCAGATTCAGGTGAAGGGACTCGCGGGTAACGTGGTCTTCTTCCCGTCGAAGATTGGCACGCAGCTGGCAACGTTGACGCACCAGGCGTGCGCGGGCGAGAATCCCTGCCAGATCGGTCTCGTCCACAACTACACCGGCTACGAGCCGGACGGCGCAATCACTGCGGCCTTCGATGCGTTTGTTGCGACGAAATCCAAGGACAAGATTGTCGCTCAGGCTGACGGTCTCTACCAGGCCGGCGTGGCGTTGACCCAGGTGCAGAACATGTTGACCGCCCACCCGGGCATCAACGTGATCGTGGGCTCGGACCAGGACTGTGAGGGTGCTCAGGCTGCCTTGACCGCGGCAAACAATACGAAGGTGAAGCTGGTCTGTTACGGCGCGAGTGCCTATGGTGTCGCGCAATTGCAGTCGCACAAGGGCCCGTGGGTCTCCGATGTGGCACAGATGCCGGCAACGGAAGGCCAAGATGGGATGATCATGCTCGTGGCGGCCATGAAGACCGGCAAGAGTCAGGGCACGAAGAACCCCGTCGCTGGTTTGGCGAATAACGGCATTCTTACTCCGGCCAACGCGAAGAACTTCACCGGCGAGTGGCCGGGTTGATCGTCCTAATTCAAGGCATGCAACAGTCCATTCACTGAGAGATTGGTACCAACCCTCATGTCTGATCAGACATTTGTGGAGGATCCTCATCGGACCGCGGACACTCCCGGCGGCGACCTAGTCGTCGCCGGAGTGTCCAAGCGGTTCGGAGGAGTCCCCGCTCTAAGTGATGTCTCACTGACGATCGAACCGGGCAAGGTTCACGCCCTGATTGGCGAGAACGGTGCGGGCAAGTCGACGCTCGGCAAGATTATCTCCGGGGTAATTACGCCGGACGAAGGGACGCTGACCTTCGAAGGACAACCGCTAGTCCTTCGCTCTCCTCGAGAAGCGCTCGCTCAGGGCATCATCACGATTGCCCAAGAACTCGCCATTGTCCCCGGCCTGACGGTGGCCGAGAACGTCTACCTAGGTTCCCAGATCGCCACCGGCGGATTGGTACGCCGGCGCGAGATGCGGCACCGGTTCCGCGAACTGGCCAATCGCGCGGGCTTCGCGCTTTCTCCCGATGTCCGCGCCGGGAGCCTGTCGACGGCGGATCAACAAAAGGTCGAGATCATGCGGGCGTTGTCGCGCAATGCGTCGATCGTGGTGATGGACGAGCCCTCGGCGGCTCTTTCGGGCCACGAATCAGCGGCGCTGCACGAGATCATCCGATCCTTGGCTCGCCGAGGCAGCGCAGTCGTGCTCATTTCGCACTTCCTCTCCGAGGTTTTGTCGCTCGCCGATACGATCACGACTCTGCGTGATGGACGCCTGGTGCGCACCATCGAAGCATCCGGCGCCACCGAGGATTCACTGATTGAGGGGATGCTGGGACGTTCGCTGTCCTCGGCGTTCCCCGAGAAGAGACTCGGCGACCCCGAAGCACCCGCCGTTCTTGAGGTTGACCACCTAAGTGCGCCGGGAGTGAGTGACTGCTCCTTCGTCCTTCGCAAGGGCGAGATCCTCGGGATAGCCGGATTGGTGGGAGCGGGCCGCTCGGAACTCGCTCGGGCCATCTTTCGCGATACCAAGGTTTCGGCGGGAACGGTCCGCCTGGGCGGCGCCGAACTCACCGGACACAGTCCGCACCGTTCGATTGGCCGTGGACTTGCCCTCATCCCCGAGTCGCGCAAGGAGATGGGCCTCATGATGGGTCGCTCGGTGAGAGAGAACGTGTCACTCTCGCGTCTGGACCTCGTGAGTCGCCTGGGGTGGATTGCCAGCATTCGTGAACGCCGAACGGTGTCGGAGCTGATGAAAAAGACCACTGTCAAATCGACCGGCATGGGGCAGTCGGTATCGATGCTCTCGGGCGGAAATCAGCAGAAACTGCTCTTCGCGCGCATCATCATGTGTGCGCCCTCGGTGCTGATTGCCGATGAGCCGACGCGCGGGGTCGACGTGGGCTCCAAGCGCGCGATTTACGACCTGCTGGTCGAGATGGCCCACGAAGGCACGGGGATCATCGTGATCTCCTCCGAGCTCGAAGAGGTTCTGGGGCTGGCTCACCGCGTCCTCGTGATGCGTCACGGACGAATAATTGCTGAACTCACTGGTCAAGACATGAATGAGCAGGCCGTACTCGCGGCCGCGTTCGCCGAGACCAGCGGTGCCTGAGGAGACACGATGACCAACCAAGCCCCTGATCTCATTGACGCGATTGAGAGCGACGCCAGCGAAAGTTCTACACTGCGTGTCGGCGCCACGAAACTGCTGGGTTCGTGGAGGACGGCGGGAATCGCCATCCCCTTTCTCCTCTTGTTCGTCATCCTCTCGATCTGGAGCGGGCCGTTCCTGCACACCACGAACCTCATCAACATCCTCGACCAGCAGGCCGCGACCTTGTGTATCGCCGCCGCGGGAACGCTGGTGCTCGTGGCCGGCGGGATTGACCTCTCGGTCGGTGCGACCTACGGGCTCGCCACGGTGGTGGCGGGCGAGATCGCGGCCCATCATTCGCCGGTGCTCGCCATCGCCGCCGGCATCGCGGTGGGTCTGTTCGTCGGATTGATCAATGGTCTCATCGTCACGGTCTTCAAGATCAATGCGTTGATCACCACCCTGGCGATGTCGTTCGTCATCGGTGGGTTGGCCCTCAAGGTATCTGCTGGTAACCTCATCGTCCTCTCGCCCAGCGGTGGGTTCTTCAAGTTCGCCAACGCGCAGTTCCTCACGGTCCCGAGTGCGGTGTGGATGACGATCCTCTTCATCGTCGTCCTGGGTCTGTTGCTGACGCGCACCACCTTTGGTCGCTACGTGGTCGCTTCGGGGGGCAACGCCGAAGCGGCGCGTCTCGCGGGCGTACGCGTGAACATGACGCGGGTCATTGCCTTCACTTTGAGCGGCGGCGCGGCGGGTCTGGGCGGGGTCATTGATATTTCTCGACTACTGAGTGCCCAGGCGGCGAGTGGCGGGAGTGCCCTCTCCTTCACCGTGCTGGCGGGCATCGTGGTGGGGGGTACCTCGATTGCCGGTGGTGAAGGTTCGGTGTGGCGCACGGCGATTGGTGTGCTCTTCATTGCCCTCATCGGCAACGGCAGTGACCTGCTCGGCGTCGACCCGTTGTACAAGCAGATTGTTCTCGGGTTGATTTTGCTCATTGCGGTAGGTCTGGACTCGTGGGCCCGCCAGCGTCGGCGCTAGTGTCCGGGACGGCTGACGTCACAACCAGGAGGAACTATGGGAATACACACATACGGAAGTAACTCGGTCGACTGGGAGAGTCGNNGAACGCTCCGACCTTGGTGCGTTGCTGACCTTCGACTTCCACAACATTCGTTACATGACCGGCACCCATATCGGGACGTGGGGTATGGACAAACTCATCCGCTTTGCCCTGTTGCCTCGCGGTGGCAAACCCATCGTGTGGGACTTCGGTTCTGCTGCCCGGCACCACCAGCTGTACAACCCGTGGTTGAGCGGCGTTCAGGTCGGCCCCGACGGTACCGAGATTCCCTACGAGGGCGCGCGCGCGGGTATTTCGACGTTGCGCGGGGCAATTCCCCCGGGCGCCGACCGCGCGGGTACCGTGGCGACGAAAATCATGGAGGTCCTGCACCAATTTGGACTCCAGAACGAACCCGTCGGTGTCGACATCGTCGAGATGCCGGTGTTGGCGGCCTTCGCCAAAGAGGGAATTACCCTGGTCGACGGGCAGCAAGTCTTCCTCGAGGCCCGGCGCCTGAAGACGACGGACGAGATTTCCTTACTCACCCACGCGGCCTCAATGGTCGACGCCGCGTACGAGGAACTGTATTCGTTTCTTCGTCCGGGCGTGAGGGAGAACGAGTGCGTCGGGCTCGTCAACAAGACCCTGTACGACTTGGGTTCGGAGCACGTGGAGGGCGTCAACGCGATCTCCGGCGAGCGGTGCTCGCCCCACCCTCACGTGTACAGCGATCGTCTCATTCGACCCGGCGATCCCGCTTTCTTTGACATCCTTCACAGTTACAACGGCTACCGAACCTGTTACTACCGGACTTTCGCGGTCGGCAGCGCCTCGGTCGTCCAGCGCGATGCCTACACCAAGTGTCGTGAGTTAATTGATACCGCGATCTCGCTGGTGAAACCCGGCGCCACCACGGCGGACATCGTCGCGGTCTGGCCAACGGCGCAGGAGTTCGGTTTCCCGAACGAGGAAGCGGCCTTCGGTCTGCAGTACGGCCACGGGATTGGTCTGTCGATTTGGGAACGACCGATCTTCAGCCGCATGATCTCCTTTGATCACCCCGAGACTCTCGAAGAGGGAATGGTCTTCGCCCTCGAGACGTACTGGCCCGCCAAGGACGGATGGTCGGCGGCGCGAATCGAGGAAGAGGTGGTGGTGACGGCGACGGGTTGCGAGGTGATCACGAAGTTCCCGGCCGAAGAGCTTCTCGTTGCTGGCAAGAGGTACTTCTCGGCCGGGGGAGAGCTCACGGGACTGCGAGAGTCGCAGTCGAACCTGAATACGACATGGGGAAGAGGCGAGTCGGATTAGATCGCGTCGATCGAGGCACCACGGTTACTTCGTGGTTGCGGTCGTCGGCGACGAATGTACTCGTGCGACTGAAGTAGTACGGCAAGTGCGGTTCAAGATGAAGAAGTGATGATTGACGTTGTGCCAAGGAATTTCCATTTTCGGGCCGCTATCTCCAGGTGTCCGCCAAACATGTAAAGAGGATCCAATGAACCAGACCGCTCTCAAGATCATTGCCGTGACCGGCGCCACCGGTGCCCAAGGGGGCGGCCTCATTCGCGCGATCCTGGCGCACCCCGATGGTGGCTTCAGTGTTCGCGCGGTAACCCGCAATCCCGACTCCGAGAAGGCGCGGGCGCTCGCCGCCCTCGGGGTCGAAGTGGTCAAGGCCGACCTCGATGACGAAGCGAGCCTGGTCGCCGCATTTACCGGTGCCTACGGCGCGTACTGCCTCACGAACTTCTGGGAGCATTTCTCACCGGACAAGGAGATCGTCCAGGCCGCCAACCTCGCTCGAGCGGCGAAGGCCGCTGGTGTGTCGCACGTGATCTGGTCGACTCTCGAAGACGTACGTGACTACGTTCCGTTGAGTGACGACCGCATGCCCACACTCTTGGAGAAGTACAAGGTTCCGCACTTCGACGCCAAGGGTGAGTCCAACCACTTCTTCACCGAGTCGGGCGTACCCACGACATTGCTCAACACGTCCTTCTACTGGGAGAACCTGATTTACTTCGGGATGGGACCCCAGGCGGGCGAGGACGGAACACTCGCCATCACCTTCCCGCTCGGCGACAAGAAGCTCGCCGGGATCGCCGCTGAGGACATCGGTGCGTGCGCCTACGGTATTTTCGCCGCCGGTGACGAATTCAAGGACAAGACCGTCTTCATCGCCGGTGGTCACCTGAGTGGTCAGGAGATGGCGGACAGCCTCGGCAAGGCACTGGGTAAGGAAGTCCGCTACAACGCGGTGAGCCCGGACGTCTACCGGTCATTTGGATTCCCCGCCGCTGATGAACTCGGCAATATGTTCCAGTTCAACGCCGAGTTCTCCGATCAGTACTGTGCCGCACGTGATCTTGACGCAACTCGCAAGCTCAACCCGGGTCTGCAGTCTTTTGACACGTGGCTCGTCGCCAACGCCGGCAAGATTCCCCTCGGCTAGAAGTCCACCCGGGAACACCAGCTCGCGCGCAGTACGACGTTGTCTCGACGCGCACCGTGGCCGAATTGGTTGCTGACATCTACGGCGACGGGCGAATTCGATTTTTGACGCCTCACGCGTCCTTGATTTCGTTCGGGAAACGTCCCCACAGTCACTACGTCGATTCGAACCGAAAATGAAAATCGAAAGCCCTAGGAGCGGGTGACGGGGATCGAACCCGCATGGCCAGCTTGGAAGAGTAGCAACCGTTCAATTTAGTCGGCGACGTAACTACTGATAAAGCGTCATTTTTCTAGTAAAGCTGGTCGAATGATATTTCCATGGGCGCTGCATGGGCGCTCCATCGCGTCGCCAACCTCAAGCACGTCTATTGCTCGTTCTTCGCGCGTCGCCTTTAACACCATGGACTGGTGTGCCGGCTCACATCGGGGCCCAGATAACTCCAACTGAAGGCCAGTAATCAAGCCATGCGCCAGAGGAGGCTTCCCTGTCGGAAGACTAACGCCACCCCGATGCCTACGGCGAGAGGTCCGAACACCCAAAGAGGGCTCTGGGTGTGCGGATTCAGTTGTTGGATCATCAAGTAATTGAGAACCCAGCCGGCCGTCGGCGGGATCCATGCCGCGCCGAGCGCCAAACTGCGCACTCTTCGAAATCTAAAAAGATCGTCCCACTCGAGTTCTATCGGGTCACTGGCAGTCGATGGATGGTCCATAACGGCATTTTCCAAGAACCACCAGAGCACGCCCGCCATCACCAGTGCACCGAATTCAACCATCCACCAGTGAATCGGCGAGTGCGATTGTTGCAAGCCCCACGCCGACACGCCCATGGTCGCGCCCACGCCAGCGACCAGTGCGCAACGTTCTGCGATAGTGAACGCCTGACGCAGCCGGACCTTTCGAAAGTGCGAGAGTCGCGTCGGTCCGGGAACGTTCCAACGGGCGATTATCACACTGCTGAAACTAATCACGACACCCAATAGGGGCGTAAGGATCACCAGGCGTGGAAACCATGTGTCCCAATAGGTGGCACTTTGGATGTGACGGTTGAATGAGGTGAATTCCAAGGGACTGAGCCACAATGGAAAGATGACCAACCAGGCGAGCCATTCGTTGCGCAGTCGTCTCGCAATCCGATCTTCCAAGCGACTCGGTAGTTCAATGCCTGATTGACGAGCCAGTCGATGGGTGCGCGACGCCCACCGTTTCTTGCGTTTGGTGATCGTGATAATCAGTTCGACCACGACGAGGGTCCCTACGAAGACCGCTAGTCCGAACAACCTCGTTGACGGAGGGTTGACGACAGCGAAGACAGTCATGACGTAGTGCGAAGTGTCGAATTGCCCGCAGCCTCGCGACCTTCGACCTCGTTGCGAAAGATTGCCAACATCTCGGCTTCGCCCATTCCCAAATCGCGCATTCGCTGCGCCAAGGTCGCGGCCAGACGGGCGCCGGCCGCTTTGCGAGGCGACAGAGCGCCGGCGACGAAGGTGCCGTTACGGCCTCGAGTCTCGATGACGCCGACCAGTTCCAATTCCCGGTACGCTCGCGCCACGGTATTCGCTGCTAGACCCAAGTCCGCAGCGAGTTTGCGAACCGTCGGTAACTGGTCTTGGGGCTTCAGTTTCCCGGTGTGGATAGCTTCGGCCAGTTGGCTGCGAACTTGTTCGAACGGCGGCACTCCTGATGTGGAATCAATACTCAAGAAGCTCATAAGTTTGATTGTATCAAGTGTTGTATTGCCATGGCGTGACAGTGCGGAGCTTCTGAGTTTGGCTGGGTAATTGACCTTGACTTACGGTTCGTACTGAGTCAGGGGATGCTCGCTGTTCGTTCCTTGTTTCCCCAAACAGGGACGAGGTAGAGCCGCTCCCCCAACGTGCTGAAACTTCGCCACCAACTGACCGATGGGGATCCGACCTGAGTTGGGCGGGGTGTTTCGCGAAGGAATTCATATTTGCGTCCGTATCCCAGCGATCTAAAGACCAGGATTTTCTTGTCCGCGGTGACCACGATTCGTCCCGTCCCCTTCGTTCTCGTGAGAGCCAAGAAGACCGACACCGTGAAAACGATGCCGAAAGCAACTTTGGTCAAAAAACGATGTCCGAATAACTGAACGATCAAGACCAAAAGGTAGGGCGTATAAAGCCACAGCGGACTAAAGGTTTGGGCAAATGAGAAACGCATCACACTTTCGCCTGGCGCCAAGTAGGGCGACGACATCGTGAGAACTCTCTCCCATCGGCGTTTGTTCTTCAGGAGTCCTCCCTCAGTCAATGGCAATCGAACGAAACTTCAATAAGCACATAGAAAACCGTGGAGCGGGTGACGGGGATCGAACCCGCATGGCCAGCTTGGAAGGCTGGAGCTCTACCATTGAGCTACACCCGCGCGTCTGCATTCAGACTTGGTCCAGTCTAGGGCAGCCACCCTAGGCTGGAAGTGTGGAAGAGACGCTCTACACTCAAGTTGGCGGGCAGCCGTTCTTTGAGCGACTGGTCGAAGGATTTTACGAGGTCGTCGCCGATGACGAACTTCTACGCCCGATGTATCCCGATGATCTGAGCGAATCCCAGCGCACGCTGGTGCTTTTCTTGTGCCAGTACTGGGGCGGACCGCCGACGTACATGGAAGAACGCGGCCATCCCCGTCTGCGCATGCGCCACGCTCCTTTTCGCATCACCAAGAAGGCGCGCGACGCCTGGATGGTGGCCATGACCAGCGCCCTCGAGAGCGTGCGTTCAGAACTCACCCAGGAGCAGTTCGACGACATGGCGGCCTACTTCGACATGGCGGCGCACCAGATGCGCAATGTATAGATCTCCCGCGCGCGTCTACATTTCCTTAAAGTGGTGACGTGAGTCGACGTCTGCGCCTCGAAAATGGCGAAACGCTCGTCATCTGCGTGACGCCCGTACCCCAGGGGATTCTTGCGCCCCTCGCCTTGATCATTTTCCTCGAGGGCATCGTGGTGTGGGCAGCCATGCGGTGGTCGTTACTGCACCGTTACGAGGCGATAGCGCTCTTCGCGGTGGGAGTGTTGCCCGCACTCGTCCTCGTCACGAGGTCGTGGCGTTGGCGTTCGCACAAGGTCACCGTGACGACCCAGCGCATCGTCGTCGAAGGGGGAGTGCTCGGACGCTACTCAACGCAGGTCAATTTAGGCGACGTGTTCGCCACTCACGCCAATCAGACCTTCGCTGAGCGTCTGCGCCGCCGTGGCGTCGTGCTCCTCGAGACCCACGCCGGCACCGTTTCGCTCGGTCCCGTGCGTCATCCGGCGGCCCTTCGACGATTGGTGGACCGAACCCGGCGTGACGGCGCGACGTCGGAGTCCGCGTCGTGGGATGAGTGGTTCGATGACCCTCCCCCCGACCGGCATCCGCGCGGACCCCACGAGTGACACCTGATCCCGTGCGTCCATTACCGTAGAAGCATGGAAAAATACCGCTGCACTGCTTGTGGCAACTTGACGCGCTTCGATGTGGTCGAGACGACCACGGTCCGCTCGTTCCACCACTACACCGTCGGCGGTGAACTGACAATCGAAGAACCCGAAATCGTCTCGCGCCTCGTCGATTCGGTTTCGTGTCGCTGGTGTGGTCACGGCCGTGGGGTTGAGGTCATGCCCGAGGACGAGTAGCCGTGCGTTCCATTGACGCCGCGCGCGAACGGCCAGCGCCGCGTCACTTTCGTGGCATGAGCCTCGCGGGCGAGTTGGTGCAAGGTGATTTTGATCGGACCACGTTGATTCTCGCGATCAAGGAGGATTGCCTGGGCTGTCGCAGCGTGCTCGAATCCCCGGCGGACGCGTTTGGCGACGTCGCGACGTTGGTCGTAGCGGCGCGGGCGTCGACGGAGCCTTGGTGGGGCGCCACGAGCCATCAATTGGTGGTGTCGGATCTTCTTCTTCAACAGCTCGACGTGCGGTGGCCACCGTTTTACGTGCTGATCGATCCGGTCGCCGAGCGGGTGGTGACCGAAGGAGTATTGTTCGCTCCCGAACAGGTCCGTGAGGAGATCGCCCCCTATCTCATGTGACAGTCGCGAAGGAAGATGTGCGCGACTGAAAGGGGCATCGTGTCCGGTATCGAGTTGTCCATCAGCTGCACCGACTGCGTGCGGCGTTCCACCCCCGACTGCGAGGACTGCCTCGTCACCTTCGTACTGGGCGACCAGCCCGAGGAGTTGACGCTGAGCCCCGAACTCGCCGACGCCGCGGGCTTGTTGTCGAGCCAAGGGATGATCCCGCGCCTCAAGTTCCGCCGCGTGTCATCCGAGGGTTGATCGCGCGCCCACTAGCGTGGGTGGATGGCCCGCCACCTCCTGGTGACCAATGATTATCCGCCCAAGACCGGTGGCATTCAGGTCTACCTTCACGAACTCTGGAGTCGCCTCGAACCAGGTCGGGCCGTCGTGCTCACTGCCTCGTCGCACCCCGACGCGGCGGCCTTCGACGCGGCGACCGACGTGGTCATCGAGCGGGTGAAGGCGCCGACGCTGTTCCTGCCGATTCCGCGAACGCTCGCCGCCATCGAAGCGGCCATCGAGCGCCACCAGCCCGATCTGGTCCTACTCGATCCGGCGTGGCCGTTGGGTTTGCTCGGCCCTCGGCTCTCGCGTCCTTACGGCGTTGTATTGCACGGATCCGAAGTGACGATTCCGGGAAGATTGCCACTGGTGGCGTCGAGCCTGCGCTACGTGCTGCGCCACGCGCAGGTCGCCATCTGCGCCGGTTCCTACCCCGAGGCCGAAGCGCGACGTATCGCCGCCGAGTGGATGCCTCCCACGCTGCACATCCCGCCCGGCGTCGACACGCAGCGCTTCACACCGCTCGACCCCGCGCGTCGCGACGACGTACGCGAACACTTGGGTTTATCACCCTCGGCACTGCTGGTGAGCTCGTATTCGCGCCTCGTACCGCGCAAGGGCATGGACACTCTCATTCGCGCCAGCGCCCTGCTCGCGTCGCGACTGCCCGACTTACAGGTCGCCATTGGCGGGTCAGGTCGCGACCGCGATCGACTGGAACGACTGGCCCACAAGCTCGGTGCGCCAGTGGTGTTTCTCGGGCGCGTGCCCGACGACGATCTCTCGGCGTGGCTCGGGGCTAGCGATCTGATGGTGATGGCGTGCCGTAGCCGTTGGATGGGTCTTGAACAAGAAGGATTTGGCATCGTCTTTCTCGAAGCGGCCGCCTCGGGCGTCGCGCAGGTGGCCGGACGCTCGGGCGGCAGCCACGAGGCCGTGCGCCATGGCNNGACGTGGAACTGCGCAGTCAGTTCGCGCACAACGCTCGCGGTGTCGCGGTCGACCAGTTTGATTGGTCGGTGCTGGCCAGTCGACTGGCATCGGGACTGGCCGCCTACGACCACGGTGTGGCTAATCGGATCCTCTAGGGGGCTGTCTAAAGTGGTGAGGGAGGAGGTGTCGTGGTTCAGCGTTCGACGCAGTCGATAGTCGTTGCGGCCGCGCCGTTGGCGGTCTACTCCGTCGTCGTCGACTTCGACCGCTACGGCGAATGGGTCGCGGACCTCAAGTCCATCGACGTCCTCGAACGAGACGCCGACGGCCGCGCACTCGAGGTGGCCTTTCGCGCCGCCGCTTTCGGACGTTCCACCAAGTACGCCCTGCGTTACGACTACAGCAATGCGCCCGAGTCCCTGGCCTGGCACCAGACGTCGGGCGACGTGACCGAGTCGCTCAACGGCTGCTACCTTTTCGCCCCGGTGGGCGAGCGCGGCGACGAAACGACCGTGACCTACGACCTCGAGGTGACGCTGGCGGTGCCCGTTCCACAGTTCATCCAGGCTCGCGCCGCCAATCGCATCCAGCGCAGCGCGTTGCGCGAACTCAAGAACCGGGTCGAGGGGTCGTCGTGAGCGACGTCGCCGTCGGACTCGACGTGGGTGGAACTAAAGCCCTCGCGGTTCTCGTCACTCGCCAGGGCGAAATTCTCGATGAGTTGCGCTCCTCGACGCCGCACGACTCTCACGGCGGCGCTGGCGCCGCCACGGCCAAGGTACTCGCCGAGCAGGTCGCGACATTCGCACAGCGACACGGTCTCGATGCCGCCACTTTGCCCATCGGCATTGGCATGCCGGGCATGGTGCGACGTGACGGACGCCTCGCCTTCGCGCCGAACTTGCAGACCGTGTCGGGCGCGTCGTTTCCCGAACTGCTTAATGAATCCATCGGCGCACAACTCGTGTACATGGAGAACGACGGCAATTGCGCGGCGTTGGGCGAGTACGCCTGGGGCGCGGGACGCGGCATCGACAACTTCGTAATGGTGACCTTGGGAACGGGCATCGGCGGCGGCATCATCGCCAACGGCGAACTGGTGCGCGGACAGAGCGGATTTGGTGGAGAGATCGGACACATGGCGGTCCAGGCGCGCGGAGCCCTGTGCGGGTGCGGTGGATACGGGTGCTGGGAACGCTACGCCTCGGGCACGGGACTGGCGCGACTCACCTTGGAGTGGGCCAACGAGGGCAGACTGCCGGAGCTCACCGCTCTGCGCGGGGGAGCCCAGAACGTGCGTGGCGAGGACGTGACCCGCGCCGCCGGCGAGGGACTCGAAGAGGCGGTGACCCTCATGAACGATGTCGCGTGGTGGCTCGCGCGAGGACTGGCCAATCTGATTGCCATTCTCGACACCGGCCACTTCGTCATCGGCGGAGGTCTCTCGGTCGCGGCGGACTTATTGCTGCCGAATGCGCGCGAGTACTTGGCGGACCTTACTTTCGGCTACGACAAGCGGCCACCCGTCGTCGTGGCGCCTTCGGACTTGACGGTGCACGCCGGTGCACTGGGTGCGGCCAAGGTCGCTTTCGATCGACAGCCGTGAAGCTCGGCGTCATTCTGCCGACGTTTCGCGACGGGGCGGGTGATGCCCTCGACGTGGCCGCCGCCTGCGAGCGGCAGGGCGTTGACGGCGTCTTTGCCTACGACCACCTCTGGCCGATGGGCTCGCCGACGCGTCCCTCTCTCGCGCCCTTTCCGGTACTCGCTGCGGTGGCCGCTCGTTGTCCGTCGCTGTACGTGGGGCCTCTGGTGGCGCGCGTGGGCATGGTGGCCACATCGCACCTGGTGGGCCAGTTCCGGTCGCTGGCGACACTGGCCCCCGGGCGGGTCATCGCCGCGGTGGGCACCGGCGACGCCAAGTCGCGCGATGAACTCGAGGGCTACGGGCTCGTTTTCGCCAGCGCCGACGATCGTCGCGACGAAGTGGAGGCGGTCGCGGTCGCGCTGAAGGACGAAATGAGCGTTTGGATCGGGGCGGGCTCCGAGGCCACCAATGAGTTGGCGCGCCGTCTCGACGTCGTTCTCAACGTCTGGGACGCCAACGGCGACACCGTCGCCGCCCATATCGAACGTGGCCCGGTGACCTGGGCGGGACCGGTCCCCGAGGACCTGCACGGTTGGCTCGATACGTTGATGAACGCCGGCGTCGACTGGGCCGTCTTCGCCCCCGGTGTGGACGTCGCGTCGTTGGCGAATTGGCGTCACCGGGCGTGAGTCAGTAAATTTCGTTGATGGAATTCCGACGAATTAACGGCCTGCCGCCGTACGTCTTCGCGACAATCAACGGGCTCAAGGCCGCCGCGAGATCGCAGGGACGCGACATCGTCGACTTCGGCTTCGGCAATCCCGACCTGCCCAGTCCGGACTTGGCCGTCGAGAAGCTCGCCGAGGCCGCCCATAACCCCAAGAACCACCGCTACAGCGCCAGCCGCGGCCTGCCGAATCTACGCCTCGCGATGGCCACCCGCTATAAGAAGGTGTTCAACGTTGACCTCGACCCCGACACCGAGGTCGTCACGACCATCGGTGCCAAGGAGGGCCTGACCCACCTGATGTGGGTGCTCCTCGGGCCCGGCGACACCGCCATCGTTCCGAGCCCCAGCTACCCGATCCACTTGGCTGGTCCCGGATTCGCTGGCGCCCAAGTGATCACGGTGCCCATGGTGGACCCGGGTGCGAGTACCAACGACCCGGGCGACGATTTCTTCGAGGGCCTGCTCACTGCGTGGGAGAGCGCCAGCGTTAAGCCGCGCGTGATCATCTGCTCCTTTCCGCACAACCCCACCAGCGCCTGCGTGGACTTCGCCTTCATGGAACGCCTGGTCAACTTCGCTCTCGAGCGCGACGTGATCGTCTGCCACGACTTCGCCTACGCCGACCTCGGGTTCGACGGGTATCAGCCGCCCTCGATTCTGCAGGTGCCGCGCGCGAAGGAGTGCTGCGTCGAGCTCTACACGCTCTCCAAGTCCTTCTCCATGGCCGGTTGGCGCGTGGGTTTCATGGTGGGCAACGCCGAAATCGTCGCGGCGCTCACGAAGCTTAAGAGCTACCTCGACTACGGCACATTCCAGCCGGTGCAGATCGCCGCGATTGTCGCCATGAACGAGGCGTCGGATTACCCCGACTTGCTTCGCGAGGTCTACCAAGTGCGCCGCGACACCCTCGTGGGCGGACTCAACCGCATCGGCTGGACGGTGGCCGCGCCCAAGGGCTCAATGTTCGTCTGGGCACCGATTCCTGAGCCCCACCGTGAGATGAAGTCGCTCGAGTTCTCGAAGTTCCTCATCACCGAGGCCGAAGTAGCCACCAGTCCGGGAGTGGGCTTTGGCGATGGCGGCGACGCGCACGTGCGTTTCGCGTTGATTGAGAACGAACTGCGCACGCAACAGGCGATCCGCAACTTGAAGCGCGCCCTGCCCCAGTTGAATTAATGGCGCGCACACCGCGTGTCGGGCTCATCGGGGGAATGTCCTGGGAGGCCACCGCGTGCTACTACCGCTACTTCAACCAGTTCTTTGAGGGTCCCTCACCCTGGTCGCAACCGCCCGTCATCATCGACTCCGTGGATATGGCTGAGATCGTCGCGTTGCAACAAGGCGACGCGTGGCACGTTACGGGAGAGATCCTGAGTGACGCCGCGCGACGCCTGGTCGCGGGCGGCGCGAGCGTTCTGGGCATTGGTGCTAATACCATGCATCGCAATTTTGACCAGGTCCGCGCCGCAGTGACGTGCCCCGTGATTGACGTACGCGCCTGCGTGGCTGACGAAGTCGCGTCATTCGGGGGAGGTCGCGTCGGATTACTGGGCACCAAGTACGTCATCGAGCGAGATTTTTACTCGGCCGGTGTCGAGGCGCACGGGGTCGGGGTTCTCGTGCCCGACGCTGCGGCGACCGCGGAGTTGCAGCGAATCATTTACGACGAGTTAACCCAGGGCGTGGTGCGCGACGAATCGCGCACCACGCTGATTGAAATCGGTGCGACGCTGATGGCGCGTGGTGCCGACGCGGTGGGACTGTGCTGTACGGAGTTCGGACTACTGGTGGGTGAGGATGACGCCCCCTTCGCGGTGGTTGATTCGACCAAGGCGCACGTGCGCGCACTTCTTCGCGTCCAAGGCGAGCAGAGCGAATGATCACGTTCTACGGCGTGGGGGCGTTGAGTTTCATGATGCTCATGTACGCCCTCGAGGGACGCGGGCGCAACTTCATCGGGGCCTTCGCTCTGGGGTGCGTTCTCTCGAGCGTCTACGGATTCATCTCGGGCGCGTGGCCCTTCGGCGTGGTCGAAGCCGTCTGGTCGGTCATTGCGCTGCGTCGCTTCTTGAGGACTGAGCGATAGCGCCTAACTAGCGCTCGGTCCAGTGGGTAGAGCGTGACGTTGGATAAGAATCGGTAGCGACCACGATTGGCGAAGTGCACGCGGCCCCGTGGACGTCCTTCAACACGCCGTCTATCGTCGGGTGGTCGTCGCGGGAGTACATCGCACAATTGGCGCAGCGCAAGTGAGCTCGTAGCGATCTAATTCTCGAACTTTGGATTAGGTCGCTGCCGCCTCGTGGAAAATTGAGGGAAAACTCTCGGTCCGGGACATTGAACCCGACGACCACGCACACCATCGGTGCGGTGACGACACGATGGTGAAGGTGGCGTCGAGAACCAAGGCGACATTGAGGACGTGAATCGCGCTCAACGGTGCGCCGCCCTTCGACCCCGAAATGGCGTCGGGGTGGATGGGTTGTGCTCACCCGTAGGCTTGAAAGAAGCGATCGCCCCACGCGTGGAACCGGTCAGAAGGGGGTCGCGCGTCCGTCGAAACCGGAGCTGGTGGGCACCACGGGAGGAGATCCACGTCGCAAAAGCCGACAGTTGTAGGGTTTCACGAATCGCGCCGAGAATTAACATGGAATTGTCGATTTTGGGGTTGACTATTTGTAATTACAGTGCTGTAATAACACAGCATCTTGCGTCGCGTAGTGTTACAACCACTACATATTGTGGCTTGGGGGTCGAGAACCACTATTCTCGCTTCTCCGACCGCAGTCGCCGCAAGGGACCGGACACGACGCAGTTACTTAAGAAAGAGACAACAAAATGGCCATCGCACCTCAGCGCCTCGGAATTGGAATTCGCCGCTACTTCACCACTGACGACCGTCACCCCTACGACACGGTCACCTGGGATCGCCGCGACGCGCGCATCTCGAACTTTCGCGACGGCTCAGTTGCTTTTGAGCAACTCAACGTGGAAGTTCCCTCCACGTGGTCCTTCAACGCCACTAACATCCTCGCCCAGAAGTACTTCCGCGGCACACTGGGCACGCCCGAGCGCGAGACCAGCCTGAAGCAGGTCGTTGACCGCATTGTCGACACCATCGCCACCTGGGGTGAGGAGCGCGACTACTTCGTGGACATCGAAGAACTGGAGGCCTTCACCGCCGAACTCAAGCACTTGCTGATTACCCAGAAGGCGGCCTTCAACTCGCCGGTCTGGTTCAACATCGGCGTCAAGGGCGTTCCTCAGCAGGGCAGCGCCTGCTTCATCCTGGCGGTCGAGGACTCGATGCGTTCGATCCTCAACTGGTACACCGAAGAAGGCATCATTTTCAAGGGCGGCTCCGGAGCGGGCGTCAACCTGTCGAAGATCCGTTCCAGCGCCGAACTACTCGAAGGTGGTGGCACCGCGTCGGGTCCCGTGTCGTTCATGCGCGGCGCCGATGCGTCGGCGGGCACCATCAAGTCCGGCGGCAAGACCCGTCGCGCCGCGAAGATGGTCATCCTCGACGTCGACCACCCCGACGTCGAGGAGTTCATCTGGTGCAAGGCCAATGAGGAGAAGAAGGCGCGCGTGCTGCGCGACAACGGCTTCGACATGGACCTCGACGGAAAGGACATCCACTCGATCCAGTACCAGAACGCCAACAACTCTGTGCGTATTAGTGACGACTTCATGCAAGCCGTTCTCGCCGACGCCGACTGGAACCTGACTGCGCGCCATGGGGGAGCGACGGTGCGCACCCTCAAGGCCCGCGACATTTGGCGCCAGATTGCCCGCGCTGCGTGGGAGTGCGCCGACCCGGGTCTGCAGTTCGATACCACGATCAATGCGTGGCACACCTCACCGAACACCGACCGCATCAATGGTTCGAACCCCTGCTCGGAGTACATGCACATCGACAACTCGGCGTGCAACCTGGCCAGCCTCAACCTGATGAAGTTCCTCCAGAATGATGGCCGCTTCGACGTTGACTCCTTCAAGGCCGCCATTGAAGTGCTCTTCACCGCCCAGGAGATCATCGTGGGCGCCGCCGACTACCCGACCGAGAAGATCGGCGAGAACTCGCGCAAGTTCCGTCAGCTGGGTCTGGGTTACGCGAACCTGGGGGCGTTGCTGATGGCCTCGGGCCTGGCCTACGACTCCGACGCGGGCCGCGCCTGGGCCGCGTCGATTTCGGCTCTCATGACCGGCCACGCCTACGCCACGAGCGCACGCACGGCGGGACGCATGGGGCCCCACGAGGGCTACGCCGAGAACGCCGCGCCGATGCTCAAGGTCTTGGCGAAGCATCGCGACGCTTCGTACCAGATTGACGTTTCATTGGCTCCCGCCGACATCTTGGACGCTGCTCAGGCCGCTTGGGAAGAAGCGGTGGACCTCGGCGCACGCCACGGTGTTCGCAACGCCCAGGCGTCGGTCTTAGCACCCACCGGCACCATTGGCCTCTTGATGGACTGCGACACGACGGGTGTCGAGCCCGACCTCGGTCTGGTCAAGTTCAAGAAACTCGTCGGCGGCGGCAATATGTTCATTGTCAACCAGACGGTGCCACGCGCCCTTGACAAGTTGGGCTACTCGCCTGCGCAGGTCGAGGCCATTGTGGCCTACATCGACGAGAACAAGTCAATCGTGGGTGCGCCGGATTTGAAGCCTCAGCACCTCGATGTGTTCGCCTGCTCCATGGGTGACAACACCATCCACTACCTGGGTCACGTGAAGATGATGGGCGCCATTCAGCCCTTCATCTCGGGCGCGATCTCCAAGACCGTGAACATGCCCGAGGACGTGTCCATCGAGGACGTGGAGAACCTACACCTCGACGCCTGGCGCTTGGGCGTCAAGGCCGTCGCCATCTACCGCGACAACTGCAAGGTGGGCCAGCCCCTCTCGACGGCGAAGAAGGATGGCGAGTCCTCCTCGTCGGTCATTGCGACCGACTCGGTGGCCGCCGAGCTCTATACCAAGATCACCAAACTCGAGGCCGCGCTGGAACTGGCCAAGACCGAGGGTAGTCACGTGCTGGTGGGCGCGGTGCGCGAACGTATGCCGCGTCGTCGCGTCTCGACGACCTTCGCGTTCCGCGTGGCGGACTGCGAGGGCTACGCCACCGTCGGTGAATACGAGGACGGCCGCCCCGGAGAAGTGTTCCTCAAGGTTTCCAAGCAGGGCTCGACTCTTGCGGGCATCATGGACGCCTTCTCCATCTCCATCAGTTTGGGGCTACAGCACGGCGTGCCGCTGGCGACTTACGTACGCAAGTACGTGAACATGAAGTTTGAGCCGTCGGGAATGACCGACGACGCCGACCTGCGCATTGCGACGTCACTGGTGGACTACATCTTTCGACGCTTGGCGCTGGACTACCTGGAACCGAGCGAGCGCGAAGAGTTGGGCGTGCTCTCGACGTCTGAGCGCATCCAGCCCACCCTGCCCGAGGTCGTCGAGCAGGCGACCCCGTCACGGGGCGTGAGCGTTCAGCCGACCCTGGTGGACTTGAACGAAGGGCCCGTCGCGCAGCCGGGTCTGGTCAGCCGAGCGCCGCAGTCCGATGCGCCGATGTGCTTCCAGTGCGGAAATTCGATGCAACGAGCAGGCTCGTGTTACGTCTGCTCGAGTTGTGGAGCAACCAGCGGCTGCAGTTGATGTCAAGTTGCACCCCAACTTCAGTGGGAATTTCACACTTCCTGCAGTAGCGTTGCATCCCAAATTCAGTGGAATTACACCGAAGTGCAGAGGCGTTTCATTTCAACTTCAGTGGAGTTGCACCGAAATTCAGTCGATTAGATATGCCGAAGAATACGGGGCGATTGAATAAGAAATGACAGAGGAGAGGCGATAATGCCTCTCCTCTGTCATGAATCTGCGCTCGATATCGAACGATAATCTGCTCGATCAGCTCAAGACTTTCGCAGCCCTTTCGATGATCAAAATGGGTTTGTTTGGCGAAAACTCGATCAGACCCGCCCCCTCTAACTTCTGAAGACTCAAGGTTGTGTTCACCGATTGGGCAATTCCATTGAGGGGGGTGTTCGACGTAAAGATCCGATAGAGAAATTCGAGGTCACCATTATTGAGGTTGGCAAGATACCTGGCCCTTTGCGTTTCGGCCTCGAGGGCCTCGGCGATGAGTTCTCTGGCGTGGCCGCCACCAGCTCGGTAATGGGATCGGACACTTCATTGCTCGCGCTCGTCTCGCGGCGCGACGAGAAGTCAGGGGTTAGCGTCGTCATGGGTTGGGGTCTCCTGCAATGAAATGCCCCTAACGAAAGTCGCCTTTGGACGTGTGGGTGCGCAATCGTCAAAGCTCTCGACGTTGAGTTCGCGTGAGAGATCTATGCGGCCGTGGGCGTGAGATTCACTTCGAAACCGAGGGCCTCGATCTTGCGCTGAAGTCGCTTGGCTTCTACGTGGGGATCGTGGCGTGACTCGAAGTAGTTCGCTCACCTCAACGGACTGGTTCGGATGCGCGACCTGACAACACGCCACCACCGTGTCGCGGTGCACGTCGAGGCTCGCGACGCGATTACGTAATCGTCTCATTGCTGTATCTCCTCACGTTGAATTGATAGAAGGCTGTCGGAGAGGACCAGGCGAAGCGAATTCTGGAGTTCGTACTCGTAGTAACAATCCATGGTCCTCAGGGGTNNGGTTTGAATGTCAATGACAATTCAACACGGAACCCGGCCCACCTAACGGGGCCAGCGGAACTCTTCAACTCAGGGTCGCAAACACAGCTTTCCTACATGTCTCGGGCAAGGTGGCGCACGTGCTCGGCTACACCGGTCTGGGCGTGGGATCCGCCCGCTTCGGAGCGGCGACCATGCTCGACCTGCTCGATGGCCAGGACACCGAGCGCACGTGTCTCGCTATGGTCAAGAAGAAGCCCATGCCGTTCCCGCCTAAACCCCTCCGGTGGATCTTCATTCGTCTCCGTCAGTGGGCCATCAGGAGCGCCGACGAGCTCGAGGGGCGTCAGAACCTGTGGCTCAAGGCCAAGGACCTCTTCGGCGTCGGCTTCGACTCCTAGAAAGCCAGAACCCCGGCCTCGAGGGCCGGGGTTCTGGCTTGGCGATGCCACAATGTCCGCGGGCTACCCCTCGGAGCCGAAGTTCACTATCGACTCCATCTCGGCCGCACTCAGGTCTCGCGGCTGCTCCCCGCGCGCCACCTTCTCGCTCTCGACGAAGCGACGGATGTCAGTGACGACATCGGGATTGGCGAGCGTCGTTATGTCGCCAACGTCGGTGAAGTTCGAAATCGACGCGATGACTCGGCGCATGATCTTTCCCGAACGAGTCTTGGGCATGTCGGCCACGATCCAGACATTCTTGGGTCTGGCCATCTTTCCAATCTCGGACTCGATCATTCGCGACACCTTGTCCGCGACGCCTTCGGCATCAACTCCTGGCTTGACGGCGATGTACATCTCCACGACGTGGCCGCGAACTTTATCGACCACCGGAACCGCAGCTGCCTCGGCGACCTCATCGACCATGAGGGCGGCCGACTCGAGCTCCTTGGTGCCCAGACGGTGGCCGGAGACGTTGATCACGTCGTCCACGCGCCCGAGGATCCGGTAGTAGCCGTCCCGGGCCTGCATCGCACCATCGTTGGCGAAGTACGGCCAGTCGTGCCAGTCCGTACTCTTGGGGTCCCGGTTGTACTTCTCGTAGTACGTCGTGACGAACCGATCGGGGTCTCCCCAGATGGTCTGGAAGATACCGGGCCACGGGTTGCGGATGCAGATGTTCCCGGCGCGACCGCTGCCGGCCATGACCTCGTCGCCGTTCTCGTCCAGGATCTTCGGGAAGATTCCGATGACGGCCGGACCGCAACTGCCCGGCTTCATCGGGTTCAGCGCGGGAAGGGTGCTCCCGAGGAAGCCACCGTTCTCGGTCTGCCACCAGGTGTCGACGATGACTGCCTCGCCCTTGCCCACGACGTCGTAATACCAGCGCCACACGTCAGGCTCGATCGGCTCGCCCACGGTCGTCATGTGCTTGAAGTGGTAGTTGTACTTCGCCGGCTCATCCGGGCCGAGCTTGCGCAGGGTGCGGATGGTCGTGGGCGCGGTGTGGAACGTGGTCACTCCGAGCCGCTCGGCGATCCTCCACATACGNNTGGCCCATAGACGATGTAGGAGTGTCCGGTGATCCAGCCAATGTCGGCGGCGCACCAGTACGTGTCCTCGGGATGGATGTCCTGGTAGTACTTCGACGTGCCGGTCACGTAGGCGAGGTAGCCGCCCGTGCTGTGCTGGCAGCCCTTTGGCTTGCCGGTCGTGCCGCTCGAGTACATGATGAACAGTGGCGCTTCGGCCGGCATCGAAACCGGGTCAACCTTCTTCCCCTTGTAGTCGGCCATGATCTCGTCGACGAAGAAGTCCCGTCCGGGGACCATTGGACTCTTCGAGGCGTACTCGCCGGGGTTCCTGCGAAACACCAGCACCTTCTCGACCGTGCCGCCCTCCTCGAGGGCCCTCGCGATTGCCTCATCGGCCTTGGCCTTGTGATCCTGCAGTTCGCCGTTGCGGTAGTAGCCGTCCATCGTGACGAGAATCTTGCTCTTCGAGTCGGCGATACGGCCGCCGCACGCGGAGCCGGAGAAACCACCGAAGACCTGGGAGTG
>PLEI01000043.1:9301-42003 GCA_003136415.1 Acidimicrobiaceae bacterium | reverse complement strand
CCACGGTGACCTCGAAGCCCTGCGGGCTGAGGGCGCGCGTGGGAGTGATGGCCCCGGCGTTGTGGATCAGTACGTCGAGGGGCCCACGTTCGCCCATCGTCTCGGCGACGCGGCGCATGGCGACGAGGTCGCTGGTGTCGCCCACCAGGTAGTCGATGTGATCGTTCCTGCTGCGAGCCGTGAGCGATTTGGCGGCGGCGCGGGCGCGAGTGTCGTCGCGAGCGACGAGGGTGACCGCCGCGCCGAGTGCTGCCAGGCGCGCCGCGGCTTCGAAGCCGAGTCCGGACGTCGCGCCGGTAATGAGGACGCGTTGACCGGCGAGCGACGGGGGATCAATCCAAGCCTCCAGACGCGAACGCGTGGCGTAGCCGACGCGCGAGAAACTGCCCACCACCGTTGCCTCGAGGAGCTTGTCGACCGCGAGGGAGAGCGGGTTCATCACACGTTGAGTTCTCTTTGCAGTCCCGCTCGCGCCTTGTCACCGACGCCCTTGAACATGACGGCCACCACTGGCGCCGCGAGGCGGTACCAACCGCGCGTGCGCAAATCGGCGTTGTAGGAAACGTCGGTACCCTGCGCGGTCGAGGTGAAGGTGACCTCGTCAACGGAGAGCACCATCGACGTCTCGGCCCGCAGCACGAACCGCCGTGAGGGATCGAAGGCGGTGACCTCGTAGGTGAGGGGTAATTGCCGGCCGTTGAAGTTTGCGATGAGGTCGAACTTCGTCCCCAGACCTACTTCACCGGTGCTGGTCTTCTTGGCGGACGTGACCCCGGGGTCCCAGGTGGCGGAGTTCGAAAAGTCGGACATGTAGCAAAAAGCGGTATGGACGTCCCATTTTGATGACACGGTGGTGCGGTAGCGGGCCACGAGTTTCTCCTGTCGAACTGGTGCCAGAGTACCGGTAATGTCACCCCATTGGACGGGTTCGAACTATCGAGTGATCGTAGCCGTGAGGGAGAATCGGCAGTGCGCATCGCCATCATCGGCCGCGGGGTCTCGGGACTCGTCTGCGCCCATCTGTTGTGTCGTGACCACGACGTCACCCTCTTCGAAGCGCCACCGCGTGCGGGTGGCCACGCCCAAAGTGTCACGGCGCGAATCGACGGTATTAAGCACGCGTTCGACACGGGCTTCATCGTCTACAACGAGCGCAACTACCCTCTCCTCACGAGACTTTTCGCCGAGTTAGGTGTGATGACGCGCCCGAGCGAAACGAGTTTCGCCATGGCCGACGACGATGATGCGCGCGCGTTGCCGAGAGGGGGCTCGACCACCTGGTGGAGGTGCGCAATCAGGACTACCGCGACGTGACGGGCACCTACGACAAACTGGTGTCGATTGAGATGATCGAGGCCATTGGCTGGCGTCAGCTCGACACCTACTTCTCCACGTGCGCGAAGCTACTGAAGCCCGAGGGTCTCATGGCGCTGCAGGCCATCACCATCAACGACTTCAGTTACGAGCGCGCCAGGAACCGCGACGGCTTCTTCAAGCGCATGATCTTTCCGGGCGGATTCCGGCCCTCGCTCGAGGCCATCGTGCCTTCGAGCTCGTTAGTCAGTGACCTGTGCGTAGTGCATCTCGACGACATCAGGCGTCACTGCGCCGAGGCGCTGTCAAGCCGTGTGCGAACCTTTGCGCGCACGCGGTCGACGCGGAGGATCTGACCCTCGGCGAGGAATTCGACCGAATGTGGCACGCGTACCCGTGTTACTGCGAGACCGCGTTCCCGGAGCGCCACATCAGCGACGTGCAACTGGTGTTGGCGCGCGGCCAGTGGCCGGCACCGTTGGGTCCGAGCGCGTCGCGCTGAGTTACCCCGTCGCCGAGGTTGATCGGCGACGCCACCACCACGGCCCGAGGCCCACCCCCAAAAGTGTCACCACCGCCGCCGCGTCGAGCACGCCGTAGGCGCCGTAGCCGTGGTACGTGAAGACCACCACGTGGCGCCCCGCCGACACTTCGACGCCGAGCAGGGCCGGGGCGAGCATGATCGTGGGGCTCGCGCGCCCGTCCACGGTGGCGTGCCAACCCGGGTCGTACGCGACCTTCAAGAGAACGACCGAATTGCGACGAGCCACGAGTGTCGCCCGCGCGCTCTGGCCATAGACGAGGTCCTGACGCTGGCTCACGACCACACCGGCGATACCGTGCTGGTGAGCGAGAGAGGTGAGCGTCGGTACCGCGGCCGCCTGGCCGGAGTAGGCGATGGTGGAGTAGACCGCGCGCGTCGGCAATGACGATTGCAAGAATGACGTAGTTTGGGTGCCCAGGTTGGCATTGTTGGCGGTGATGGTCCCGTAGGTGTCGACGACTTGGATGAGTGCCGACGCTCGTGCGCTGTTCACCATCCAGAGCCGGTAGGGTCCCGCAGTTCGCAACAACGTCGCCGTGACCGGCGGGGTATGGCCGACTGGCAGGATCATGTAGTGCACCCCGAAGGCGGCGTAGTCGCCCGGTTGGTTTTCGTCGAAGTAGGCCTCGGGATCGGTCATGAGTCCGCTGGTGCGCAAAGTGAAGCCGACGGTGTCGACGTTGAGTTGTTCGAGGTAGATGTAGACCGGGACGGCGCCGACGTAGAAATGATGTCCCCAATTGCTAGGCATGCCGGCGTAGATGCGACCGCCCCCCCGTGTGGCGGCGAGCGTCACGAGGGAATTGACGTCCGCACCCTGGGTGGGGGCCACGTTGCGTTGATACCTGATCCCGGACGCGGAGTATCCGTCGTAGGTGGAGATCTGGGTCCACGCCGGAGTAAGGATCGCGACGACGATCGCGATGATGAGCGGTGCGCGCATCCACGCAGAAGATCCAAGGAGGAGGCGCCGACCCGACGCGACGACGGTTGTCGCGCGGCTCGCCAGTTGTTGATACAAGAAGACGGACGTCCACACGGCGCCGACTCCCGCGAGCATGAGTCCCGCCAAGTGCACGCCCATGATGTAGCGCTGCAACAGCAGACTTTGATTACCGGGCAGAAGTTTCAACAACGGCCCCAGGGTGGGACGGCCGAAGAACAGGATCAAACTGAGTAGCCACGCGCCTACCAAGGCCCGCCCGCGCTCGTCGTAGCACCAGCGCGTCACGCACACCACCAGTCCGATGCCGGTCAAGACGGTGATGATCGGCAGGCGGTGCCAGTCGTAAATCTGGCCGGTGAAGAGCCAACTCAGAACGCGACGCGCACCGTAGGAGTCATTGATCGGCGTGCCGACCTGGAACTGGTTGACCGCCAGCCACTTCGAGTGCACGAACAGCGGCAAGGTCACCCACCCGGTGGACAACAGCGCCGCCGCGCCGAGTAGCAGGGCGCGCAGTGCACGAGCGAAGAATTGGCTCGGTCGAATGAGAATCCATACCGCCAAAGTGAGACCGGCGAGATACGCGCTTAAGAAGTGAAATGCGATGGTGAGCGACAGCATTGCGATGGCGGCGATGAGGGATTTTCGCTGCGAGATGTAACGCCAGCTGAACGCCCAGGCGAGCGGCAAGGTCCACATCGCCCACAGTTGCGACCACAGTCCGCTGCCGATCCAGATGTAACTCTGGTGTCCGAAGCCGCGGCCCGTCACCGTGAAGATGAGAGGCGAGAGCACGGCGGCGATCGCCGACTCCCAACGGCCCCACGAGAGCAATCGGGCCGACCAGTACACGCACAGTGGCCACAGACTGACCAACAGGTACAGCGTCCACGCGAAGGTCGCGTGAGGCCCGAAGACGATCGACAGAGCGCCGGTGAGGGCGGCGGAGAAGCTCTGGTACTGCACGAAGAATGGTGAGCCCAGGGACAGCAGCGGATACCAGTGGTCGAAGGGGGAGATCCCGTGGCGCAGCAAGTTCGTCGCTAGCGTGGTCATTTGCAAGTGCATGCCGCTGTCGTTGGGATAGGCGACCGAGAGTCGTTCAGCGCGCAGCGACCAGAGGTTGAAGATCACCGCGAGCGCGACGAGAGCGTGCAACCCGCGAAGTCTCCGCCAGGTGGCGCCGTCACGCGCGTCACTGCTCAGCGGCACGAGGGCGCTGGCCGGAAGCGAGCCTCGCACCACGAGGTGGCGCAGTGAGCGAGGCCGTCGACCGGTGCGCCAGTCGCTGTCCGTCGCGGGTGAGTGATTCATGTGAAATCAACCTACTTCGGGCGTCTCGGCGACCTGACGTAGAACCCCTGGTGGTGACGTGGTCGTGGCATCGTTGAGCACGCCGTCGGACTCGCCCGAGAGTTCGCTACGACGACACATCATCGAAGATGGCTCACTCGAGGACGTCCATTGGTGTTCCCCTGCGCCCCGCACCATGTTGCGGGCGGCTCGCGCTCCAAACATTCTCCCTCGAAGAGGTCGTGCGTCCGTCGATCACCAGGTTCACGCCCCGTCGCGCCGACGAGTTCGTCATGGGCGATAGCGGCGCACTCGCGCTCCGAAGCGAGAACACCCGGCGCTGGCTACCTCGTCGGGGTGCCCACTTCATGGTCCAAGAAGAGGGCTTGTTCACTCAGGGCGCGACGGCCCACCGCGGTGTCCGGGGCGATGACGTCGAAGGCGTGGTAGGTGCCGCGGTAGTGGTGAAGTTCCACGCTCACTCCGGCGTGCAGCAGTCGTTGGGCGAAGTTGAGATCCTCGTCGCGAAGCGGATCCTCTTCGCACACCATGAGAAATGTTGTGGGTAGTCCGTGCAGGTCACTGGCGCGCGATGGTGCAGCGTAGACCGGGGCATCACCGCCGCAGCCCAAGTAGTGCGGCCACATCTTTCGTGAGCGCTCGCCATCCCAGGGGTCGTAGACCTCGAACGCCGCCATCGAGAGGGTGGTCCCACGGTCGTCGAGGACTGGATAGAGCAGCAATTGTGCGGCGATGCCCGGACCATTCTCGTCACGGCAGCGCAGTACCAGACCCGCCGCCAGTGATCCCCCAGCGCTCGACCCACCGACGCAGATCCGCTGGGTGTCGACGCCGAGTTCGCTGGCCTGTGCGATGAGCCAATTGAGGGCCACCCAACAATCGTCGAGACCGGCGGGGTAGGGGTATTCGGGAGCCAATCGATAATCGACCGATACAACGATGCAGTCCGCGTAGGCCGCGTAGTACAGGCAACGGTCGTGTTCACCTTCTAAGTCGCCGAACACGAAAGCTCCGCCATGGATGAAGAGCACGGCGCCACTGGCGACGGGGAGATCATCACGGGCGTAGATCCGGATGGGAACCTCGTAACCGGCGCCGTCGACGGCGACCGTGTCGCGAAAGGTGACGCCGAGGGGCGGGGTGGGGCGCGCAGCGATTGCCCGGGCATTGAGGACGGCGCTCACGGCCCGCGAGCCCGCGATGTCGTCCATATTGGCGTCGTCGGGCCCGCCAAGAAAAGGGAGGAGTTCTGGATCAAGTGCCATTGGAGAAATGTAGCCGTTGCCCGTGTGCCGAAGATAGTTGAAACGTGTCAACCGAAGATGCAATAGTTTGAGGATTGAGTTTGTCGCCGTCGACAATCCCAGGGGGAGAGGAACGCCATGAGAGACGTCACCGTAGGGGCACTGCGCCGATCGGCCGTAAGGAACGCACGACCCAAGATCGGCCTCGTGGCGGGAGGACTCGGCGCCTACTGGCCCCAGTTCGCCGACCTGTTGCCCCAACTCCAGCGCTCGGCCACTGAGGTGTCGCGCCGCATCACCGGCTTCGACGCCGACGTCGTGGACGTGGGTTTCATCTCCGACGCTCAAGAAGCTGACGTCGCCGCCGAGACGTTGCGCGCCGCCGGTTGCGATCTCATCGTGATGTTCCTCACGACGTATATGACCGCGACCATGGTGGTGCCCATCGCCCAGCGCACCAAGGCCGACGTACTCTTCATCAATCTTCAGCCCACTGAGAAGATGGACCACGCGACGTTCGATACCGGGGCGTGGCTGGCCTATTGCGGCGCGTGCCCGCTGCCTGAAATGGCCAACGCCTTTCAGCGCTGCGGCATTGATTTTCGCTCCGTATCAGGGTATTTGGCGGACGACCGCGCCTGGCGCCGCATCGAGGGCTGGGTTCGAGCGGCGGGCGTCAAGCGGGCGCTGCGCCACGGGCGCCATGGTCTGCTGGGACACCTCTATCCCGGTATGTACGACGTCGCGACCGACCTCACCCTCATTCCTTCGCACCTGGGCGGACACGTCGAAGTCCTCGAGATCGACGACCTGCGCGTGCGGGTGGCCGACGTCACGAACGAAGAGGTCGAGAATCTGCTCGTTGAAGTGCGCGAAACGTTTGAGCTTCTTGACTCGGTCGACGGAGATGACCTCGACTGGTCGCTGCGAGTCGCGATCGGCATGGAGTGTCTCGTCGCCGATTTCGACCTCGACTCGATGGCGTACTACCACCGCGGACTCGGGGGCGAGCAGCACGAACGCCTCGCCGCGGGCATGATCCTGGGCGCGTCGCTCCTGACGGCCAGTCACCGGCCGGTGTGCGGCGAGTACGAGTTACGTACGTCGATCGCGATGTTGGTTCTGGACCGACTGGGCGCCGGCGGCTCCTTCACCGAGTTGCAGGCACTCAACTTCATCGATGGCGTGGTCGAGATGGGACACGATGGTCCGGCGCACCTGGCGATCAGCGACCGCAAGCCCATGCTGCGCGGTCTGGGCGTCTTTCACGGCAAGCGCGGCTGGGGCATCTCGGTCGAGTTCGACGTCAAACACGGACCGGTCACGGCACTGGGGCTCACGCAACTGCGCGACGGTTCGTTTCGCTTCGTTGTCTCCGAGGGCGAGGTCGTCGGCGGTGAGTTGCTGCAAATCGGCAACACGACGTCACGAGTGGACTTCGGTCGCGACCCGGGCGAGTGGTGCGACGAGTGGAGTGCGACCGCGGTCGCGCACCATTGGGCGCTGGGTACCGGCCATCGGGCCACGGAGCTGAAGGCAGTGGCTGAATTGCTGAACATCGAAATCGTTACCGTGTAGATCGTCTTCCCCCATGAGAAAGCACAAATCCCCGCCGAGATTCGGCGGGGATTTGTGTGTGCCGTGGCTTAGGGGGAAGCTCTACCACAGGGTGGTCACGGCAGGCCTGATGCGAAGAACCCCCGCCGCGCAAGACCGCGACGGGGGTTCTGGTGCGTCAACTTAGAAGTTGAACTTGGCGACGTTCGCCTTGGTGAAGACGAATGGCGGTCCTAGGACAATCGACGGGCCAGTGCCAGCCGCGGCCTTGAGGATGGTGTACTTACCAAGTCCCGGAGCGTTGAAGGTCTGACCAGCCTTGATCTTGATGGTTCCCGAAGCGAGGTTCGCAACTGCGAAGCCAGCCAAGCGGCCCAGGTTGATCGGGTTCCAGAGTTCGAAGGACTTCACGGTGCCGTCAAGCACGTACTTCTTCATCTGCGAAGGCAGGCCCAGACCGGTGAGGGTGAGGTGCTTGAGCAGTGACTTGTGCGTGTCGAGGTACTGAGCAGCCGTCGAGATACCCACCGTGGTCGGCGAAATGATGCCGCGCAGGTGCGGGAATCGCGAAAGCAGACCCTGAAGAACGGTCAATGATGTCGCGGGGTCGTCGTTGCCGTACACGGTCGAGACCAGCTTCATGTTGGGGTACTTCTTCAGTTCCTTCTTCATGTAGACGATCCACGAGTTCTGGTTGGTCGCAGTGGCCGCGGCCGACAGAATGGCGATCTGACCACTCTTGCCAATTTCGCTGGCGAGGAGGTCGACTTCAGAAGTACCAATGGTTGACGTGACGGCCTGGTTGATGAACAGGTGGTTCGGGCAGGTGACGTCGGAGTCAGCCGAGACGACCACGAGGCCATGCGCGCGAGCCTGGGCCAGCGAGTTGCACAGGGCCGATGGGTCGTTGCCGGCAATGACGATACCAGCAGCGTGGTGCTGGATTGCCGCCTGAATCGACGGAATCTGCGCGGCCGCGGTGTCGGCGGTGCCTGAGCTGACGATGGCTGTGTCGCCCAACGACTTCAGAGCAGCGGTGATGCCACTATCTTCCAAGGTCTCATAGGGGTTCAGGGTGTCCTTAGGGATCAAGTAGAAAGTCTGACCCTTCTTGAGCGTCCCGCTGGCCGACGCCGAGGTGAGGCCGAAGCCGCCCAAGCCCACGACCAGAACGGTGGCCAGCGCGGAGCTGGCAAGCGCCGTAGCGGTGCGATTCTTGATTTTCATAATGAATGTTTTCCTTTCGGGTGTTACGAGTGTGAACTCGAACAAAGGCCGATGACCACGGTGGTCACGCGGCAGACAACGCGTACATGAATCGACGACCAGGTGTCGTCGTACAGCCCCCTTCCCCCCTAAAAGTCGCCCCCATCCCGAGTGGTTGAGCCCGGCTCACGCCCTCGGAACTTCAGCCTTTCGATCGTGTTCCCTACTACGAGTACTGCTCTCTACTGCTCCGATTCGTCCGACGCACGTCGACTCGCATTAGCGATGACCTCGCGGACTGCTCGAATTCGGCAAACCTTATATCTACCTATTGAAACGTGTCAAGTACCACACCAACAATTTTCGTGGAACGTTTCATTGATTGCCCTTTGTCGAAGCGTATCTACCCCGCGCGGATCCATGGTGACGGACGCGTGACACTTCTTGCAACGGTTCAAGTGAGATGCGAGACTGACGTACCCATGAGTCCCAAGCGCAGCGGCCCCACGCCGAAGGTCGACCCCAAGACGTGGGTGCCCGTCACCATTCGCGACGTTGCCAAAGTGGCGCACGTCTCGACCGGCACGGTGTCCAATGTCTTGAATCGGCCCGACATCGTCGCCGAATCCACTCGCCAGCGAGTCCTCGACGCGGTCGAGTCGACGGGCTTCATCCGCAATACCCAGGCGTACCAACTACGCGGGGGGCGCTCGCATACCGTGGGGGTGGTGGTGCTCGACGTCTCGAACCCGTTCTTCACCGAGATGTTCCGTGGTGCCGAGAGCCGACTGCAATCCGAGGGCTACGTCTTGATGCTCGGCAGTACCGACGACTCGATTGAACGCGAGGCCAATTTCGTTCGCGCCATGGAAGAGCATCGCGTCGAGGGCGTCTTGATTACGCCCGTCGCCGCGGACCTCGTCAGCCTTTCGGGTCTCAAAACGCGTGGTGTACCGACGGTGTTGCTTGACCGCAAGGCCACTGCCGACGAGTTTTGTTCCGTGACGGTCGATGACGTGCGAGGGGGTGAACTCGCCGCGCGCCACCTTTTCGAGACGGGCCACGCGGAGGTGGTCTTCGTCAACGGTCCGACGACTATTCGACAGTGCCGCGATCGCCGCCAGGGTGTGCGCAAGGCCGTACGCGCGGTGGCCAAGGCGAAAAAGGTCGAGGTGACCGAACTCTCAGTGGGCGCCCTGACGGTGCGCAACGGGGAAGAGGCCGTGGACCGGATCTTGGCGATGTCGCCGCGTCCCACCGCAGTGATGTGCGCCAACGACCTCTTGGCGCTGGGCGTCTTGCGCGGTCTCGCGGCGCACGGCGTTCGCGTGCCCGACGACCTGGCGGTGGTGGGCTACGACGATTTGATCTTCGGATCGATGCTCTCGCCAGCACTCACGTCGGTGCGCCAACCAGCTCTGGAATTGGGCGTGGCCGCGGCGGAGTTGCTACTCGACGAAGTGCGAAACCCTGATCACCGTCATCGTGAAGTGCGTTTCGAACCCGAACTCATGGTGCGCGCATCCTCCTTCAAGTCGTCGTGAATCCACCCACTGGCGAATCGAAACGTTCAGTACTTGACACGTTTCAATAATTCAATATAAGGTTTGCCAACTTCACTCACTTGGTGAAGCGCTGTCGTGACGCCGGGCCTTGCGCGTGGAGTACGCGATGGTCATCGTCGAGGTGGTGAGTACCAGGGGGGAACTGCAATGGAGCGTGTGGAAACGCCGGATGAGGCCGCGCCCCCTAACGGGTCGGACTCGAAACGCACTCCGGACGTTGCTCCCGTCTTGGTGGTCGACGGAGCCACCAAGTTCTTTGGGCCGGTGAAGGCCCTGATTGACGGATCGATTACTCTCTATCCCGGCGAAGCTCACGCGCTACTGGGTGAAAACGGTGCCGGAAAGTCGACGCTCGTCAAAATCTTGGCCGGCGTCTACACGGCCGACGGTGGCCACATCACCCTAGAAGGTCAACCGGTTCGTTTTGCGAACCCCATCGCCGCTCGCGAGGCGGGTATCTCGGTGATTTACCAGGAGCCGACCTTGTTCCCTGATCTCACCATCGCCGAGAATATCTTTATGGGCCGTCACCCGCTGCGATCGGCAAAGCGCATCGACCGCTCGGAGATGATGAAGCGCGCCGAAGAGGTCTTCGCACGCTTGGGGGTGCCCCTCGCCCCAGGCCGACTGGCGCGAGGACTCTCGGTGGCGGACCAGCAAATCGTTGAAATCGCCAAGGCCATTTCATTCAACGCGACGATCATCATCATGGACGAACCCACCGCGGCCCTGACCGAGGTCGAGGTGCTTCGACTCTTTGACGTCGTGGCGACGCTGCGCTCTGAAGGCGCCGCCGTCATGTTCATTTCACACCGCTTGGAAGAAGTCTTTGCGATGTGTCAGCGCGTCACCATCATGCGTGACGGCGCCTTCGTCAAGACCGCTCCCATCGCTGATATCACGATTGACGACGTTATCTTCGCCATGGTGGGCCGCGACATCGTTTCGTTATACGGCGACCACACTCGTACACCGGGACTCAACGTCCTCGAGGTCAAGCACCTCACTCGTGAAGGGGTCTTCACGGATATCTCGTTCGACGTGCGCGCGGGAGAAATCGTGGCATTGGCGGGGCTGGTCGGGGCGGGACGTACTGAAGTGGCGCGCGGAATCTTTGGCATCGACAAGGTGGACGCCGGCAGCGTCACCATCGGGGGACTTAAGTTGAAGTCGGGCTCTCCGCTACAGGCCATGAACGCCGGTATCGGTTTCGTTCCCGAAGACCGCCGTCAGCAGGGACTCGTCATGCAGATGGCGATCGACCGTAACGCGTCGCTAGCGTCAATCCGTTCGCTGAGCCACTTTGGTCTCATTCGCAAGGCGTCGGAGCGCAAATTGGCCGCCGAATGGGCGGCGCGACTACGGCTCAAGTTCGGTCGATTCTCTGACGCGGTACTGACCCTCTCGGGAGGAAACCAGCAAAAGGTGGTCCTGGCCAAATGGCTGGCGCGCCAACCACGTTTGCTCATCATTGACGAACCCACGCGCGGCATCGATATCGGCACCAAGTCCGAGGTGCACCGATTGTTGGGCGAATTGGTCGATCAGGGAATTGCCGTCTTGATGATCTCGTCTGAAATGCCGGAGGTTTTGGGAGTGGCGGACCGAATTCTTGTCTTGCACGAGGGACGACTCGCGGCGGAATTCAGTCGCGAAGAAGCCAACGAGGCATCGATCATGCGCGCTGCAGCAGGCCAAATGAAGGTGAGCGCGAGTTGAGCGTTATTGACCAGCCCCTCACGACCACCCCGGCGCGAACATCGTTCATTACTAAGATTCTGCGATTCCGCGAACTCGCGATTGTCGTCGCCATCTTGCTGGTCTTCGCGGCCACGTACTTCAAGAACACGTCGTTCGCCAGCACGGCTTCGCTGCAGCAATTGCTCTCCGGACCCTCCATCGTCATCTTGTTGGCCGTGGGCGAGACCCTGGTTATCGTCACGCGCAACGTGGACTTGTCAGTCGGTTCGGTGCTGGGCTTGTCGGCGTATCTCGTGGGCGATCTGTTCGTGCATTACCCCCATATGCCCGTGGTCCTCGCCCTATTCATCGGACTCCTGATCGGTATGGTGTGCGGTGTAGTGAACGGAGTGATTGTCGCGTACGCGCGCATGCCCGCTCTCGTCGTGACACTGGGCATGCTCTACATAATCCGAGGAATCGACGCCATCATTGTCAACGGGGTGCAGATCTTGCCGAGTCAGATCCCCCAGTCCTTCATCAACCTGGGGGCGGGGGCGGTGCTCGGCATCCCCTATCTGTTCTTGATTGCGGTGGGGACGGTCGCCATTGTCGGCTATTCCATGCGCACCTTTCGACCGGCTCGCGACTTCTACGCCATTGGTTCAAACCCCGAAGCCGCGGTGCTGGCCGGGGTGCGAGTTCAACGCCGGGTGTTCAGCGCCTTCGCCATCAGCGGGGCACTGGCGGGACTCGGCGGCGCACTGTGGCTCGCTGAATTCGCCACCGTGGCCTCGACCGCCGGCTCGGGGTACGAGCTCAACGTCGTCGCGGCCGTGGTGGTGGGCGGCGTCGCCATCTTCGGCGGCAGCGGTACCGTACTGGGCGCGGCCCTCGGAGCTCTGCTGCTGAACACCATTGACCAGGCGCTCGTCGCGGCAGGGGTGTCATCATTCTGGAACCAAGCCGTCGCGGGCTTCTTACTCCTCGTGGCGATTGCGTTTGACCGCTACGTGTCGGTGGGCGCCGAGAAGATACTGCGAGTCGAGGGAGCACACCGTGGCAACGCCTGATGTCTCCCTGATGCCCGATGTGCTGGAGGAACCACGCTCGCTGAACACGATGATTCGTTCGAGCGTTCGTTGGGAGTCAGCTCTGATTGTCTTGTTCGTCATCAGTCTGATTTATGGCTGGTGGGTCTCGCCCTACTTCCTCAACACCGACACGTTCTTCTTTGCGGGGCTGAATTTCGGCGAGATCGCCATCATGGCGCTTCCCATGACCATGATCATCATCACCGGCGAGATTGACCTGTCGGTGGCGTCGATGCTCGGGCTCTCGGCGAGCACGCTCGGATATCTCTTCATGCACGGCTGGAATATCTGGCTGGCCATGGCGATCTGCTTGATTGTCGGAATACTCGGTGGAGCACTTAATGGACTGCTCGTCACCCGCCTGGGCTTGCCGTCCATTGCGGTCACCATTGGAACTTTGACCTTGTATCGCGGCATCGCGTTGATCGTTCTCGGTTCGAACACCGCGGTGGGCTTCCCGGCGTGGACCAACAAGTTGAGTCTGCCGATTGGCAACACCCATATCGCGTACGACTTCGCCATCTTCGTAGTGCTGGTCCTTATTTTTGGGGTGGTGCTGCATATGACGCCCGTGGGCCGATCGATATACGCCATTGGCTTGCAGCCCGAGACCGCGTACTTCTCGGGGGTCCGGGTCAAGCGCATCAAGTTCACCCTCTACGTCATCTCGGGATTCCTCTGCGCCTTTGCCGGCATTCTCTACACCTTCCAACAGTCCAGTTCCGCCTCCGATACCGGAGTGGGTTTGGAACTCAACGTGGTGGCCATTGCCCTGTTCGGCGGCGTCTCAATTTTCGGTGGCCGCGGAACAATCTTCGGCGTCTTTGTCTCAGTGGCGATCTTTGGCAGCCTGCAGGCCTCGCTCACCGCGATTAACGTCTCGGCCCAGGCCCAGAGCATCGTCACCGGCTGCCTCTTGCTGGTCAGCGTTCTGATTCCCACGGCTCGCGACAGCGTTGCTCGCATCCGAGCGCAATTTCGACGGCGAGTGGCGGAGGCGTCGTAGTGCAACGCGTCTGTTTCCAGTTCCGGATCGATCCGGCCTCCGCCGAGGAGTACAAGGCGCGCCACGCGGCCGTGTGGCCCGACATGCTCGCGGCGCTCTCCGAAACCGGTTGGACCAACTATTCGTTATTTCTCGCCCCCGACGGAATGCTGATCGGGTACCTGGAATGCGAGGACTTCGAACGCTGCCTCGAGCTGATGGCCGCCACCGAGGTCAACGCCCGGTGGCAGGCATCGATGGGCGAGTTTTTCGTTGGACTCGAGGGGGCGCCCGACGAAGGCGTGCGTCCGCTTGAGGAAGTTTTCCACCTCGAGTAGGTGGGTCAGATCTCTGGGGCGTTCACCCCAGACCAAATGAAGCACGAGAAAGAAGGCAGACATGCTGAATCAAAGTGACATCAAGGACGTTTTACGTCGCCAGTGGATTGAGACGCCGTCGTGGGCGTACGGCAACTCGGGCACCCGCTTCAAGGTATTCGCTCAGCAGGGTGTGGCTCGCAATCCCTTCGAGAAGATTGAAGACGCGGCCCAGGTGCACAAGATGACGGGCGTCGCGCCGTCGGTCGCGGTGCACATCCCCTGGGACAAGGTCGAGGACTACGGCAAGCTCGCCAAGCACGCCAGCGACCTGGGAATCAAGATCGGCGCCATCAACCCCAACGTCTTCCAGGAGGACGATTATCGATTGGGCAGCGTCTGCAACCCGGACCCGCGCATCCGTCGCAAGGCCATAGATCACTTGCTCGAGTGCGTGGACATCGCGCACGAGACCAAGTCCTTCGCCATCAGTCTGTGGTTCGCCGACGGCACCAACTACCCCGGCCAGGACAATATCCGTGCCCGTCAGGACCGCTTGCACGAGGCCCTCGCCGAGACCTACGCCGCCATGGGCGAGGGCGTCGAGATGCTGCTCGAGTACAAGCTCTACGAACCGTCGTTCTACACGATGGACGTGCCCGACTGGGGAACGTCGCTGGTGCAGTGCCTCGAACTCGGCGACAAGGCCAAGGTCCTCGTCGACACCGGTCACCACGCGGTGGCCACGAACATCGAGTTCCTCGTGTCGGTGTTGTTGCGCACCAAGCGTCTAGGAGGTTTCCACTTCAACTCGCGTTTCTACGGCGACGACGACTTGATGGTCGGCGCGGCGGACCCCTACCAGTTGTTTCGTATCATGTTCGAGATCGTCGACGCCGGCGTGGTCACGCCCGACGGCAATGTCGCCTTCATGCTCGACCAATGCCACAACATCGAGCCCAAGGTCCAGGCCGAGATCCGCTCGGTCATGAACGTCCAAGAAGCCACCGCCAAGGCGCTGTTGGTGGACCGCGACGCNNAGATGCGCACCGAGATGGGACTCGACCCCGACCCCATCGCGGCCTACCAGCGCTCGGGGTATCAACAGAAGATCGAGTCCGAGCGAGTCGGCGGTCAGGCCGCGGGTTGGGGCGCGTAATGCCAGATTTCTCCTACGACGTCCCCTCCGCCGTTCAGGATTTACTGGACCGATCGCACCGCCACGGTGCGGACCCCACCATCACCAACTACGCCGGCGGAAACGCGAGCGCTAAGGCCAACGTTGTCGATCCCGCGAGCGGCGAGAATATCGACGTCATGTGGGTCAAGGGCTCGGGCGGCGACCTCGGCACGCTGAAGTTCGCCGGACTCGCCGCGCTGCGTCTCGACGCGATGCGCGCCCTGAAGAACGTCTACCGCGGTCCCGAGTTCGAGGACGAGATGGTCGCGGCCTTCGATTACTGCCTCTTCGGCAAGGGTGGCGCGGCGCCATCGATCGACACCGCGATGCACGGCCTCGTGAACTGCAACCACGTCGACCACCTCCACCCGGACTCGGGCATTGCTCTGGCGACCGCGGCCGACGGCGAGGCACTGACGCGTACGATCTTCGGCGACGCCGTGGCGTGGACGCCGTGGCGTCGACCAGGTTTTCAGCTGGGCCTCGACATCGCGGCGATTCGCGACGCGAACCCCGAGTCCATTGGCGTCATTCTCGGCGGACACGGCATCACCGCCTGGGGTGAGACGAGCGAGGAGTGTGAAAAGAACGCCCTCTTTATCATCCGCACCGCCGAGGCCTACATCGCCGAACACGGCCGCCTCGAACCCTTAGGTCCCAAGGTCGCGAGTTTTACTCGACTGAGCGACGACGAGCGCCGGACCACGGCCACTGCGCTGTTCCCGACGCTGCGCGGGATGGCGAGCATGGACCGTCCCCAGGTGGGTCACTTCTTCGACACCGACACCGTCTTGAGCTTCCTTGAGTCCGAGCGCCACGCCGAAGTCGCCAGTCGCGGTAGCTCGTGTCCCGACCACTTCTTGCGAACCAAGGTGCGTCCGATGATCCTCGATCTGGCTTCGAACACGCCCGTCGACGAGATGATCGCGCGCTTGGCTGAACTGCACGTGGAGTACCGCGCGGCCTACAGCGCCTACTACGAGACCTTTGCCACGCCCGAATCTCCGGCGATGCGTGGCGCGGACCCGGCGATTGTGCTGGTTCCGGGAGTCGGTATGTTCTCCTTCGGCAAGGATGCCCAGACCGCCCGGGTGGCTGGAGAATTCTTCATCAACGCCATCAACGTGATGACCGGCGCCGAGGCGATCTCGACCTACGCGCCCATCGAGGAGTCCGAGAAGTTCCGCATCGAATACTGGCAACTCGAAGAGGAGAAACTCAGGCGCATGCCCCCGGGCAAGCCGCTGGCGTCACGTGTGGCTCTGGTCACGGGGGGTGGCTCGGGAATCGGCGCCGCCACGGCACGACGCCTGGCCGCAGAAGGTGCGCACGTCGTCGTGGCCGACCTCGACGCCGAATCCGCGACCGCCTTGGCCGCCGAGCTCGGCTCGCTCGACGTCGCGCGCGGCGTCGCTATCGACGTGTCGTCCAAGGACGCGGTGCAGGCGGCCGTTGACGAAGCGGTATTGGCCTTTGGTGGTGTGGACATCTTGATCAACAACGCCGGACTCTCCATCTCGAAGTCGCTTCTCGAAACGACCGAGCGTGACTGGGACCTCCAGCACGACGTGATGGCCAAGGGATCCTTCCTCGCTGCCCAGTCGGCTGTCAAGGTCATGAAGGAACAGCAGATGGGTGGCGACATTGTCTACATCGTGTCGAAGAACGCCGTCTTCGCCGGCCCCAACAACGTGGCGTATGGATCGGCCAAGGCCGACCAGGCGCACCAAGTGCGACTCTTGGCGGCCGAGCTCGGCGAGCTCGGCATCCGCGTCAACGGTGTGAACCCCGACGGCGTCGTGCGAGGTTCGAAGATCTTCGCTGGTGGTTGGGGCGCCCAGCGTGCTGCCGTCTACGGGGTCAAGGAAGAGGATCTCGGCGCCTACTACGCGGGTCGCACGCTACTCAAGCGCGAAGTCCTCCCCGAGAGCATCGCGAGCGCGGTCTTCGCCCTGCTGGGAGGCGACCTCGCCCTCACCACGGGAGCGCATATCCCGGTTGACTCGGGCGTGGCCGCCGCCTTCTTGCGATAGGTCGTGTCTATTCCTGGCGTCGCGGTCGCCTCGGTTGATCTCGGCGCGTCGAGTGGGCGGGTACTGCTCGTCACGTTGAGGGACGGACAACTGGAGCTCGAGCCGGTCGTGCGTTTCACCAACGCGGGCCACGACGTGCAGGGAATCTTCTCCTGGGACCTGCCCTACCTGGTCGCCGAAATAGAGAAGGGACTGGCCGCGGCCACGCGCGTGGCCGCGGCCCGCGGCCTCGAGCTCGCGTCGGTCGGCGTCGACTCCTGGGCCGTCGATTACGGCCTGCTGGATTCATCGGGACATCTTCTGCGCCTGCCGGCGCACCACCGCGATCCGCGCACCAACGTGTCCTTCGCCGCGGTGACTTCGACGATCGACCCTTGGTCGCTTTATCAGCGCAACGGCATCGCGCTCTTGACCTTCAACACCTTGTTCCAGCTCGTTGCCGATGGTGATCTGGCGCGATCGGCGCAGAGTATGTTGCTCATCCCGGACTTGGTGAACTACTTCCTCTGCGGACAGCGCGCGTGGGAAATCACCAACGCTTCGACCACGCAGTTGCTCGATCTCACTCGTCAATGGGACGACGAACTCTTCGAACGTTTTTCGCTGCCCCGACACCTGGTGGGCGAACTCACCGAGCCTGGTCACGTCCTCGGAACCGTCATCGCGCCGACCGCCATTGCGGCCGGGGCGTCGGTGAACACTCTGGTTATCTGCGTGGCGTCGCACGACACCGCGTCGGCGGTCCTCGCGGTTCCGGCCCAGGATGGGAACTTCGCCTACGTCTCTTCGGGAACCTGGTCCTTGGTGGGCGTTGAGCTCGACGAACCGCTTATTGATCACGCCGCTTTCGAGGCCGGTTACACCAATGAGCTCGGGGCGTTCGGTCGCACGCGCTTCTTGCGTAACGTCATGGGTTTCTGGCTCCTACAAGAAGTGATCCGGGAGTTCGCCCTCGACGGCCAGGATTTTGACGCCGCCACACTGACCGGTGAAGCACAATCAATCACGCCCCGTCGATTCCTGGTGGACGCCGAGAGCGACGAGTTGCTCGGCACCGGCGATATGCGTGGACGTCTCGCGGCGCAGTGCGTGCGACTGGGTACTGAGGTGCCCGTCACCGCGGCGGAGTTCACTCGCTGCATCATGGACTCGCTCGCCCTGGCATATCGTCGTGCCCTGCGTGGAATCTCTGCGGTGACGGGCACTCGCGTCGACGTCGTGCACATCGTGGGAGGTGGAGCACTCAATGAGGTGCTCTGTCAGCTCACCGCCGACGCGTGCGGCATCACGGTGCAGGCCGGTCCCGTCGAGGCGGCGGCCATTGGCAATGCGCTCATGCAGTTGCGGGGTCTCGGCGCGCTCGGGGCGGATCTGGGCGCGATGCGGCGCCTGGTGTCCGCGTCATTCCCGCCCATTCATTTTGAGCCGGTTCGTGACGACGCCGACGCGTGGGATGAGGCTGATTCGGTGCTCGAAGTGGGCCGTCAGTCGAGTTGAACGCACACCGGCCTGGTGACGCACGACTCGGAATCGGCCAACCCTCTCGCGGCGAGAGGTGGGACGGGAATGGTCTTCATGGCGGACGTGCTCGCGGAAGACGCGCAGGAAGTCAGGGTAATCAGTAGTCCCGAGTCAAGGGCCCAGCGGTGAAACGACGGGACAGTATTCCCATTGCCCACCTTCTCTGCGTGGCCTGGCGCCGCCCTACGCCGACACCACGCGGATGAGCGAACACGCGGACCCCACTCCTTACCTTCGTGGCGTGAAGAACCGATTCCTTACCGGCTTCAGCCGAGGCCCAAGCCGGATCCCGACGCCCGTCCCGACAGACTCGCAATCAATTGCGGTGTGATGACGGTGGCTCCGGACGGCGCGTTGATGTTGTCGGACTGGTGTGCGATCGTGGCGGTGACTTGGACAGTCATGTCACCACTGGTGCCGTTGGGAGCGGTGATCGCGATGTCGGCGCCAGTGGCGGTTGACCCGGACAGCGAGATGCCGACCTGATAGGTCCCGGGCACCTTGCCGTTGTGTAGGGGCGTCGAGGTGATGCCCGCCATTACCGGCGCGAGTGCGTCCGCGACCGACTGCAGCGTTCCTTTTTCTTGGTAACCGCCGCCGGACAGGGTGGTGTACTTCGTCTTGTCAATCAAAGCGGTCAGGGCGTCGACCACCTTTTGCTCGACCGCGTGCTGACGGGCGGTCTGGGACTTGACCTGCGCCTTGGAGGGCAGGTAGGTGTTCAGCAGGCTGGACGGCAATTCGAACCATCGTGCGCCGAGCAGCAGTTGCAGGCCGGCAGTTTGCGCGCTCGAGATGCCGACGCTCGGAATTTGCGCCAGCGAGGTGAAGTCAACCTTGGCGTAGATGTCGGTGCCGATCTCGATCACGTCGACGAGCTTCCGCGAGCCAACGCTGACCGCGATTTCCTCATTGATCTTGCCGACCGACTTGGACAGCGCGGTGCCGCTCGTGCTCTGTTCGGTGATGTCGTAGGACAAGAGGCTCAACACCTTCTCGACCTTGGTCGCCTGCGCGGACGAGGCACCCGTCGCCGTGGCACTCGCGGTCAGGTGCACTTGGAGATACTGCTGTGCGCCGACTGAGGCCGTGGCCCCCTTCAAGGTGGATTGGACGCTGGCGCCACACGCCGAGAGTCCGAGGGACGCCACGGCTCCCAGAGTCAAAACTTTCCAGCCCAGTCGTAACACGTTGGTTCCCTTGCTCGGGTGCCGTTTTGCCGCGCTTCCGGTGACGAAAGTGCGGCTGAACGAACAGTCTCAATCTATACGGGCGCCAGCGAGATTTCGATGAAATCTCACAGCAATGGTGATATCGGGCTCACTTCACGCCGTCAACAGTACCGTCGCACCAGATATGTCCTCCTGCTCGGCCAGTGTCGGCGACTCGTCGTCTCCGTGATGGCGTCACGAAGGGCGAAGCAACCTCACCGTCATCGTCACGCCCCTACCGCCAGACGCAGAAGTGGAACATCACCTCAGCCTGCGGAGACGGTGGACACCCCGAAGACGTGCAAGAAGCCGCCACCGTTGGAGCCGGCACTAATGCTCGTCAATTGCTTAATCAGCGCGGGAGTAATCACGAGGGGATACGTCGGCGTGCTGACGCGAACATCCTGGTGCGCAAAAGTTGCCGCCACCGTCAGAGTCGCGTTGCCGTTCGGGGGATTCGGAGCCGTTATCGATGCGGTGGCACTCGTCGCCTGGGCGCCGGCCATCGTGACCGCAACGTTGTACGTGCCGTTGACGTTGGCCGTTGGCAATGTCGTCGCTCCAGCCGCGGGCACAATCGCCTCGAGGGTCTTCACCAGCGACGCGAGCGTACCCGCCTCGGTGAAGCCGTGCGCCACCGTGGTGGTCTGGCCACTCGCCAGTGCCGCCACCAGAGCATTCGTCACGAGGATCTCTGCGCTCGCCCACGAGGAGCGCTTGAGCGAGAAGTGCGTCGACTTCTTCGCGTACTGGTAGATCAAGGTGAAGGGGAACTCGATCCAACGGTTACCGAGGATGAGGTTGACGGCGGTTAATTCTTGTCCAGGAATCTTGGCGTTCGACAGAAGACCGATTGCGGGGACGTTGACGTTGACGTACAGGTTGGACTTGTGGTCGACGATGGTCATCAGGCGCTGCGAGCCGTTCCAGACGACGAGGCTCTGGTTGACCTTGTTGAGGGCGTGCGACAGGGGTGCACCGTTCGCGCTCTCCTCGTTGAGATTGAAGCTCAGGCCCTTCAGGACCTTCTCTTCTTGCACCACACCGGCTCCCGATCCCGCGAAAGCGACCTTGAAGTGGACCTGGAGATACTGGCTACCCCCGAGGGTGGCGCTGGCCTGCGAAAGGGCCATCGGAATAGTGCAGGCCGACAGTCCGAGTGACGCGGCCGCAGCCAGCGCAATCAACTTCCCACTCTTTCGCGTCACAGGTTTTCTCCTCGGTTCGTTGATTCGCTAGGCCGTTCGATGTGCTCGCGCGGTCGAACGTGGACCAATTCTACTGGCCTCGCGCCGCATGATTTTCTTAGTGTCATTCAGTCAAAGCGACGAGGTGACCAGAACGACATCGAGCGTGCGCGGGCCGTGGACGCCTTCAATTCGCTCGAGTTCGATGTCGGAGGTCGCCGAAGGACCCGAGATCCACGTCTGGGTCGAATTCGCGGCGACCCGGGCGACTCCCTCGGGCACCACTTCGAGAATCTGATCGTCGTGGATAACGACGATCAAGTGGTCGGGTATGAGTGAGAGTGCCCGGCGACCTTGGTGGGGGCCTGAATCGAGAACGATGGTTCCGGTTTGGGCGATGGCGACGGCACAGCCCGACAGCGTCGAGTCGATGGCGTCGAGGTCGGTCACCGAGAGAGCCGGCTCGTCGAGGTGAACCGTGGCAGCGATCTCGCTCAGCCACTGCGCGGGCGTATCGGCGGCGGCGGCGACGGATTGGCTGGGGTGGGCCACGAGGAGTTGATTGATCGTGGACGCCAGGGTCTGCGAATCGCATTCGACCACGTTCGCACGGTAGTCAACCAAGCGATCCTTCAACAATCCGCGCCGAGCGTCCGCGTCCAAAGTGCCGGCAATTCGGTACTCGCGTTGACTGGACAACGTGGACGTGTGCCCCTTGGTACCTAGCGCGGTGCTAATGGAACTGAGCACTCCCTCGCGGCCCGCGACGTCGCTGCCGACGTGCCCGGGTTTGGCGTCGTGCAGGGCGTCGTGATGATGAACCATCGCCGCGGTCGACGTCACCGGAGCGGGGGATGAAATGTTCTCTTCGGGGTGAGTCCGGGCGAACCACGATCGAAATGACGTTGCCGGCGGCAACGGGGCGTCGCGGGCTGCGCTCCACTTGTTCAGTGGCGGCGGCAGAAGGCGCAACGTCGTGAGGGGGAGTCGCCCGACGAGTCCGCCCAGGGCAATGGCGCGCTGGAAGAGACGGGCCGAGGAGAAGCCCTTCTCAATGACCCTCATTGACAGCAACTCGGGGTCGCGAGGGTGTTCGCGACGCTTCTCATCGACAACTTCAGATCGAAGTCGTACCAGAATCTTGGGGATATCAATCTTCACCGGGCACGCGACGTAACACGCGCCGCAGAGCGAGGAGGCGTAGGGCAGGGAATCCTCGAGCGGGGTGCGCTGACCACGGCGCAATTGGGGGACCAGCACCGCGCCGATGGGACCGGGGTAGGGGTTGCCGTAGGTGTGCCCGCCGGTGCGCTCGTAGACCGGACAGACATTGAGGCAGGCCGAACAGCGGATACAGCGCAGCACGTCGCGTCCGGTCTCTTCGGCCAGGGCGGAACTGCGTCCGTTGTCGATCAGCACCAGGTGGAAATCCGAGGGTCCGTTACCCGGGGTCGCTCCCGTGAAGATCGAGGTGTAGGGATTCATCCGCTCGCCGGTCGACGAACGCGGCAGCAATTGCATGAAGACTTCGAGGCTCTGCCAATTCGGCAGTACCTTCTCGATACCCACGACCGAAATCAATGTCTCGGGCAGCGTCAGGCACATGCGGCCGTTGCCCTCGGACTCGACCACCACCACGGCACCGGTGTCGGCGATGACGAAGTTGGCGCCCGAGATAGCGACCTTGGCCGAGAGGAAGCGCTGGCGTAGGTGCGCGCGAGCCGCCGCGGCCAACTCCTGGGGGTCATTGGACAGGTCCGCCGGGGCCGCCAGTCCGGACTTGCCCATCTCGTCGAGGAAGATCTGGCGGATCTGCGAACGGTTCTTGTGGATCGCGGGCACCAGGATGTGTGAGGGCAGGTCGTCGCCCAATTGCACGATGAGCTCGGCGAGGTCGGTCTCGTAGGCGGTGATGCCGTGCTTTTCGAGGGCGACGTTGAGTTCGATCTCGGCGGTGGCCATGGATTTGACCTTGACGACGGAGTCAACGCCGGTGGCTTGCACGAGTTTGACGACGATGTCGTTGGCCTCGGCAGCGTCGCGAGCCCAGTGGACCACGCCGCCGTGGGCGGTCACGTTCTTTTCGAGCTCCACGCAGAGCTCGTCGAGGTGATCGAGGGAGTAGTCCTTGATGGCTGCGCCGGCGTTGCGCAATTCCTCCCAGTCGTCGAGTTCGCCGACGACCTTCAAGCGCTTGTTGCGAATCGTGGTCGTCGCGTGCGCCAAATTCGCGCGTAGTTGCGCATCAGCGAGCGCGGTCTTGGCGAGGGTGGGGAAGGGAAGTTCGGTGTCGAAAACCTTAGACACGCGCGGCTCCCTCACGGCTCGCGAGTATTTCGGCGACGTGCATGATCTTGATACCGCTCTTGGCGCGCGAGGCGAGCCCCCCGATGTGGGTGAGGCAGGAATTGTCGAGCGCGCACAGGACATCGGCGCCCGTGGCGCGCACGTGGGCAAACTTGTCCTGGCCCATGGCGACCGAGGTGTCGGAGTTCTTGATCGAGAACATGCCGCCGAAGCCACAACAGGCGTCCTCTTCGGGAATCTCGACGAGAGTAAGGCCCTCGACGTTGCGCAGCAACGTCTTGGGGGCTTCGTCGAGTCCCAGTACGCGAAGCGAGTGGCACGTCGGGTGGTACGCCACACGGTGGGGGAAGCTCGCACCCACGTTGGTGACCTGGAGGACGTCGGTCAGGAATTCAGAGAACTCGTACGTGCGCCGCCCGACTTCTTCGAACTCGTCGGCGAGTGCGTCGTCGCCGAGGGATCGGGCCGACGTGGCGTAGAGATCGCGTACGGTACCGACGCACGACGCCGAGGGTGAGACGATGACGTCGTACTCGCTGAAGACCTCGCGAAAGCGCTGCGCCAAGTGCAATCCCTCCTGGCGATAGCCCGCGTTCAGGTGCATCTGGCCACAACAGGTCTGCTGGGTCGGGAAGACGACCTCGTGCCCCAGGCGTTCGAGAACTTCGACCACCGCGCGGGGAGTGTTCGGGAAGAGGCCGTCGTTGACGCAGGTAATAAAGAGGGCAACCTTCACCGACGTAACCTATCGGTCGCGGTGCCTGACGGGTCAGGCGAATCCGGGGTTGCAATCACGTGGCACTCGCTTCATTGAGGTGAGCGTTATTTTAACGTTTCATTTCTGCGGCGGGAGAAATTCCCGTTCTCCGCATTCGCGCTCCCCCGCAAACTCCCTAAAGTGACAGACAAACTGAACTAATAGTTTCGTCATAATGGCGAAACGGCTTGCACAGTTTGTACGACAATCATATAATCGCTCCATGAGTAACTTCTTGGGACTCGTCGCCTGAAGGCGGCGGTCATGAGGGTTCTGTCGACATGGGGGAAATATGGCATCAATTGATTCAGTGTGGTCCGTCCGCTACGGCGAGAGGGTCGTGAGGAAGAATGACGTTTTCTACGACTACGCCCAGTACGGACTGCCCGACGGCGACCTTCACATGGATTACAACTTCTGGGTGATCCGTTCGGGCGAGAAGGTCATCTTGATGGACACCGGCTACGACATCTCCGCGCGCGACTGGCTCGGCGAGCTCAGCGTGATGCCGACTCCCGAGGGTCTCGAACTGATCGGCCTCGATCCGCTTGACGTCAACATGGTGATCACCAGCCACTTCCACTACGACCACATCGGCTACTTGGGCCTCTTCAAGAACGCCCAGGTGGTGTCCGGTGCCGACGAGTATGAATACTGGTTCGGCAAGCGCAATTCGAATGCCCTCGAGGGCGAATTCACCACTGAGGAGAACCTCGTCCCAGTCGAAGCGGCTGAGAAGGAGGGTCGTCTGCGCCTCATCTCGGAGCCCACTGAAGTGTTCCCCGGTATCACCGTGTACCAGGTGGGCGGGCACTGCCCGGGCGAAGTGATCGCCCACATCGATACCGAGGGTAGCGGACTCATCCTGGCGAGCGACGCGGCGCACTTCTACGAGCAAATCGAGCACGAGTGGCCGTTCTTCGCCTATACGAACCTCGATCAGATGCGTGCCGCCATGAAGTTCCTCTTGAAGCTCGCCAAGGAGACCGGTGCCACCATCATCCCAGGTCATGATGGGCGAACTCGCGATCGCTTCGCCGCGGTTCCGGGCGACGCCGGTCGCATCGCTACGGTGCTGGCTTAATAGCCACCGTTCGTCAACCGAAGGTGTGGCCTCGGTCCAGAAAGGTTCATGGTGGACACTCTCCATAGTCAATACCAAGTGACGATTGTCAAGTACGGAACACGTTCGACTCGCAAGAGCGACGTGTACTTGAACTTTCCCCTGTACCACGAAGACGATGAACCCATTGGCATGGACTACTTCTTTTGGATCCTCCAAGGCAAGGATCGAACGGTCGTCGTCGACACCGGGTTCTCGAGGCGCGGTGGTGAGGTGAGGAGCCGCACGTCACTCGCCGACGTCTCGGAGCTGTTCTCGGCCTTCGGGGTGGACCCGCTCTCGGGACCCGACGTGGTGGTGACGCACGCGCACTACGACCACATTGGCAACTTGAGTCTCTTCGCCAACTCGAGAGTCATCATGGCTCGCGCGGAGTTTGATTTTTGGTCGAGCCGACACGCGGGGCGCACCATGTTCCACCATTCGGTGGAAGACGATGAACTGGACTACTTGCGACGCGTCAACGATGACGGCCGTTTGGTGTTGTTCGATGATGGGTTCGACGTCGCCCCCGGGATTAGCGTGATGCGCGTCGGAGGTCACACACCCGGTCAGAGTGTGGTGCGAGTGGATACCTCAGAGGGCGTGGTGCTCCTGGCGAGCGACGCAATCCACTACTACGAGGAATACGAGCGCGACATGCTGTTCATGTCGGTGGCGGACCTGGTGGCGATGTACGAGGGCTTCGACCAGATTCGCGAGCTCGTCAGCGGTGGCGACGTGGCTCACCTGGTCTCCGGCCACGACCCCGACACCTTGAGTCGCTTCACGCGCGCGATTGGTGAATACTCGCATTTGGCGGCCACCATTGGCACCCTCGACGGCGCCTCTCGCGGGATGGCGTCATGAGTAGTCGATTTGATGGACGGGTGGTGGTGGTCACGGGCGCCGCGGGCGGGCTCGGGCGCGCCAGTGCCGAACGCCTCGCCAGCGAAGGGGCTCACGTCATTGCGGTCGATATCAATGATCAAGCGGTTCAGGAGCTCGTCGCGTCCTTGCCGAGCACGTCATTGGCGGTGGCGGCGGACATCTCTGATGAAGCGGCGGTCGAGGCGTACATGAGCGCCGCCATCGAGACCTTCGGCGTTATTGACCACTACCACCTCAACGCCGGTATCTTCGGCAGTTTCGTCACCTTGCCCGACCTCACGACCGAAGAATTCGACCACGTGATGGCGATCAACGTGCGCGGGCAGTTCCTCGGCCTGCGCGCCGCCTTTCGCCAGTATGGCGTCCAGAACTCGGTGGGCAACATCGTGGTCACCGCCTCGATCGCGTCCTTGACCGGCAGCGCTGACCTCCTGGCGTACCAGACCTCCAAGCACGCCGTCGTGGGTCTCATCCACGGGGCCGCGGTGTACGGGGGGCCACTGGGAATTCGCGTCAACGGCGTGGCGCCGGGGATTGTTCCGACGGACCTCTTCGCCGCCGCCGCGTCGGCGACCGGAGGAAAGAACGACATGGAGAAGCGAGCGTCGACCACGCCACTTCGCCGTGCGGGTCGCGCGGCGGAAATCGCCGCCGCGGTGGCGTTCCTGCTGTCGGAGGATTCGTCGTACATCACGGGTCAAGTTGTCAGCGCCGACGGCGGTGCCACCATCATCAACACGGTGCGGCCTTCGGGCGGAGCCGGCGCGTGGGACACCAATGCAGTCGACACGCATCTCTACGGACATAGGTAGGAAGGGTATTCATGGCAACAACTGACATTGGTTTCATTGGACTGGGGAACATGGGCGGACGCATGAGCAAATGCATCGTGCGAGGCGGCGGCGTCGTCGTCGGATTTGACGCCAATCCCGGGGTCATCGCCGAATCGGGCGCGTCGCCGACGGGCTCGATTCGAGAGGTTCTTGAGCGCTGCGACGTGATCCTCTTGTCGTTGCCCGACAGCCGCGTCGTCGAGAAAGTGGTGTTGGGTCCCGACGGAATCCTGGTCCACGCCCGCGACGGTCAGATTGTGGTGGACCTCTCGACGGCGGCACCCGAGTCGACCCGGCGAATCCATGCCCTGCTCGGCGAGAAGGGCGCGTCGTATCTGGACGCGGGCATCTCCGGTGGGGCGGCAGCCGCCGACGTGGGAAAATTGACACTCATGGTGGGTGGTGAGCCCGAGGTCTTGGAGAAAGTGCGCCCCGTCTTCGACCATTTCGCGACGAATATCTTCTACGTCGGCGAGAGCGGTGCGGGCCACGTGGCCAAGCTGCTCAATAACTTTCTCAACGCCGTGTCGCTCTCCGCGACCGCCGAAGTCATGGTCGCCGGCAAGAAGGCGGGTCTTGACCTAGCGGTGCTGCTCGACGTCTTGAACAAGAGTTCGGGCGTCAACTTCGCGACACTTAATCGATTCCCCAAAATCATCACCGGTGACTACCTCAAGGGAGGTCTCTCCAACACGCTGATGATGAAAGACGTCGTTCTCTACACCGAACTGGTGAGCCAGCTCGGTGTGTCGAGTCTGAACGCCTCGGGCCCCCTCGCCGCCTTCGGGTTGGCGAAGGCGTTGGGCTACGCCGACGAAATCAGCAACACCGTCGTCGACGCCATCGGCGACATCTCGGGAGGCGTTCGCCTTCATGAAACCAAGGAGTAAGACGTGAAGATCATTCCCTCAACCGAGCACGCCGGCATCGCCGGCAAGGTTGGCTCGCAATTCTCGGGCGCGGTATATCCGTACATGACGATGCCCTCAACGGATGGTGTCGTCATCAATACCGTCAATTTCACGCCGTGCGCGCGAACCTATTGGCATTCCCACGAGGGTGGGCAGATCCTCATTGTCCTCGCGGGGCGGGGTTTGATCCAGGCCGAGGGTGGACCGGTGCGAATCCTGCGAGCCGGCGATACCGTGTGGGCTCCCCCGGGCGAGCGCCACTGGCACGGCGGATCGGAAGATTCCTTCATGACCCACACGGCGATTTCGCTAGGCGTCACCTCGTGGGCCGAAGAAGTGACGGACGAGCAATTCAGCGCAACACCAAGTGACGGGGAGAAGTAATGCCATCGAATAAGTCTCACGAGGAGAGTTTCCAAGAAGGTTTGCAGAACCGCCGCGAGGTGCTGGGCGCGGAGCACGTGGACCGCTCCCTCGCGCAAGTGAGCGAGTTCTCCCGACCGATCCAGGAGTTCGTCACCGAGTACTGCTGGGGAATGATCTGGGGTCGAGACGGGCTGCCCCGACAGACCCGCAGCCTGCTCAACATCGTGATGCTGACAGCGCTCAACCGTTCACACGAGTTAGGTGTTCACGTGCGTGGTGCGCTCAACAACGGTGTCACGCCCGAGGAGATCCAAGAGGCGTTGCTCCAAGCCGCCGTCTACGTGGGCGTGCCCGCGGCACTTGAGTCTTTTCGCATCGCCGAGGCCGTCATGAAGGAGCGCCGTGACTCCTAGTTCAACCCGGCGCGTCGGCTTCGTTGGTCTGGGCGCCATGGGAACACCCATGTCGCAGCGACTCCTGGCGGCTGGTTTTGAGGTGGTCGGCTTCGATCTGTCGGACGCCGCGCGAGCGCAGTTCGCTGACGCGGGCGGCCAGGCCGTTGACTCGGCGACTCGTGCGGTGAACGCAGTGGACGTCGTCATCTTGATGTTGCCCGACTCCAACGTGGTCGAAGCAGTGGTGCGCGACCCCGCGTTCCTCGAGTCCCTGCAGACCTCGACGGTGGTGATCGACATGAGTTCGTCGGAGCCGCTGCGAACTCGCGAACTCGCGGCGTACCTGGGGGCACACGGCGTTCGCATGATCGACGCCCCAGTGTCGGGTGGCGTCGTCGGTGCGCAGAAGGGAAGGCTGACCGTGATGGTGGGCGGTGAACCCGATGACGTTGCCGCCGTGAAGGACGTGTTGGACGTCTTTGGCCGCGTAGTGGGCGTTGGTCCCGTGGGGTCGGGGCACGCCATCAAGGCCCTCAACAACCTGTTGTCTGCGACGCACTTGCTCGCGACGTGCGAGGCGATGTTGGCTGGCCAACAGTTCGGGCTCGATCCCGAGGTGATGCTGTCGGTGTTCAACTCGTCGAGCGGCCGCAGCGGCTCCACCGAAACCAAACTCCCCAACTTCGTCCTGCCCGGGACCTTCAATTCGGGTTTCGGGCTGCGCCTGATGCTCAAGGACATGAAGATCGCCGTGCAACTGGCTGATCAGGGCGGCGCGCCCTGTGATCTCGGCAAGGAGGCGGTCGCTCTCTGGTCGCAGGCGGCGGAGGAGCTCGACGCGCGCGCGGACCATACCGAGATCGCACGTTGGTTGAAAATCGTTGAGGCGAACGGTGCGCCGTAGCACCGGACGCGCCCCGGGCGCAACGTGGCGGCGGAAAACCCTCTCGCCGCACGGATTGAAGTATTTAGGATAACTCCATGCCAAACTCCTACACCCTCAACAATTCGGGATTGCGACCGATCAATCAAAAGTCGGCAGTTCCCGTACGAGAACAAACCGTCCAGATTCTGCGCGAGTCGATACTGAATTTCGACTTACGTCCTGGTCAACGTCTCATCGAACGAGAATTCATCGACCGACTCGGAATATCTCGTACGACGTTCCGCGAGGCGCTGCGCGAACTGTCGACCGAAGGTCTCGTGACGGTGGTGGCCCAAAAGGGCGCCCGAGTGTCGACGCCGACCAAGAAGGAGGCAGCCGACCTGTACGAGATCCGCGCGGCCTTGGAGTCTCTGGTGGTGACCAGGTTCATCGAGCGCGCCAGTGACGACGAGATCCGCGCGTTGGCGGCAACGATCGACGCCTTCCAAGACGTCGTACTGCGCACCACGGACACCATCGAACTGCTCGAGGTCAAGGAGACGTTCTACCGGGTCCTGCTGAACGGCGCACACAGTGACGCACTCGAACAGGTCCTCAACGGCATCAAGGCCCGAGTGCGCGCATTACGTTCGACGTCGCTGTCCAAACCGGGTCGCGCCAACGAGACGGTGGTCGAACTCCGGGCGATTGTCGTCGCCATTTCGCGCCGTGACGCGGCGGCGGCGGCGCGTCTCAATTACGAGCACGTGCAGCGGGCGTGCTCAATCGCGCTGGACCAGTTGCCCAGCCAGGATCTGGATGAACCGGAGTCGGCGGCGTCATAGAGGACGTCGCTGATCAAGACAACAAGGAGTAGTAATGGCCCTCACCCCAGAGCAGCAAGACATTAAGGACGAGTTCATTCGGATTCGTGGAACGTGGGGTGACACCTGGGAGACGATCTTGCAGCTCGATCCCGAATTCATGCGCTCCTATCTCAATTTCTCGGCGGTTCCCTGGAAGAAGAACCACCTGGACGACAAGACCAAGGAGTTCATGTACATCGCGGTCGACGCGGCCGCCACGCACCTGTACGTCCCCGGCATTCGCCAACACATCGCGGCGGCGTTGCGCCACGGTGCCACGGTCCAGGAGATTATGGAGGTCTTGGAACTGTCCTCCACCCTCGGGATCCACGCCATGAATATCGGTGTACCGATCCTGGTGGAAGTACTGGTGGAGAAGGGTCTTCGCACCGGCCCCGCAGAACTCAATGCCTATCAGGAAGAGGTCAAGGCTGACTTCACGAACACTCGTGGGTATTGGCACCCCTTCTGGGATGAGATGCTCGAACTCGACCCCGAGTTGTTCGCGGCCTACACCGAGTTCTCCTCGGTGCCGTGGCGTTCGGGCACCCTCTCGCCCAAGGTCAAGGAGTTCGTGTACATCGCCTTCGACACCGCGGCCACGCACCTGTACGTCAAGGGCCTCAAGTTGCACATCGAGAACGCGATTGGCTACGGAGCCACGCCCCAGGAAATCCTCGAAGTGATGGAGATCGCGAGCGTGCTCGGCATTCACGCCACGACGACCGGTGCGCCGATTCTCGTCGAAGAGGCGGCCAAGTACGCCGCCGAACAGGCTGCGTCCTAACGGTTCGCAGCGGCCACTGTTTTGTCGACGACTTGCCCGAGGTGACCTCGCGGATGGGCACGGGCGGACCTGAGGATTCGCACGTGCTCAGCCGAGGTACGCGTCGATAAGGGCGCGGCCGTCCTCGCCGATGTCGGCGGTGGCCCTCTCGTCGATCAGACGCCCGTCGGACAGCACGTAGATGCGGTCGGACACGGCCAGGGCGATGTCGACACGCTGCTCCACCAGCAGAATTGAACGACCCTGCTCGCGCAGCTTCACCAGCGCTTGCGCCATGTCGGTAATCGCCAAGGGAGCCAGTCCTAAGGACGGCTCGTCCAAGAGCATCAGGGCCGGGTCGTTCATCATCATGCGGCCAATCGCCACCATTTGTTGCTCGCCGCCACTCAGGGCGGACGCCGGACGGGCGCGGTAGCGCTCCACCACGGGAAAGAGCTCGAAGACTGAGCCCATGAGCTCTTGAACCTTGGCCGAATCACGACGGTGACGCATACCCCCCAGTCGAAGGTTGTCCTCAACCGACTGATTCAAGAACAATCGACGACCCTCGGGGACCAGCGCCGCGTGACCTCCGGCGACCCGGTGCGCGGGCATGCGCGAGACGTCGGTGTCGCCCACGACGATGGAACCGGTGCGGTGCTTGATCAGACCCATGATGGAGCGAAGTACCGATGTCTTGCCCGCGCCGTTGGGCCCGAGCAGGGCCACGGCCTCACCGTTGTTGACGTGCATCGTGATGTCGTGAACGACATTGAACCGTCCGTAGCCGGCGGACAAGTCGTTGATTTGCAGGACGGGAGTCGTCATTGGCCGAGGTACACCTCTCGCACCCGTTCGTCCAAACGAACGTCGCCGGCGGTCCCGGTCTTGATCAGTTGGCCTGCGGCCAGCACGGTCACGTCGTCGCAGACGTCGAAGATGAACCTCGTCTGGTGTTCGATGACAATCGTCGTGACGCCCTGTTCGCGCAGGCGCCGCAAGATACCAGCGACCTGGTCGACTTCCCCACCCGACAAGCCAGCGAGGGGTTCGTCGAGAACGAGGACGGAGGGCCTTCCCACGCACGCCGCGGCCAATTGCGTCAACTGCTCAACGCCGTGAGGAATATCAGCGACGCGCGTCGTGTTCCATTCGCGAGCCAGACCAACTTCGGCGAGTGCCGATGTTGCCTGGCGGCGCATCTCGCGAGAGTCTCGTCGACCGCTGGAGAGCAGCGGCCATACGATGGCGCGCGACAGCATTCGGCGATATTGATGGAAGAGGCCAATCGTCACGTTGTCGCGAGTGGTGATCTCACGCACCATCACCGCGGTCTGGAAGGTGCGCATCAGGCCCTTCGCGGGACGTGACCACGCCGACAAGTGGTCGACGCGTTCGTCGTTGAGTTCAATGGTGCCCTTCGAGGGTGAGAGTTGCCCGCAAATCAGATTCACCATCGTGCTCTTGCCCGATCCGTTGGGTCCAATGAGTCCGTGGATGGTTCCCGGGCGGACCAGGAAGTCAATGTCCTCGAGCACGGGGACACCTTCGAGGTAATGAAAGGAGATGCCTCGTGCCGCCAGTGCGAATTGCGCTGTGGGGTGGGCGAGGGTGGGCACCGGGGTCGGCGAACTGGGGGCCGGGCCGACCCCGGTGCTCGAAGGTTCGTTGACGAATCGACGGCGAATCAACCGACCAATTCGCGACACGACGCCGATGAAGCCCTCGGGAAAGAAGACAATGAC
>PLEI01000043.1:0-9296 GCA_003136415.1 Acidimicrobiaceae bacterium | reverse complement strand
CCGGCCAGACCTGCCAGAGCGGCGGACAGCGAGAACATCATGACCCGGGTGAAGGCAGTCTTCACCCCCGCCGACGCGGCGAATGGTTCCGCGTCGCGTATGGCGAGAAGAACGGGATAGAGAGCGGAGCTACGAATACTCCAAATTGCCACCACCGTCACAAGCAAGGCGCCGCTGATTGCCCAGACGAGGGCGGTACCCATGCCCGACAATGCGTGCGGGAAGTTCGGAAAGGCCGGTCCCGCGAGACCCTGAAACCCGCCGGTGATGGAGGAGTCACTGACCACGACGCCCACGATCAGGGTGAAGACGAATGTCGTGATGGCGAAATAGAGGCCGCTGACCCTCAGGGCGAGCGCGCCGATGATGATGCCGAGCACTGCTCCTACCAAAACGACGACTGGCAGGGCGAAGAAGATGTTCCAGTGGTACTTCGTCGCGAGAATTGTTGTCGCGTACGCCCCGATCGCGAAAAGACCAGCGTGTCCGAGGGAATACAATCCCAGCATTCCGGCCACGAGGTCCAAACTCAGTGCGAGAATCGAGAAGACCGCAGCGACCAGGAGAAGTCCTTGGTTGTAATTCGAACTGTGGGCGAGACCCACCGTGGCCGCCAGGTACGCCAGCGCCGCTACGGCGTACGTCGACGTCTTCAAACCTGAACGGTGCGAGATGGCAACACTCATGGAGCGACCTTCGTGCGTGCGCGAGTTGCCCATCGCATCATGTTCTTGATGGACGATCCCGCCATGAAGACCCCGTTGGGGGAGATGATCAAAACCACGACGACGACGATGAAGGGGAACCAATCCGATGCTTGGGAGTTGATATAGGTGTTGGCGAGGACGGTGAGGACTCCGAGGATAAGCCCTCCGCCCATGGATGCGGCGGGACGTTCGATCCCACCAATCATCAACGCCACGAATCCGGAAATTCCAAAGGATTCTCCGAGGTACGGACTGGCGAAGGAAAACGGACCGACGAGGACTCCCGCGATTCCCGCCAGGAGACCGCCCAGGGCGAAGGCGAAGATCGTGTACCGCGTGACGTTGGCGCCCATGGACGAGGCGATATCCGGGTCACTCGATATCGCCATTCCGATTTTGCCAAACAGGGTCTTGGTGCGCAGTAACTCAAAGAGTCCCACGACGGCGATGCCCACCACGATGGTGATGATCTGCTGCCACGTCAACTTGGCATTGAAGATTGAAACGTCGCGTCCGTTGAGCAGGTTGGGGAACGGCAGCGATGACGTGCCCCATTTAAGAGCGGCCAGCGATTCGAGAATGATGCCGACTCCCAGGGTGCTGACCAACCAGGCGAAGCTGAACCGGTCGAAGCGGAGCACCGGTCGTACGGCGATGAAGTACACGACCACNNCCAGCGTTCGAGACCGCCATGGTGATCATGATGCAGGCCATGAAGAGTTGGCCCGTCGCGAAGTTGATGACACGGGTGACGTAAAAGACGACGGCGTACGCCATCGCAATCAATCCGTAGATCGCACCGGTAGCGAGACCGGTTAGGAGGACTTGAAACATCGAACTCTCTTTACAGGAGGCGGGTGTTAATTAAAGTACCTCGCCCAGTTGGACGACTACCGGCTCACGGGGCATTCCGTGAGCCGGTAGTCGTAATGAGACAATTTCCGGTTAGCCGATGGGCTTCCAGGACTTCGATGCGGTGGAGTATCGCACCGACGTCAACTGGGGAGCGTTGATGGTCACGTGGATTTGCTTCGTGAAAGTCAATTTGCCAGTCAAACCGTTGTAGTTGGTGATCTTGTTCAGCTGGGTCTGAATCGAGGCAGCCGACGTCGACTTACCGGCCGTAATGGCCTTGGCCAGCATGTAGACCGCGTCGTAACTCAGTTCCGCAAAGGGCGTCGTCGCCACCTTGAACTTCTTCAAGTACGCAGCGGCGAAGGCCTTGACCGTCGCGTTAGGAGCGTACGCCGCCGTCAATTCCGCCGAAATCATGCCGTTGGCGTTGGCCTTGGCCAGACCAGCGAATGTCGCGTCAGCCGAGGTCTCGTCGTTGCCCAGGACCGTGAACTTGTCTCCGAGGTTCTTCATCTCGTTGACGAAAGTCGCCTGGTCCTGTGGGGTCAGCCATACGTCGACGCACTTGGCGCCCGACGACTTGATCTTGGCAATTTCGGAGTCCATCGTGGCCGCGGCGGGAGAAGAGGACGACCAGTTTTCAGTGATGGCGTCGTTCAACTTCAGCTGCTTCTTGTAGGTCTGCTGGATTCCAGCCAAACCGCCCATTCCGTAGAATGTCGGGTCGTGCAGGACAGCTAGTCCCGTCGGGCAGCTCTTGGTGGCGTAGTTGCCTACTGCCTGTCCCCACGCGTAGGTGTTGAGGCTGTTACTCCACGCCCAGGGAGCGGGCTTGCCCGAGGGCCCATTGGGATAGATCGCGGGTCCTCCATCATCGATGGCGCCCAAGTCAGGAATCTTCATTGAGTCTGCCAGGGTCACTGTGGTGGTCGCTGTGTCGGGCGACCCGAGCATGGCGATTGCCCCTTCGGAAACGAACTTCTTGAAGTCCAGCGCCGAAGTGGTGGCGCTGGCATTGTCGTTGCCCCAGACTAATTTCAGCTGACGCCCCATGACTCCGCCCGCGGCATTGATTTTGGCAACGGCCATCTGCGTGCCATTAATTACTGCCACGCCAGTCGATCCGTAGGCACCGGTAGTGCCAGCGATGGCGCCGATGACGATTGGCTTGGTCGACGCGGAGGCGCCCAACGTGCCCAGCAATCCCGATCCAACGCTCAGCGTCAGAGCAAGACCTGTGGTTACTAATTTCTTCAAGGTTCCCCCCTCATAAAGTTGATTGCATCATTCGATGAGCGACAAACCCTTAGTGGCCCGTCGCTCGCCGAGTTGATGTTTAATTCTTACAGCCTGTAACTGTATGACAATCTATGACTACGTAGGGCGTAATGTCAAAGAAACCTTGAAATAATTGGGAAATTAATTGAACCCAATTATTACATTTTCGCTAAATCTTGTCGTACGCTACGAATTTTAGCTACCGGAGGTGTACGCACATTGGTGGTGACACCTCTCTCGAAATGACGAGGAAGTGAGCCGGGGCACTTCACCACCGCAGGCCACTGGACTGGGCAATGGCGCGGTGTCGCACGTTGCATTTCGGCCGCATCGCGTGACAACCCGCCATGTCCACTTCATCGTGGTGATGTCTCGTTCCCTCGTGAGAAGGTTCTCCCTTTAGTAGGTGGAGTGCTCGCGACCGTGCGAGGGACATCAATAATTCCGAAACGATGACTGACGGCCGGTGTAGTTTGGCCCAGAGCCGCCCACCTCTTCTAAGAAGGACTCAGTCAATGAGTGAACGTGAGAACGACGACACAATGACGCCGCGACACTCGCGACCACTGGCCCTCGTCACCGTGTGTCTCATCATGTTCTTGACCTTCATGGATATGACGATTGTGTCGGTGGCGTTGGGCAGCGTGCGGTCCAACCTGCACGCGGGCGTCACCCAGTTGCAGTGGGTGGTCAACGGTTACGGGCTGACCTTCGCCAGTTTCATGCTGCTCGGCGGGTCATTGGGGGACCGTCTGGGTCGCAAGAAGATCATGTTGTTCGGACTGGCCCTCTTCGCGGCCGGATCGCTCGTCGGCGCGCTGGCGACTACCCCTCGCGTTTTGATCATGGCCCGCGTGATCATGGGGGTGGGTGCGGCCGCCTCGGAACCCGGGACCTTGTCGGTGCTGCGCCAGATGTATCCCGAGCCACGCCTGCGCGCCAGAGCCATTGGAACCTGGGCGGCCGTGTCCGGTCTGGCGCTCGCTTTGGGACCCGTCATCGGTGGTCTCTTGGTCTCGGCGGACAACTGGCAAGGGGTCTTCTGGTTCAATGTCGCGGCGGCTGTTCTCATTATTGCCCTCGCCGCCCGCAGCGTTCCCGAATCGTCGAGTCCCCAAACGGGTCGGCTCGACGTGGGGGGCTTCGTCACCGGAGCGCTCGCAATAGGGGCCTTGACGTTCGCGGTGATTCTGGGCGAGACCAGCGGCTACGAGAGTTCGAGAGTGATCGAATTATTCCTGCTCGGCGTGGTGTCCCTCGTCGCCTTCGTCCGAGTCGAACGACGCGTGCGGTCACCCCTGCTGGATCTGCAGTACTTCCGTTCGTCGCGATTTAGTGGCGCGATGGTGGTGGCGTTCATCTTGTACTTCTCGATATTTTCGATCTTCTTTTTCACGGCGCTCTATCTCACCGCGGTCATCAACTACAGCGGCGTACGGATTGCCGTGGAATTTGTGCCGATGGCGGCGGCCATGATTTTGGCCTCGGTGTTTGCCGGTCGTCGCGTCGCGCGTATTGGCCCACGTTCCCCGATGGCCGAAGGGTGCGTCATGGCCGGAGCCGGGATTCTCCTGTCCGCCTTGTTGCTCAAGTCAGCGCATCCGTCTCTCTGGCTGATGGCAACGCTGGCTCTCTCGGGCTACGGCTTCGGATCGAGCGTCGTGCCCATGACAACGGTGGCCCTGAACGAAGTCTCGCCGGAGCGATCGGGCATGGCGGCCTCGGCGACGAACACCTCGCGCGAACTGGGCGCCGTCTTCGGTGTCGCGGTCCTCGGTGCCCTCGTGAACGCCGAATTGACCGGAGGATTGACCAAGCGACTACGCGTGCTCAAGATTCCCTCGAGCTTCTTCCAAGAGATCATCACGTTCATTGAGAACGGGACAGCGCCCAAGGGAATCGTGGTGGGCAACGGGACCGGGAACAGCATTGAAGATCACGTCGTTCAGGCCGTCTATAACGCGTTTCGCAGTGGCTTGGAGAAGTCACTGATGGTCGCGGGTGTGGGTATGTTGGTAGCGGCGGCCATCGCGGTACGAACCCTAGGACCGCGGGCGCACTCGAGTGACCCGCACGAGGATTTTGATTTTTAGTACCGTGACGGGCGGCCGCCAAGATTCTGAATGAAAAACTCCCCCTAGCGTTACTAGTGTTGATGCGATAAGAACTTAGTAACCCGATGTAGCAAAGGAGACTCTCATGCGACTCTCGTTTCGATCTTCTCTGGTGGGAGGGCTCGCCTTGACCGTAGGGGTGTTGTTCGCGGCACCGGCCCTCGGCTCCTCGAACAGACCGTCCGCACCCAGGTCGGTGCACGCGAGCGCCTCGAGTGCGGCCGTCACGGTGTCGTGGGCGAAGCCCTCGAGCTCCGGTGGGTCGCCGATAACCAAATACGTTGTGACGTCACTGCCGTCGGCGAAGAAGTGCACCACGACGAAGCTGACCTGCAAGGTGTTGGGCCTGAAGAATGGCGCGTCCTATAGCTTCACGGTCGTGGCCTACAACAAGCACGGCGCGGGCGCGCGTTCAGCGGCGTCGAAGAAAGTGACGCCGAAGGCCAGCACGGGCAAATCACGGGTATTGGTCGCCACCCCCTCGACGGGACTGAGTAACGGTGAGTCGGTCAAAGTCACTGGCTCGGGCTTTACTCCGGGTGACTCGGTGTTCTTGATTGAGTGCCTCGCGACCTCGACAAATCAGTCGGGTTGTGACGTTGCGTCGGCGACGCCCGTCACCGTGGGCGCGAAGGGAACGATTGCGTCGACCACCTTCAAGGTGCTTACCGGCAAGATTGGAAACGGCACCTGCGGAACGACGAGCGCGAACGCGGGAGCGTGCGCCATCAACGCGGGCAATATGACGGGCGGCGATTCGAGTCAAGCCGTCATCAAGTTCAAGTCGTAGGCGACACACGCCCCCGTCGCCGCGTACGACAGCTCGTCGCAACAAGTTCATGCGAATTGATGGGCCGTCCGGGCCTCGAATTCAGCACCTTGAGAGCGTGGACTTGACGTCGAGTGACATCTTTCAGTGACCACGTGTGCAGGGCAGAAGCGACGGTGTGCCTACCGAGGACTTTTGACGTCCCCCTACGTGTGACTTCGCGGCGACACCGTCGGCCGGACGAGGGATTGTTTCAAGGTCATGCCATTTTTAACTTCGACGGGTTGACGGCGAGGTGTTCGACCCACGACTGGGCGAGGAGTCGATAGTCTCTCCGACGATCAAGTGACCATGATTCCCGTCACGCCCGTTGTCGTATCGTGAGAATGTGATCACAATCCCACGAACCCGTCCGCGCGCGCGAGTGCGCCACCAATGAGATATCTGCGAAGGACTTCTCGCTCCAGCGGTTTTCGCACCGCGGCCGCCTTCGCTGTCGTGGCCGTTGTCGCGATGATCGATATTGCATCGTCCACCGCGGCGCCGCTTTCAGCGGTCACCGCCGCTACGAAGGTCTCCCCGGTTGCCTCCGCCAGGACCAGTGAAAAAGGGCTTCACATATACGCAATCAGCGGTCGCCGCTACGGCGTCTTGACCGCGATCCACGTCCTGACCTTCAGTCGGTCTCAGTACAAAGTAAAAATTGACCTCGCCCACCACGCCATCGACAAGGGTGAGCAGACCCCCAGTTCGATGTGCCAGACCACCACCGACTGCGTGGCGGCGGTCAACGGTGACTTCTTTGACGTGACCCATCGTCATGCGCCCAACCCTGGTGATGAGGTGGGTGGGATCATTCAAGATTGTGTCCTCCTTCACACCCCCGAGATCGCGCACCAGCAGGCCAATCTCGATGGGCAGTCAGTCAGCGAGGGGCTCAACTGGAGCGCCACTGTCGATGTCAACCGCGTCAGCGTGCCGATCACCGCGATCAACCAGGAACGACCGATGTCGTACGCCAACGTCCACCTGCCGTTGGCCGGAACCCTACTCTTCACCGCGCCGTACGCCCTGCGAACCCCGTCCGTGAGGGGGCGAGTCACGTATGAGTTCACTCCCATTGTTGGCCCCGCCCGACCAACCACAATCAACTCGACGACTGAGCTCGAATTCGTGGCGCAGTCGCAAAGGGCGGTGAAGGTCAATGCCGGTTTCGTCGATATCTCCGCGCGAACGGGGTCGAGTTTCGCCACCCTGCGGGTCGGCGACACCGTAACCATGACAACCATCTCAACCGCTGGGTGCAACAACATTGGGGGCCACCCGATCCTCCTCGATCACGGCGTGGTTGCGCCAATAGCTCGAGCGGATACCTACTTGGTCAGGCGATATGCGCGCACCGTCATCGGCTGGACGGCGTCGGGCAAGACGGTCATCATGACGGTCGACGGCCGCGATGGCGTGTCGGGCGCCACGGCGCACCAGCTAGTGAGCCTGCTTCAGTCGCTCAACGTGGTAACTGCCATTGACCTCGATGGAGGTAACTCGACAACGTTCTATGCCAAAGGACGCAAGCTGAATCCGCCCTCTCATGGCACCGAGCGGCCCGTATCGACCGCTCTGCTCGTCGTCCAGAACCCATAGAAGAGATCGCCGCCGAGGCTGTTCGCTGAATCGCTTCGGGAATTGAGTTGACGAAGATCCTTCACTTTCTCTGAATTCACGCCCCAGATCGTCACCAGCAAGACAGTTGCACTCTAGGAGCATGAACGGTCAAATTTCTGGTGGGCCGCCGGGTCTCCATCCCAGCACATTGAGAGTGTCTCGAGAATCTTGAGGGACGTCGCCCTCTGTGCCAACCTCTAGTGAGTCCGTCTGCGCTGACCAATTAATCAACGAAGGGGGCGGAGAAGGTACCCCCAGCCATCGCGGCGTGACCACTGCTCGTCACCGGTCCACAACGAGAGCGCATTCATTAGCCGCTCGTGTTGCCATCGCTGCTCGAGTACCGACTTTCGCAAGGGTGTCAGCGGACCTGAGAGTTAGGGCTTTTGGCCCTAAGCGAATCGATCCGATATGCCTAGGGTCATCAGTGAGGAGTCAATCTTTGGCTCTCCAGGAAGAGGTGAGGCCATGTCCGTCACCCATCAAGTATTAGACTATTCAACTACGAGAGAGAGCGCAACTCAGCCACCTCCGTCACTTCGTCCGTTGGAGCAAAAAGTTGAGGATCCGGTTCGTCCTCTCTGGGCAGTAATCGGCCTCGTCGGCCTTCGCCTCGCCCTGGGATTTGAGTTCCTCTGGGCCTTTCTCGACAAGACTTTCGGTCTGGGCTATTCGACTTCAAGCGCACAAGCGTGGATTAACGGAGGGTCGCCGACCAAGGGCTTCTTGAGCGGCGCTAACGTCGGACCCTTTCAGGGGATCTTTCGCTCGCTCGCCGGTGTGCCGGGGATGGACTGGCTCTTCATGGCCGGGCTCCTGGGCGTCGGGCTCGCTTTCATCCTCGGTGTGGCCATTCGCCCTGCCGCCGTCTCGGGTGCGCTGATGTTGGCGTTGATGTGGGCTGCAGTGTGGGTACCGGCGAAAGTTGCCGGTGGTCAACCTAGTGGCTCCACGAACCCCATCGTTGACGAGCACATCGTGGGCATCTTCGGTTTCATCGTGGTCGGTGCCCTGGCTTCCTGGGGGGCCGGATATCTGGGACGCAAATGGAGTTCGCTCCGAATCGTTAAGTCACATTCGTGGCTTCGCTGAATAGGCATCTCAGTAGGAAAGTCTCGAATGGCGGCATCGCGAAGTGAGGTCGGCCTCGCGATGCCTGACCTCGCGTTTGCCTTGAAACCAAAAACTCTTTTTTTGGGGAAGTAACTCTTGAAGAGAGGCGCCCGTGGCCGGGACTAGTGGGCCAGCCGTAGGCCTTAAAGATGGACTACGACGGGTCGTTGGTCTCGATTCGGTTCTCCTGCCCGCGCCGTTAGTGTGGGAATTCCGCGAGTAAGCGATTGGATCGGGATCGCTACCGGATGACCCGCCCCATGGTTTAGTTACCCACTGTGGTGTGAAGATTCGGCAGTTGGGGCTACCAACGTCCGCTGACGTGATCTCAGGTTTGAATTCGTGGCTAGACAGTTGGCTAGACCAAGGCTCATTTGAAGGTGAGGGCACTGGGCAGATTAGGAAACCGGGCGGCGAGACGTGTGACCTGCCAATGGAGGTCGAAGCAAGGCGTGATCAATCAGTTTGATTTGATGCAGTGTGCGACATTTATCGACGGATTCGGGGAGTTTCATTCGGATGATGTCCTACCTTGAAACTCGTTGGATCGGGTTCCACAGGAATGACAAAAGTGAGCTGCGGGCCCGAGTATCTGCGAGCACTTGGAGCATCGCCGGTCCCTGTTCGGGCGAGAGGCGATGATGAAGACGCCAGCGCCAACCCCGAGAAGAATGAGTCCTGCGGCCAGAAACAACCATGGATTCCATTCCTGGCCACAACTATGGCTTACCCCGAAGTTGCTCTGACTCGTCGTGCAGACCATGCCCGGTCCGCTGCGATTGAGATACGCCACGA
>PLEI01000099.1 GCA_003136415.1 Acidimicrobiaceae bacterium | reverse complement strand
GTCTAGGGGTGTCTTGCACTGGAGGCTTCACGCAATTGCGCCCTGACTGGTGTCGGAGGGCCGACGTGCACAATCCGACTGGCGATTCGTGAATTGGGATATTGACTCCAGCAGGGTTGTCTGAAGAGATTTGCTCTTCCGGGCTGAAAAAGCGCCACCTTGGGGATTTGCTGAAACGCCGGTCTGTCGCGTTCGCTAACCGCTTCTCTCTGGAGCCAGGCTTCGACAGCTTCTACACGGTTCCCGGAGCGTCGATCGATCCGAACACTGCGATTTCAGGAGCTCCAGTCATTCCGATGGAAGTCATTACCTGCGCGACCTTAGGGTTGCCGTCGAAGAAGCTCTGGAATTGCTCCGCGGTCCCCCATTCGTCAATCACCACGAGTTCGCCATCTCCGGAAACGAATCGGTGGTGGAGGAGGCCAGCGTCCTTCGTGGACGAGGTAATCTCTTCTAGGAATTCGGCGTTGCCATGAAGACCCTCGATAGCCTTGGCAACGTCCGATACTGGAAAGTGGATAGTTACAACGACACTCATAACAGTGCCCCCCTTTTAGTGAACCAACCGCCCCGCCCGAGGCGTTTTTGGCAGACTACAGCAAACCACGGGAAATTTCCTCGTCGACTCTGGATCAAATAGTCACAGACTGATGCCCAAGGAAAGCGGAAGCGATTCCTTATTCAAACGCCACTTGTGTGTCGTCCCAGAATACTTATTCAGTGTCGAAGTCACGAGGCCACAAGGTTTTTCTCCGATCACTGGCGTCCAGGTGATTAAGTCGAATTGGTCTCGAAGGCCCGACGTGGCAAGAATGGAACTTTGCATTGGCGGCGTGCCATCTAGACCAAGTCAGTGTCGAACTCCCGATTTCATCAGTTTGCCGCCAGTAACTTCTCTAAGCAGGGACTCCCAACTGGAGCATTTTTGCAAACATCACACCCTGATGAAATCTGAAGGGCCGAGAGAGCCGTCCGCAAGCGTCGGCTCTGATCAAGACCGGAGATCACCCGGTCCGAACGGGACGTCGACGGCGTGCTCACGAAGAGCTTCGAGAGGCACGATCTCCAGTGCGCGCTCGTGCGTCGAGGCCAGAACGACGTAAGCCGCCGCCCCGTCGTGATGGGAACGGAGCCAGTTGGCGGCGGTCACACACCACCGGTCGCCGGGCGTCAATCCCGGGAACCCGTATTGAGGCATCGGCGTGGTCAGGTCGTTGCCGATGGTCCTTTGGTGCTCGAGAAACTCGGTGGTGACCACGGCGCAGATCGTGTGGCTCCCGTGGTCCTCAGGTCCAGTCGTGCAACACCCGTCACGGTAGAAGCCCGTGACCGGATCGGTGCCACACGGCTCCAATGCCTCGCCCATGACGTTTCGATCGACCATGGACCTATTATCGTTGATGAACCGGACCCGCCCAGCAACGTCGATCGCCAGCAGGACAGCAGCCTACGGTGACCCATCCGGCGGCCCAGACCCATTAGGAATGTCACCTTGCACTGGTGATTGACCGCCGAATAGTCGAATGGTTCCAAGCCCCTTGAATTCGGATTACGGCGCCAACTATCAGCGACTGACTGCGGCGAACCTTCGGCGATCTTCGAACTCCCTGAACCGTCGGCGCAAAAGTGCGATGCCCACCAAATCTCGAGCATCACCAACCGTGGCACATTCGACCCATCTGTGCGATGCTTCGACCAAGGTCTCAACTGACGAAGGGTAAACAATGTTTGCAGTTTTCGGAAAAGCCAGCCTGGATTCCAGCCGAATGGACGAGATAATCCAACTTCAGAATTCAGTCGCTATTCCCATGGCGACAGCTCAGGCGGGTCACGTCGCAACATATATCTCTCACAGCGCCGACGGCTCACGTGGTGCGTCGATCTACGTGTTCGAAACCAAGGAACAGGCGGAGACATTCGCCGCCTCTATGAAGGTCCCCGCGGGAGCTCCAGTAACCATCGAGAGTCTTGAAGTTTTCGAGGTGACCGCTCACGGGTGAATTTGCGAAGCGCACTCGTGATCTGATGTCTTCCAGGCGGCGTACCTCACCACAGAATCAAAGTCAGGATCAGGTGCCAAGTGTCGGCGGCCCGACACGACAGGAATGCCTCCTCACATTGGCGGTTGGGCACTGGAGACAATGCGGCACCATTCGCCGAACACCCGTTGTGATGCTCCGGCGCCGTCTGGGATAACCTTCGCGACGTGGATGGCTCAGTCGCACCGCGATTGCGGCAGGTGGTTCTTGATACGACCAACCCCCGCACCAGCGCTGAATTCTGGCGGCAGTTGCTCGGGCTCGTCTACCGAGATGGACACGAGTCGCCGGGTCTTGATGAGGATGATCCGACGGGACGCGAGTGGCTGAATCTCCTGACCCCCTCCGGCAGTCCTTGTCTCGCCTTTCAGCGGGTCGATGAACTGCCGAGGTCAACTTGGCCCGCAAGCCGTGTGCCTCAACAGCTGCATCTGGATCTCGTAGTGGATGATCTTGAAGAACTCAATGCCGTGCACTTGCGGATTATCGCACTCGGTGGCGAGGTGCAATTGGACCGCTCGGACGACGTTGAAGAGCCTCTTCGCGTTTACGTCGATCCCGATGGGCATCCATTCTGCGTCTTTGTTGTCGCAAAGGGCTGAGCTCGCTCGTGTCGGGGGCCCGACGGAACCCCGACGCCTCGATTGAACGCCCAACGCAATTGTCTTGTCAGAGTTCGTACGAAGATCGACAGTGTCCGGATCCGTTCCAGAATTGGAGGGTCGGCATTCCAAGTGGTCCATGAAAGGCTAAACAAATAGCCATTTCGCCATCCGCCAGCCGCTCGGTGGATGGAGGTTCGCATTGAGAAATGCTCACTCCCCGGAGTTCCGAGATTAGTTCATTGTTATGACGTGTTTTCCTGAAGTTAGTCCCGAGGCGCCAATCCTAAGGATGTGGTGGCTGGATTATTCCTGTGAAATTTCTGGGGCACGCCGACGATTACGGTTTCGGGCAGAAAAACCGACGAACTCGGACTTTCGCAACCCCGGCGTCGGGAATATGGCTGCGAGCCCGTTATCTCCTTAGGGGCTGCCATGTGAAGGTCCAACGCGCGGCCACGAAACCGACCACTCCCCAGATTCCCAGCACGATGAATGGCCGATACATAATTCCGGTACCGGAAGAGATCGCCAGCGCCGTTTGCATCGACTGGGCCAAGGGTTCGAGCGGCAAATAGTTCGACACACTGATCAGCCAATGAGGCAAGAGGTCGGGGGGAAGGAAGACCCCGCTGGTGAAACTCAATGTGATGGTGACGAAAGGTCCAACGGATGAGCCCATCTCGGGTGTGGTGACCAGGCGAGTGATGGCGAGGGCAATGGCGGTGAAGCAGAAGACGCCCAGCATCGTGTAACAGAACATCACGGCCACGGAGATGAGGCGGAGGTGCATGCCGTAGATCAACGTCGCAATGGCCATCATGACGACCACCAGACCCATCGAGATCAGCACGTTGAACAAGATTTGGCCAGAGAGGTATGAACCCGGTGGCATGGGCGATGCGCGAAATCGCTTCAACCAGCCCGCTTCGCGGGCGCTGACCACGGCGACCATGACACCGGTGAACGTCCCCAACATCAGTCCGTAGGCGGTGAGACCTCCGGCGTAAAAGGTGATGGCGCTAATGGGATAGCCCGCGGCAGCGGCAATCTTTCCCTGGTTCGCGAAGACCCAGCTCAAAATGACGAGGAGACCCACCGGCATGATGATGCCGAGGACCACAGTTCGGGCACTGCGAAGGTAGGCCTTGAGGTTATAGATGGCTTGCAGGAAGCACAGTCGGGCGAATCTCATTCGTCACTCCTCGTGGCGCCGAGGAATACATCGTTCAGGGTCGGACGGACAACTTCGAGGTGTCTTAACGCAGTGCCGGTTGATTGGGACCACGTCAACAGTCGAAACAACACGCCCTCCAACTCGTCGCCGAGGAGGACTGTCGCGACGTTGTCGCGGCGAATGAAGTGGGCGCCGGCGGCGGCACAGAGTGTGGACATCTCCACGTCACGGGGGACTTCGAAGCGAATGGTGGTCGCGCCAAAGGCACTGATAAGGGCCGATGATGTCCCCTCGGCCACGATTTGGCCCTGGGCCATGATGGCGAGTCGATCGCACAACCGCTCCGCCTCTTCCATGTAGTGGGTGGTGAGGACCATCGAGGTACCGGTGGTGCGCAAGTCATCGATCACTTGCCAAAACTCTCGCCGCGCCACCGGATCAAATCCCGTGGTTGGCTCGTCGAGGAAGAGTAATTGTGGACGACCCACGATGCCCAGGGCGACGTCGACCCGGCGCTTTTGACCTCCCGACAATCGCCCCACACGCTCCTTGGCCTTGTCCGTCAGCCCCACCATCTCCAGGGTTTCGTCGACATCCCTCGGGTGAGAGAAGAAGCTGGCGAACAAGGTCAGCGTCTCTTTGACCGAGTGCAGCGGGTCGAAGTCCGACTCCTGGAGCACGAGGCCAATACGGTCGCGCCACTCCCGGTGCCCGTGTCGGGGGTTTTCGCCGAGAACGATGACCGATCCCTTGTCGGGTTTCTGAAATCCTTCCAACATCTCAATGGTGGTTGTCTTACCGGCTCCGTTCTCACCCAGGAGACCGAATATCTCGCCCTCATTGACCGAGAAACTCACGTCGTCAACCGCGGTGAGTCGACCGAATCTTCTCGTCAGGTTATTGACCTCGATGACAGTCGTCATAATGACACCTCGCGGTCACTACACGCCGCGATGAAGTCTGAAGCGGAACTCGCGATGTCCACTACGTACCTCTTGTACTCGGGGCCTCCGAACTCGGCGAGTGCGGCAACGATTTTCGAAAGCCCATTACGTTCGATCACCTCCATCTTCGTGAGAATCCTGCTCCGGCGTCAGGGGCGAAAGACCCATCGTGCTTGCTTCGACTGGTCCGCTGGTCACTCGCCGTGATGTGGACAGCTGGTAGGGCACGGCGGACATCCCAGGAGGTCAAGAATTCGAAGTGAAGAAGTCCCGGAGTCCTAATGTGGTGACGTCGCCCTCATTGCACGGATTTCAGTACCGAATCCATCGAAAATCAGGACGGGAAGAAGTCGAAGCCGCCAAAAAAGTCGAGAGCTTTAGCTGAGCATGTCGTGGACGAGTGGCGTCACTCGGCTGGCGTAGAGCTCGATGCTGCGCATCAACAGCGAGTGGGGAAGACGCCCGGCACTGTATTTCATGTCGAATCGCGTGATGCCGAGCGCCTTCGCGGTGGTGGCAATCTTTCGAGCAACGGTCTCGGGCGAACCGACGTACCATGAGCCTTCGGGCCCCGCGTCGCGTTCGAAGTCCGCGCGCTGCACCGGACCCCAACCTCGCTCGGCACCGATTCGGTCGCGCATCATTTTCATGTAGGGCCACACCTGATCGCGCGCCTCGTCGTCGGTGTCGGCGATGTACCCGGGAGAATGAACCGCGACGGGTAGGTGCGGCGACCCGAGGGCGTCGAGCGAGCGGTAGTACAGCTCGACGAAGGGCTTGAACCGGACGGGGTTGCCACCAATGATTGCGAGCACCAGGGGCATCTGAAATCGCGCGGCCCTTGCGACCGACTGGGGGCTCCCGCCGACGCCGATCCACGTGGTGAGGTGTCCCGATTCGGTAGTGGGGTAAACGTGCTGGTCCGTCAGGGCCGATCTCGTGGTGCCCCGCCAGGTGACGGGACGTTCCTTCAGCAACTCGGCGAACAGTTCGACCTTCTCCTCAAAGAGGATCTCGTAGTCGTTGAGGTCGTAGCCAAAGAGGGGGAACGACTCAGTGAAGGAGCCCCGGCCGAGGATCAACTCGGCGCGACCGTGCGAGAGCGCGTCGAGCGTGGCGAAGCGTTCGAAGACGCGGACCGGATCGTCCGAGCTCATTACGGTCACCGCCGAGCCCAGACGAATTCTCGACGTCCGTCCGGCGATTCCCGCCAAGACCATCTCGGGGGAGGAGACGGCGAAGTCGTCGCGATGGTGTTCGCCCACGCCGAAGAAATCAACTCCCAGCTCGTCGGCGAGGACGGCTTGCTCGACCACCTCGCGGATGGCTGTCGCGTACGAGTTGAGATTGCCCTCGGCGTCTTCGGTGAGGTCGCCGAACGTGTCGAGGCCTAGTTCGAGGGGCGTGGTCATGGGTCTCTCCTTCATCACTCGGACATCGTGCCTCGTGTCGGGTCGACAGCCGTGAGCAATTGCCTCCCGCATCTGCCAAGATGAGCAATAGTGAGCCCACTTGCCATTTCCGAGGAAGTCCGTACCTTACCGGAGTCTCGCCTCCGACCACGCTGGGCGATGGCGGGCGTGGCGGCAACGATAGTGGTGGATGTGGTCGCCGGGTTTCTCGCGTGAGAATTGGTGCAACCAGGAGAGACTCTCATCGGACCGGTGTCGCTGGTGGCGCTGATCATGGGACTGACGGGCACCGCGTGGTTGTACGCGTTCAAATTGGTGGGCTGTTGACGGTCTCATAGGTGGTTGTGGTTCTCGGTAGTGGGCCTGTGTCTCGTGCCGCTTCTGTGGACCTATTTTGGTATTTTGCCCTCGAGTTTGCGCTGGGACACGACCGGTCCCGCGACGGTGCGGCGGATCCTCACCAGCGCAACGCTGGGATGCCGAGAGGTCGACACCGGTTCGGTGGGTCTTCTCAACGCTCCCTACGAGGTGTGCGCCACGACGACGTCAGTGGGTTACGACATTGAGTTCGAGACGCTGGACCAAACCCGCGGGTACGCCTACATCCAGCATTGGGGCAGACTCGGCGGGTGGTTTCCCGATCAGTGCGCGCGTCATCTCTTCGGTCACTGGTGGGCATTCAATGGTTCGACGATCGGATCCGGGAATAACTGTCCTCTCGGCTACGGGGGCCAGGGCGCCGCGTGACTCTTCTGCCCGGAGCCGTTGACGTTCGCCGTGGCAACCGTCGCGCGCCCGGGGCCGTGGTGTGATGGCGTCGATCTACGAGGCCGCTGGGGGTGAGCACGCCTTCGTCGCCTTGGCCCACGCGTGGCACGCGAGATGTCTCGCCGACCCCGTCATGAGCCACGCCTTCTCTCACGGCTATCACCGCGAACATTGCGAGCGTCTCGCGGCGTACTGGGCGGAGGCACTGGGTGGACCGACGGTCTACTCAGACTCGTTGGGCGACGAAACTGAGGTCATTCGAATCCATTCATGCAGTGGCGAGCACCTCGAGATGGACGAACTCGCCGAGGCGTGCTTCGCGTTGGCCCTTGATGACGCCACTTTGCCCGACGACCCTCGACTTCGATCAACGTTGACGAACTACTTTCACTGGGCGAACCAAACCATGTCGGCTCACTCGCACTCCACGAATGACCTCGCCGATGGTCTGGTTGTCGCGAAGTGGTCCTGGGACGGTCCCCTNNTGTCAGAAGTTTGACTCCGGGCATTGGAGGTACCGGGTACGCCGCCGCGGTTTCCGCGAGTTCCTTCGTGGGAAAGTCCAGAATCGACATCCCCACACCTTGGAGGTGCTCCAAACGGAAGGCACCGACGATCCCGGGCGCTCGCGACACCAGTACTTCTCGGGCCAGGTGAAGCAGTGAACGTGCTTCCTCAACGTTCTCAACACTCACGGTGGGGACCATCGCGTACCTGTGACCCCTCTCGTCGCCGCTCAACAAATCAAAGAAACTCATGGCGTCAACGGTCGTCTCACCTCACCACTGAGGGTTACTTCATCATTCGGTAGAAAGAATTCTTCCCCATCGCCGCAGACCGCCGCAACGACGCCAACCCATCGTGTCCATTCCGCAATTTCGCTCCTTGAGCATCGTCATCCATAATTGATTGATGCCCCGACTCATCGATCCCGTTATCGCTCCAGGTTCACTGAGTAACGGCCCCCAGCCGACTCTCGTGGTGGACGATCGTTCCCTTCTACGGCCGTGGACCCTCGACGATATTCCGGTAGTGGTCGCCGCGTACGGCGATGCCGAGATTCAGCGATGGATCCCTTATTCATTCGACGCGCAGGAGGCCGAACGCGTCATTGGGCGCTGGACAGCGACGTGGCAAAATGAAACCGGTGCGTGTTGGGCTATCGCCCAGGAGTCCGACAACGTCGCCTTTGGTCGATTCGCCTTTCAAACCATTGATTTCATCGGAGGCTCGGCCGAGATTGCCTATTGGCTGCTTCCACAATTCAGAGCCAAGGGCTACGCGTCACTGGCAGTCACGGTGATCTGTGATTGGGCATTTGGACAATTGGGGCTTCATCGAGTGCAGCTCATCCACTCGGTACACAATGTTGCGTCGTGCCGCGTCGCCCAAGGAGCGGGATTTGACCTCGAAGGAACGCTCCGGAGTGAGTGTCAGTATCAAGACGGCTGGCACGATACACATTTGCACGCCCGTGTACGAGAGTAACGTCGCTCGTTTCGAGTTCACCGAGGTCGCCCATGATTCTTAGGGGAAATTGCTGACGTGGTGCATCGCGACACCAAGGGAGGGGTTGGTCGGCCTCTAGTTGGCGAGAGGCCCTTCGCCCAGGTCGGCACCGGTCGCAGAATTCCAATCGAGTTGGAACTCAGGATTCCGATGTGAGAGGGCGACGATCAATAGCCGTGATGGAACGGATGAAGAGCAGTGGTACGAGCGACATCAACCCAATGACGACAGCCGGAACAATGATCGTGGCGCGAATGCCGACGATGCCGGAGACAACGCCCGCGATGGCCACACCGACGGGAGAAAGCCCGAGTGAAACCATCCAATCAACTGACGAGACGCGCCCCAGGATCTCCTTCGGAACTTCGGACTGCATGAGCGACTCCCAAAGGATATTGCCAACCATCAACAACGCTCCCACTGCGAAGACGATGAGTGACGCCAGCCACGCGGATTGTGCGAGGCCGAAAAGTACCGCGAGGATCGGTGCGCCGGCCCAGGCCAGCCACATTGTTCGCACGCGGGCTTTCGGTCGGGGAACAATGATCATGACAGCGGCGCCGACGAGGCCACCCAAACCGACTGCCGCGAAGCCGACGCCCACCATCCAGTTGGGGGCGTGCAGAACGCGCTTGAAGAGCAGTGGCAGCAATATTGCCGATGGTGAGAAAACCAGCGCATTCGCCAAGCCGGCGACCCCGATGGTCCAGAATATCCAGGGCGTCCTTCGACAGTACGACAGACCCTCTCTGATCTCTCCCACCATCGACTGACCCGACGACTCTGGTCGCGGGGTGGAGCGCATCGCGAGAAGAGATCCCGCTGAAACAAGGAAAGTCCCCGCGTCAATGACGAGCGACCACGAGGTCCCGATGGTGGAAGCGATGACTCCGCCCACGATTGGACCAATGAGCCCGCCCGCGAGCGCACCCGAGAAGCGACTCAGCGAATTGCTGGAAGTGAGTTGTTCCGCCATCACCAATTCCGGGAGCAACGCGGTCGAGGCAGGGTAGAACAGGGCGTCGAAGACGCCAAACAGTATTGAGCCAACGAGCAACTCGCTGAAGTTGAGTGATCCGGAAAGGGCGAGCACCCCCATCGATAATGTGATCAGTGCACGACTGGCGTCAGACGTGAGCATCGCGAGCCGTCGCGACACACGGTCAGAGACGACGCCTCCCAGCAAGAGGAATGCCACCGTGGGGACCAGTCGCGCGGCGATAACTAGTCCGAGATCGGTGGCGTTCCGCGTTATTGCCAGAACGAGCAAGGGCAGCGCGACCGAAAGAACGCCATCACCTAATTGCGACATCGTCTGGCCGCTCCACAGCAGGGCGAATTGTCGATTCGACAGGACCTCACGTGCGGACGATAGAGACGACATCCCGCATTGTACCGGGGGCATATCAGCTCGCCGGTAAGTAACGATGGCATCCGCGACGGGGAAGTGAAAGTGTCGGGTGGGGTTCACCGCAATTCCTCGGCGACGCAATGAGAAAGACGTGGAGGGGGCGTCCGCCTCGCTCGAACGGAGCGAGCCCTGGCCCGCCTATCGTTTGCCGCAAGGCGGAGGACCTACCTGAAAGATCTGGAACCATGCAGTGGCGAAGTGAGAAGTAGTTGAAATTGGTGTCGATCGAGGAAGCGGACACTCTGACAAAGCCGCAGCGTCCCCTTGTTTGAATGTTGTCCAAATGAACTGCGGTTCCATCGTTCACTGCATTGCGACAATGCGGAATCGAAGGATGAATCTGGGCCAGCGCGCGGTACTGATGTTGCGCTCGGTGCCGTTGTCTTGGTGGGCGGGCCGTGGTTAACGTCTGGAGGTTCCTGGAGCGGTTCAAATTTGATCTCGCCGTTTTACTCACCAATGAGTGGGCGTGTGGCTTTCTCCGGTTTCTACCCCAACGCCCGCGCCCAAATCATGATTTGGCTTATCTTGATTACGATTTGGACGGCCTGCTCAACGTTTCTTCTTCGAGGCAAGCCAGGGAAGAGTTTGATTCGCCCTGAAGAAGGCGGGAAATCTAGCGGCGCCGAGTAGCAGCCACGTAGCCGGGCCGACTTGCACAATCCGAGTGGCGAATTTATGCGTGGACCATGCTTTTCTAGTCGCTGATTAGAAGTGACGTGTGCTATTTCGTGTTCCACGAAAAGGGACTAACAACGCAAACTTGAAAGTGGTACAACGTGAAGGCTCAAAGTTGGGTTTTCTCTGTTGGGATAGGTGGTCTGGGTCCACATCAAGTCCGCCCCACTGGTTCGCATAGACCCGACGATGTTCGTGGACGGATTACCGCCAATGACCTTTGGCACTTGGCACCACTCCGTCGCCCCGGGATTGAGGCGAAAAAGCCCTTGTCGCTGGCCGGATGCTGCGGATACCACCGAAAACAGTGATCCGTCCGTGGCGATCAGGAGGGAGTTGCCCAATTGAATCGAACCTGGGCCGAAGTTCGTAGCAGTGATTTGGGGAAGCGCTATTGAAGTCCACGTTTGACCTGAATTGGTCGATTGCATGAGTGGATATTGCGATAAGGGATCCAGGAGCATCAAATCGTGGAGTGAAGTCACGACCAACTGTGGGGACCAGCAACTGTCCACCGTCGCCGACCAAAAAGTTGTGGTCCACGTGACGCCCGAGGTGGCGATCGCGCCCGCCGGACCCTGTAGCAGGGATTGCGGCGAGGGGTTCATGGCACAGTGGCCCGCCTGATAAGGACCGAAAGTTGTGCAGGGTCCGATGATCGCACATCCGAGCGTGGTGGCCGCCCAACTGGCTCCGCCGTTCGACGTCACTTCAGCCGAAACGAGGCCGTGGCTGGTGCCCGGTGGGAACTGACTGTTGTTATCGTTGACGTCGAAAAAGAGCGCCTCGACGTCAAATCCGCTTTTGATGAACCCCCCAAAATCATCCACTGACATGTCTCGCGGGGTGGGAACGTTACGCCAGGTGGCTCCCTCGTTCGTCGTATAGAGGCCTGCAAAAAAGAGGGGAGGGGCACTGTGATCGACGTCGGTATTGAAGGAGGCGTAAACACTGTGGCGAAAGCGGGGATCGAGCAGCACTGAAGAGCACGGAGGATCGGTCGAAGGGAGCGAAGTGAGACTGAGATTCGTGCCGCGCAGTGCCGCCGCTACGCCTGCAGTTGGGACGCGGATCAACGCAGGGCCGCCGGTAATATCGAGTCCCGACAAGGGGCACCAGGCAATCAGGTTTGAATTGCTCACCGGCTGGATCGCGGATGGACCGGCGAACGTCGACGAGAGGTAGGGCACCCGGCCCAAACCGGCCCACGTCTCGCTCGGGGTTAATTGCACAACGCGAGGGGCCAACACCACGTCGTAAGCACCGGCATTTGGATCTCGAGCGTACGAGAGAGCGGGGTAGCTTTGCCCCGCGGACCCTTTGGTGAGTGCTAGTGAGAAGCCAGAAGGTTGGCCGATGATGGTCTGAAGTGGCGCCCAACCCCTGAAGTAAATCACGTCGCCGGGCCGGGCTTTAGATGTGCTGAGATTCATGGTCTCACATGATTCACCGGTGAGGCACCTCGAGGGTCTGGGCGCATCCAATTGAATCGTCGCCTGCGCGTCGGCGGGGCCGAGGCCGCACCCCGAGGTTGCTTCGATGCACTGAATGCCGACTTGATAGTTGCCCGACTCGAGCGCATGGGCCGAAATCGCACCACCGCGAATAGTGAGCCACGCCGTTTCGGGCACCGCCAGATTCACGCTAAACGTGGTGGATGACGACCAGTGAATTGGAGCACCCGGCTCTTGCAATCCCGTCTGACAACCGTCCCAACAGACAGTCAAGTGGGTCTGTCGCTGTTGGGGAGATGGAGGGTGACTGAGGAAGTGACCAGTTATGACGACATTCTCTCCGGGCGTGGCAGTCTTTGAACCCAGCAACAATGAGACGCTTCCAAGGCCGGCGGGAGGTGAGACCGTCGTGGTCGAGGCATTCGTAGCCGTGGTCCCACCAAATAGATATGTCTGGAGCGCCACCTTCAAAGCGGAACTTTGGAGATCGGGCACTCGAAAACAACCCGAAAAATCGCCATTCAAGGATTGCTGGACGGATTCGCCGTCTGTCCCACACAGCGAACTTGCCGGGAGGCTCGTTGCTGCGATAGGGCTGCTAGTCAAGGTAGTTGTCGACGAAGCGATGTTGGGAGTACCGCAACCTGTCAGAACGATTCCGGCCGCGAGTAGTGCTGCTCCATTTCTTGCGGGGGACCAGTTTCTGAACTTTCTAAAAATGGACATCGTCCGCTCAATTTGGAATCGGGCTCGGCTCGTCCGACGACCCACGCATTCACCATATCTAGAGCGTCACGGCTCTGGTGGCGTTAAGCACTTCGAGCGTCTTTCGATTGGACGCGGTCGCCGGCGATGGTGGGCCGACGCGAACCCGCACCCTCGAACAAGCTGCCCTGATTTGCTGCGATTGAGAAGGATCTACGCCGCGTCGGTGCGCGAGGCTTCTGTATTCGCTGCCAGTATCGGCACTGCACCCAAAGCTGAAATCGGAGAAGAAGGCTTGGGGGGCTCAGCGAGAAGTTCGGATCGGGGCACAGCGGCCATGGCCACTTGTAGGAGCATCGTCATTGTCACTCGATTCTTGGGGTCCGGAATTTCTCTGCGACGATCAAGTTCGACAATCTCGTCGTCAGACTCAATTCCCATTTTGTTGATGAGCATCACTCACTCCCTTCGTTACCTTCGATGCCGGTCTGGATCATCCGTTCTCGGACTCCGTACTGACACTGGCACCCAAAATTACGGACTTAGTGCCACGTTATTTCTGCCGTCGGTGCCAACTCGGTATTTGAAGACTAATTTTTTGGGGCCGACTAATTTCCTGATCAACTGGAATGAATCTGTGACCACGGGGACATCAATTGTTGGCCAACGTCCGGTGTTAACTGCGTATGGGAAATGGAACGAAGGTTGGCCGAAGTATCGTTGACGCAATGACTGACTTCAACAACGAATCCGTCGCCGCCATTGAAACCACCCTCAATGACGTGGACCGCGTGCTTGAACGCTTGCGCGTAGGGAACTATAGGTCGTGTCAGGTGTGCCAGGCACCCATCGACGAGGCCGAACTCATCACCACACCATTGCTCGCCAACTGCCCGGCGCACCCCGAACTCGCATAGTTATATTTCGTGACAAAGGTGCCGGCAGGTCTCCCTGCCGGCACCTTGGCGTGTCCACTGTTTCTACGTCGAACGCATTGTTTCGTGTTCACGCGCCCGCTACGAACTATGCAGCGACTTCCAGCTCCTTCGCGCTATGGTCCGTGGAAAAAGCGACCGCGGGCGGGATGATGTCGTCGGGTTCGGTGCGAGCCTCGTGCTTCATGCCGATGATGAGCGGCACGATGGCGATAGCCACGCCGAGAACTGCGAATGGAATGTTCAGTAGATAGATGTTCATTTTGTTGTTCGTCGGCGTGTCCTTCACACCAACTTTCCTCCTCGCATCCATCTAACGAGATGGAAATTAGAGGACCATGAGGTAGGCCTGAGTCTTTTGGCAAAGGTTTGACAAAGTTCGATAAGAGAAGTATTGGAGTTTCCTGTGACGATGCCCCCTACGGGCTGTTATCCACGCGCCGAGACACGAATAACCCCGGTGGCCGATGGCCACCGGGGTTATTCGTACTGCGGTGAGCGCTAATTACTTCTTGGTGGCCCAGAAGATCTCTGCGATGGCGTCGATCTCGGCGAGGAGCTTGTCGCCGACCGCAACGTCGTTGGTCCTCTTTGCGTCGCCGGCGGTCTTGGTTGCCGTCCAGAAAAGTTCGTGCAGGTTGGGGTGCGCCTCGAGGTGGGCGGGCTTGAAGTAGTCGGTCCACAGTACCCAGAGGTGGTGCTTGACGAGGTCACTGCGCTCTTCCTTGATGATCGTCGCCCGGACCTTGAAGTCGCCGTCGTCGGAGGCGTTGTACTTCTCCATGCAGGCCTTCACCGACTGCGCCTCGAGGCGAGCCTGGGCGGGGTCGTACACACCACAAGGGAGGTCGCAGTGTGCCGACACGATCAGCGGATCGCAAACCGAGTCCAACAGGTTGTTGATGCGGGATAGAAGCGTCATAACTTCACCTTTCGATAGACGGGGTCGTACCGACCATTTCTCTTGTGGTCAGGTTAGCCAGAACCGTCGTCTATCGTTCAGCCACGTGACCCGGTTGCTGCAGTCATTCATTCGTCGCATCCAAGTCGAGGGCCACTCGATGCTGCCCACGTACGTTCCCGGTGAAAGCCTGACGGCCCTGCGAAAGTGGCGGCGAGTTCGCGTGGGCGACGTGGTCGTCGTGCGCGATCCGCGCGCGCCCTCGCGGTGGCTTCTCAAGCGTTGCGTCGCACGCCAGGGAGCACTGTTGGACTTGCGTGGCGACAATGAACTGGCCAGCACGGATTCGCGCGATTTCGGCCTGGTGACGGGCAAAAGCGTCCGATATCTGGTTATCCAGCCCCGAAAGGAGGGTGCCAAATCCTGAGTAGTTTCATCGGGAATTGGCCGGTAGGCTCGTCTCGTGGCTCGACTTGCGGTTCTCTCCTATCACACGTCGCCCCTGGCCCAGCCCGGAACCGGCGACGGCGGGGGGATGAACGTTTACGTCCGTGAACTCGCGAGTGCCGTGGCGCGTCAGGGGCACGAGGTTGACGTCTTCACTCGACGCGATTCGTCCGCCCTCCCCGCAATCCAATTGGTGGAGCCCGGATTTCGTGTTCACCACATCAGCGCCGGGCCCGCCCGCCCCCTTGAGCGCCACGAACTCGCCGATTACGTCAAGGTATTCACCGACGAAGTGGCGCGTTCCTTTGATCTCCACGGATTGCCCGACGCGATCCACGCGAACTACTGGTTGAGCGGACTGGCCGGTCACCGTCTTAAACACGAATTGAATCTCCCGCTCATCATGACCTTTCACACCCTCGAGCGGGTGAAGGCGGATCATTTTGAAGGAGAGTCCGAAGACCGCGCTCACCAGGAGGCGGCGATTTTCGCCTGCGCCGACGCCGTACTCGCCAGCTGTGATGTCGAGGCCGCCCAATTCGTCGAGTTCTACAATGCTGACCCGCAGCGCGTGCACGTCGTGCCCCTGGGTGTGCAGCACGCCTTCTTCGCACCGGGCGACCAGCGAGCGGCGCGTCAGGCCCTCGGACGCGACGAGAACGACACGATGTTGTTGTTCGTCGGTCGCCTCCAAGCCTTGAAGGGTGTCGAACTCGCCCTCGAGACCTTGATCACCCTGCGTGGGCGTGGGCGTGACGCGAGCCTCGCCATCGTGGGCGGACCATCAGGACCTGGCGGGAGCGCAACTCTCGCGCAACTCCATGAGCGCGTGCGCGAAGCGGGAGTCATTGACGATGTCAGTTTCGTGGCTCCCCAGAGTCACCAGTTGCTCTCGACGTGGATGCGCGCCGCCGACGTCACCTTGGTGCCCTCGCGCTCGGAAAGCTTTGGACTGGTCGCTCTCGAGTCCTCCGCGTGCGGCACGCCGGTAGTGGCGAGCGCCGTCGGCGGACTCTTGACGCTCGTCGAACCAGGGGTCAACGGTCAACTTGTTGCCCAGCGTGACGCCGAGGTATGGGCCGACGCGGTGGATGAAGTGGTGAGTGACAACCTCAACAGCGCGATGTCCAATGCCGCAGTGCTCTTGGCCCAGCGCTACACCTGGCGCTCTGCCGCAGAGTCCCTGGACGCGCTCGTCGAACGGCTCATCGCAGTTGGTCTGGTTCGGTGCTAGGGGATTGACCGCCTGACGGGCCCTTTTGTCGAAAGATGTTGCCAAGTGGATTCGTCGAGGATTCTCTTTTTACGCACGCGAAGGGTGGCCTGAGTGAAACCTCGGCCATTGCTCGTCATTGATTGAGGGATGTAGGGATTACTTAATGGTGTTGCGCCATGTCAAGAATTTTTGCTCGTGCCGTAGGAGGCGCTCCTCGCTCGGTCGCGAGGACGCCGTTAGCGCGCGGGATTCATTGCCCGCTTGTTCGTCGTGTGGTCCACTCTATCGCTGAGTCTCGCGGCGGTCGCCGGTGCCTCGCCGGCGACGGCGGATTCCTTTCGGACATCGAACGATAATTCTTTTACTGGTTGGTACCCCAACCAGCCTCTGCTCACCCCCTCAGCGGCGGGCGGTGGTACCTTCGGCAGTCTTTTCAATGCCACCTTGAGCGGGAAAATCTACGCCCAGCAACTGGTGAGCCAGGGCAAGGTGCTCGCAGTCACCGAGAACGACTACGCCTGCGGCGTCGACACGTCGACGGGCGTCGTGAGTTGGACGAACAACTACGGTCCCGCGGCCACGCCCACCGTCGACGTCAACGCCCGATCATCGTCGCGGCGGGGTCTTGTAACGTACGACCATGTCCTTTGAACTCATTGTCATCGGTGGCGGACGCATGGGCTCGGCCCTGGTCGAGGGACTACTGAGCGCTCAGTGGTGCGCACCCGAAGCCTTGGCGGTCATCGAAAGTGCGGTCGAACAGCGTGCGGTGCTCGCGGACCGCTTCGCGGGCGTCAGTGTGCGGGCGTCGCTCGAACTCGAACACGTGGGCCCCGAGACCGGTGTCGTCGTGAGCGTCAAGCCCGACTACGCCGAAGGGGTCGCGCGCATGGCAGCGGCCTGTGGCGTCACGCGGGTCCTCTCGGTTGTCGCGGGTCTCTCAACTGCGCGCATCGAAGCGACGTTCCCCGTGCCCGTCGCCGTCGTTCGCGCCATGCCCAACACGCCGGTGCTGATTCGCCACGGGGTGAGCGCCATCGCCGGCGGATCGCACGTGAGCGCCGCCGACCTGGACTGGGCGGAATCGATCCTGGGCGCGGTGGGAACCGTCGTGCGCGTGAGCGAGCGCAACCTCGACGCAGTGACCGGGCTCTCGGGTTCGGGGCCGGCCTATTTCTACCTGGTCGTCGAGGCCATGATCGAGGCCGGGGTGCACCAAGGACTCTCGCGTGAGGTGTCACGTCAATTGGTGGTGGGGACTTTCGAAGGCTCCGCGGCCTTGCTGGCGCAGTCGGGAGAGTCGCCCGAGGAGTTGCGCGCCCAGGTGACGAGCCCTGGTGGCACCACGGCGGCGGGTCTGCGCATGCTCGAGGGGCGCGCCGTACGGGCCGCCTTTTTGGAGGCCGTTGCCGCGGCGGCGGAGCGTTCGCGCCAGTTAGGTCGTTAAGGCTTTACCAATTCTTACGTTGATTCGCTAGCGTTAGGCGATGGCGTCCTCCCGTCTGCGGCCTCGAAAGCTATCTGAACCCACGATCTCGCGCCTGCCCGTCTACCAGCGCATCGTCGAGGGCTGGCAGCGCCGCGGTGAAACGAGCATTGACTCACGTCAAATCAGCGAACTCGCCGGCGTCACCGCCACCACCGTGCGACGCGACTTGGCGGGCCTCGGCTCACTGGGCACGCGCGGTTCGGGCTACGAAGTCGACGTGCTCGTCGAGCGAATCGGCCAAGCCCTGGGGCACGACCGCTCCTACAAAGTGGTGGTGGTGGGACTGGGCAACCTGGGTCGAGCTCTGGTCAATTCGTCGAACTTCCTGATTCGCGGCGCCAATCTGGCGGCGCTCTACGACAGTGATCCCGACATTGTCGGCACCGTACTGGCCGGTCACGTGGTTCGTTCGATCGACGAGGAGATGGTCTCGGCCACCGTTGGCGTAATCTGCGTCCCCCCCGAGGCCGCCCAGGCAGTCGCCGATCAGCTCGTCGCGGCTGACGTTCACGCCCTGCTCAATTTCGCCCCGCAGGTGCTGAACGTTCCCCTCGGGACCGCGGTGCACTACGTAGACTTCTCGATCGAGCTGCAAATCCTGATGTACCACCTCAATAACGGCACTGGTCCCCTGGGCGGGGGACTCCTGCACTCTCTCGGGATCGCCGCGACCAACCCGCTGCGTACGCCGTAGAATCACTGGGGTGAGGCGAGCAACATGGCACTGATTGCGGTCGGCCTCGACCACGAACACGCGAGCCTCGACCTCCTCGAGCGAGCGACGGTCCTCGAACACGAGTGGGTCAAGGTCCTTCGCACCCTGGTGAGCCACCGCAACATCCACGAAGCCGTCTTCGTCTCCACGTGCCTGCGTACCGAAGTGGTCGCGGTCATCGACCGGTTCCACGGGGCCATCGACGAGATCACGGCCACCTTGTCGGAAGTGACGGGCCTACCCGCCGCCGAATTCGAAGAGCACCTCAGCGTGCACTTTGACCGCGGTGTGGCCAATCACCTTTTCTCGGTGTCGGCGGGACTGCGCTCGGTAGTGCCCGGTGAGTTCGAAGTGCTGGGCCAACTTCGTCGGGCGCTCGAACTCGCCAGCGACGAACACGTCGCGGGGCCGATGTTGACTGACCTCTTTCAAAAGGCTCTCACCTCGGGACGTCGGGTGCGCAACGAGACCACCATTGCGCGCGGGACCACCAGCTTCGCCCACGCCGCGGTCGAAGCGACGCTCGAATCGCTGCGCGGCGAAGCCGCCGGCTCCACCGTCGTGGTCGTGGGCGCGGGCCAGTTGGCGGGTGGTGTGGTGCGTAGCCTGCTGGCGTCCTCGGAGGGAATCGGCCACGTGGTCGTCTGCAATCGCACCCTCTCGCGAGCCGAAGACCTTCGCCGCATTCTCTCCGACGAGCGCGTCAGTGTGGCGCCGCTGTCGCAGCTCGACGAGCATCTTCGCGGCGCCCGCGTGGCGGTGGTCGCCGTGGAAGTGCCCGAGCCACTCATCACCGTGGAGACTCTTTCGGGGCGCACGACGCCGTTATTGGCGATGGACCTCGCGGTGCCGCGCGGCGTGGCGCGCGACGTGGACTCGATTCCGGGCGTCGAGCGCTTTGACATCGGCGCACTGCACCAGCGGGTCAACCGGGCCCTCGATGATCGCCGCGACGCCGTGACGGCGGCCGAGGCCATCGTGGCCGACGACGTCGAGAAGTATCTCGAGGATCAGCGAGCTCGCGGAGCGGCCGCCATCGTGTCGGACCTGCGCGCCCACTTCGACTCCCTCGTCGCCGCGGAGTTACAGCGGCGGTCCTCGGAGATTGAGGCCCTGGGCGATTCCGAAGGTGAAGTATTGCGCTCGGTCGTGCGTTCGGTGGTGGCGAAGATCGCGCATCGCCCGACGACGGCCCTGAAGGAGTCGGCGGGCACCGATCAAGGTGCGCGGCTCTCGGAGGCCGTTCGCACCCTGTTCGATATCTGATGAGCGTGCGACTCGCGACGAGACGTTCGCCCCTCGCGCTGCTGCAGGCCCGCTACGTTCAAGAGCGCCTCCTCGCCCTCGACATTGTTTCGGAGTTGGTCCTGGTCGACACCAGCGGCGACGCCACGACCGACGTGTCACTGTCGAGCTTGGGCGGACAAGGAGTCTTCACGCTCGAGGTGCAGCGTGCGCTGTTGCGCGGCGACGCCGATGTCGCGGTGCACTCGGCCAAGGATCTGCCGAGTACGACTCCGGAGGGCTTGAGTCTTTCGTGCGTACCCGAGCGACGCGATCCCGTCGACGTTCTCGTGGGGCGCTCGCTCGCCGGTCTCGGACCGGGTGCGACCGTCGCTACGGGTTCGCCACGTCGGCGAGCTCTATTGCTCGAACGCCGGCCGGACCTGAACATCGTGGAACTGCGCGGCAATATGGCTACCCGACTCGCCGCCCCCGAGCGTGACGGTATCGACGCGGTGGTGGCCGCCGCGGCGGCTCTCGAGCGGCTGGGCGAGAGCTCGCGCGCCGCCGAGCGTCTGGATCCCGAGTGGTTTGTCCCCCAGGTCGGCCAGGGTTCGCTCGCCCTCGAGACGCGGATCGACGATGACGACGCTGCGCTTTCTCTCGCCGCCCTCAACGACCTCGACGCCTTCGAGGCGCTGGCCGCGGAACGTGCGTTCTTGCGCGAACTCGGTGCCGGCTGCTCGGTGCCCGCCGGCGCCTTCGCGATGTGGGGGTCGGGCTCACTCAGCGTGTCGGGACTGATGATTGCCTACGACGGGAGTCGCAGCGTTCGCCACCGCGTCACCGGACGCGACCCCGCGGCGCTGGGAGTGTCACTCGCGCGATTTCTCCGTGACGATCTCGACGGCGCGTCACTGCCGGGTTGGCGGAGCTGACGTGCTAGTCGCCCTCACTCGTGAGCGCGGTCGCAACGAGGATTTGCGCCGCTTGGTCGCACGTCTGGCTGAGGTGGTCGAGACGCCACTCACGATGACAACGTTTCGTGACCCCCACGTCGTGGGCGAAGAGATACGCGAGTCGCCACACTTCGGGTCGTACTGCTCGCTGGTGGTCACCAGTGCCCGCACACAGAGTTACGTGGGCTCCGCCCTCGAGGCGATGATGAATCCGTACGAGGTCCTGAGCGTCGGTTCCGCGACCACTGAGATGCTGGCCCGAGAGCGAGTGAGCGTGACGCACGAGTCGTCGGGCCCGGCGCTCGGCCTCGCGTCATTCATCACCCGGGGCCCGGTGCTGCTGCTCGGCGCGGTGGGCGGGCGCGACGAATTACTCGCCGACCTGACGACGCGTCAACTGCATCCCGTGCTCGTCGAGTGCTATGAGACGGTGCCCGTCGAGCTTGACGACGAGGCGCGCCAGCGAGTGCGCCGCGCCGACGTGGTCTTTATCGGCGCGCCCTCGGCGTGGCGCGTGGCGCGCACGCTAGTGCCGCAGAACGCCTGGGTCCTGGTGCCCGGCGCGACGACGCTCGAGTTTGTTCGCGCTGATCACGAACGCGTCCTGCTCGGTTGGGGCGAGCAGTTCGACGCAGCGTGGGAACACGTCGGCGCGTCGGTCATCTGACGGCTCCCCACCGTCGCGAGAATTGATAAAACCCCTTATCAAGTTGTTGCAATTGGCACGACGCGGGTTTACTATTCGCTCAAGCGCTGGGCCGACCAAAGGGGATGTTGATGGCCGACGTACTTGATACTGCCGTATCTGAGCACCACGGGCCACCACTTGATCGTCCCAAGATTCAAATTGTTCCACTCAAGGGTCTCCCCTTCGCGGCCGTTGCCGTGGTGTTCGTCTTCGTCGCCATTGCGACGAACTGGAAATGGATGCTCATGTTCGCCCACGTCGCGGGAGGAGGGTTATGGACCGGCATTGACCTTTTCGTCGGCCTCGTCCTCGGTCCGATCATGGGTCGACTGTCAATCCCCGCGCGCGCGGAATTTGCGTCCAAGTTCATGCCGGCGATGGTCATCATCATGCCGACCGTGGTGACGATGAACTTGGGATCGGGTTTTCAGATTGCACGCCAGCTCGGCAACTTGAGCTCGTCGAGCCCTAATCACCCCTGGCTGATTGCCTCAATGTGCGTAGTGGGCGTCATGGCCGTCGTTGCGCTGGGGATTCTGGAGCCCGCCAACATCGCGGTGCTCTTCGAAATGAACAAGCCCGTGCCCAATGGTGAGCGCATCGGACGACTAATGAAGCGCTTCATCTACACCGNNTCCCGTCATCGTCGGCGGCATCCTGATGGCCTCCTACGCGCCGCGACGGGCGCCGCTCGAAGTCGCGGGTGCCCTCTTGGGGCTCGCGGTACTGCTGCTCCTGGCGGTGGTCGTGATCTTCACCCGACTGCGCAACTTCGCGTGGTCGACGTTCGCCAAGGTCTTCAAGTGGGCATTGCTGGCGTACGTGTTCGAGGCCGGATTGATTGAGTTTTCCTTCATCCGCAATCACACGAGCGGCACGTCGCTGGCGCTGGTGACCGGGATGCTCGTGGTCTTTGGCGTCAGTGTGCCGACCACGATTGCCTTCACGGTGGCGAGGTACGCCGACGAGTAATCGTCGGCCATGAATTTTTCTCACCCCTCGAGACGTCGTGCCTCGCACGAAACGTGACTAACTTCAGAGGTCTAGTCAACTTTGTGTGGGGGGATGACATATGACGATTCTTGACGCGAGGGGGCGCGCCGCGCCGGCCACCGATGCATTGTTGGCGGCGCGGCCCGTGTGGGGATCCTTCATCGGGGGCGCCTTCATCGAAGGCGAGACCGATACCTTTGAAGTGCTCGAATCCGCAACCGCTCGACCCCTGGCTCGAGTGGCCAATGCCAGTGTCGACACCGTGAACCGGGCCGTCGCTGATTCGCGCCGGGCCTACGAGGACGGCTGGCGCGACATGTCGCCTCGTGAGCGCGGCGCACTCATGCGTCAAGTCGCCGCCAAGATCCGCGAGCACGCCGATGAGCTGGCGGAACTCTGCGCACGTGAAGTGGGCAAGCCCAAGCG
>PLEI01000086.1 GCA_003136415.1 Acidimicrobiaceae bacterium | reverse complement strand
CGGCTTCGATGCTCATGTTGCACAGGGTCATGCGACCCTCCATCGAGAGGTCGCGAATTGCCTGACCGCGATACTCCACGACGTAGCCCGCGCCACCACCGGTGCCTAGGGTGCCCACGATGGCGAGCACGATGTCCTTGGCGGTGACGCCCTCGGGCGCGCGGCCCTCGACGACGACCGCCATGGTCCTGGCGCGCTGCTGGGGGAGAGTTTGCGTCGCGAGGACGTGTTCGACCTCGCTGGTACCAATGCCGAAGGCCAGTGCGCCAAACGCCCCGTGGGTTGAGGTGTGCGAGTCGCCGCAGACGATTGTCATGCCCGGTTGGGTCACCCCCAGTTCGGGTCCAATGACGTGGACGATGCCCTGATTCTCGTGTCCGCGAGGAAATACCGTGATGCCGAACTCCGCGCAGTTCTCCTCGAGGGCTTCGAGTTGGCGCTGGGACACGGGATCCTTCACGGGCACCGAGAGGGGATCGGTGGGCACGTTGTGGTCGGCGGTCGCCAGAGTCAGGTCGGGGCGGCGCACGCGCCGACCGTTGAGGCGCAACCCGTCAAAGGCCTGGGGTGAAGTGACTTCGTGCACCAGGTGCAGGTCGACGTAGATGATGGCCGACTCGCCTTCGGGCGCGGCGACGAGGTGCTCGTCCCAGATCTTTTCGTAGAGGGTACGTCCCGGCATTTAGCGCAGCCCCACGATTTTGGCGCGCAGCACTCCCGACGGCGCTTCGTATTGCACCAGGTCGCCCACGGCGTGGCCCAGCAACGACGAACCCAGCGGCGAGGTGGGCGAGGCGACGAGCACCCCTTCGGGCTTCTCCTCGATCGATCCGATGAAGAACTCCTGGACGTCCTCGTCGGCGTCACCCTCGTACACGATCCGCACGATCGACGCGTGCTGGGCGACCCCGGCGTGCTCGTCGCGCTCCACGAGCTCGTGGTTGCGGATCACGTTGTCGATTTGGCGGATGCGCGACTCCATCTTGCCCTGCTCGTCCTTGGCGGCGTGGTAGTCGCCGTTTTCGCTCAGGTCGCCCAGGAGTCGGGCGGACTCGATGATGCGCGCTATATCCGTGCGCCCGACGGTCGTCAGGTGGTGGTACTCCGCGCGGAGTTTGTCCAGAGTTTCTCGTGTGATGCGATGAATTTCGATCGCCATGGTCCGTCCCCCACTAGAGCAGAAGTTCTAATTCTACCGAGTCGCTCCCCGGACGAGGTAGGTGGTTTTGCCAGCCCACTGCTACGCCGGGCAAAATGGGTACAACAAAGGAGAGAACGTATGACTCAGCGAGTTCACTCGATCGCCGTGATTGGCGGCGACGGTATTGGTCCCGAGGTGACGGGCGCCGCCCTCGAGGTGGTACGAGCCGCCGGTGTCTCCTTCACGACTAAGGAGTTCGACCTGGGTGCGGCGCGCTATCTGCGTGATGGCTTCGTGCTCGACGATGCGACGCTGGAGAGGCTTCGTGGCTTTGACGCCATCATGCTCGGCGCGATTGGCCCGGCGATTGGTGACACGCGCATCCCCGGGGGAACTCTCGAGCGTGGCTTGTTGCTGCGAATGCGCTTTGGCCTGGACCTCTACATCAACTTTCGACCCTTTCACGCCGTACAGGGCTCACTGGCCGAGGGTTGCGATTTCGCCATTGTGCGCGAGAACACCGAAGGGCCCTACGCCGGCGAAGGCGGCGTCCTGCGCTACGGCACGCCCCACGAAGTCGCCACCCAGGGATCGGTCAACACTCGCTTCGGCGTCGAGCGCTGCGTGCGCTACGCCTTCGATCACGCGGCGCGCGCCGCGCGACCCAAGGTGACCCTCGTACACAAGACCAACGTGCTCATCTACGCCGGCGACCTCTGGTCGCGCGTCGTCGCCGAGGTCAAGAAGGAGTACCCGCAGGTCGAGGTGGATTACAACCACGTTGACGCCGCGTGCATCTACCTCGTGGAGGACCCGCAGCGCTACAGCGTGATCGTCACCGACAACTTGTTTGGCGACATCTTGTCGGACCTGGCCGGTGCGGTGACCGGAGGAATCGGTTTCGCCGCCAGCGGCAACATCAACCCTACGAAGTCGGGCGCGTCGCTGTTCGAGCCCGTGCACGGCGCGGCCCACGACATCGTCGGAACCAATCGAGCCAATCCGCTCGCGGCCGTCTCCTCGGCGGTTTTGATGCTCGAGCACCTGGGCGAGAACGAAGCGGCTGCGCGCATCGCGGCCGCAGTGAGAGACTTTCAAGGTGACGCCTCGATTCTCGGAACGTCAGGAATCACGGCTCAATTGTTAGAGAGGTTGTAAATGCCCATCACCCCCACCAAGAAGATCTGGATGGACGGTCAACTCGTCGACTGGGACAAGGCCACGACGCACGTCTTGACCCACACCCTGCACTACGGCACCGGGGCCTTCGAGGGCATTCGCGCCTACAAGACGCCCTCGGGTCCGGCGATCTTCCGTCTGCGTGAGCACATGGAGCGCCTGATGCGCAGTTGCAAGATCTTGATGATCAACGTGCCCTTCACGCTCGAGGAGCTCATCGACGCCTGCGTCGAGGTGGTGCGCGTCAATGACTTGCCCGACGGTTGCTACCTGCGTCCGCTCGTGTACTTGGGTTATGGCGAGATGGGCATCAACCCGCTCAACTGCCCGGTCAACGTCGCCATCGCCGCGTGGCCCTGGGGCGCCTACCTGGGCGACCACGGTCTCGAGAACGGCGTGCGCATGAAGATCTCCTCCTGGGTTCGTCACGCGCCCAACGCCATGCCTACGGCGTCCAAGACCGTGGGCGGCTACGTCAACTCCACCCTCGCCAAGGTCGAGGCCATCAAGGCGGGCTACGACGAGGCCATCATGCTCGGCCCCGACGCGCGCGTCTCGGAATGCACCGGCGAGAACCTGTTCGTGGTGCGCGACGGTCTGATCATGTCGCCCCCGCCCTCAGAGGCTGGTGCCTTGACGGGCATCACCCTGCACAGCGTCGTCACGATCGCCAACGACCTCGGCTACCGGGTGAGTTTCGAGGCGCTGCGCCGCGACGACCTCTACATTGCCGACGAGGCGTTCTTGACCGGCACCGCCGCAGAGGTGGTGCCGATTGGTTCGGTGGACGACCGCGTGGTCGGCGACGGCACCCCGGGGCCGATCACCAAGGCCGTGCAGGCTACCTACTTCAAGGCCGTGCGCGGCGAACTACCCCAGTACGAGAACTGGCTGACGAGGGTCTAGGGCCCTGGCGGGTAGTCTCAAAGCGTGACGCAGCCGACCTTTTCGCCCGTGCCGCGCAGTGGGGAAGTACGTCCCACCGTGTCGACGACCACTCCCGAGATTGGCCGCACCCCCAAAGTCGGCCTGTTACGACACGTGCCCACCAGTGCCGGTACCGGCACGCAAGCCCCCGGTGAAGGCTTCGCGTTGACGTTGGCCGAGCGAGAGTGCGCCAACCTGCACATCGACGGTGTCGACCACCACGACCTGGTGGTGGGAATCGCACTGGTGGCCGCCAAGCGCGCGAGCCTCGCCGGTCGCGGACCGACCGTCTACGACGTGCGCGCCGCACTGGACCACTTTGGACTGCGCACCCACGAGTCGGACACCACGGCCGACTTCGCGGGTATCGCCCACAGTTACGCCACCCAGCGTCGCTTCGTCGACGCCGTCTCCGAGGAACAGCTTTTCCCCCAGCCCTAGCCGACTCAAAGAGGAGCCCGCGTGAGTTTCGTATTGAATGAGGAACAGCGGGCTTTTCGAGATGTGCTCAAGGTCTTCGTCGACGACCGCATTGCGCCTCACGCCGCGCGCTACGACCGCGACCAGGAATTCCCTCGCGACAGTTGGGACGCCTGTGTCGAGATGGACCTACCGGCATTGTGGATCCCCGAACAATACGGTGGCGCCGACGCCGACATGGTGACCCAGGCCGTGGTCGCCGAGGAACTAGCCCGCGGATGCGCGTCGACGTCAGTCACCTGGCTGATCTCCAAGCTCGGCATGTTGCCNNGCGGGCACCGCCCAGGCGAGCTACTGCCTGTCCGAAGCAGACGCCGGTTCCGACGTGGCGGCGATGCGCTGTCGTGCGGAGCGCGACGGCGACGAGTACGTCTTGAACGGCTCGAAGTACTGGATCACCAATGCCGGCGTCTCAGATACCTACACCGTCTTCGCCAGTACTGAACCCTCGGCGAAGAGTCACGGTATTACGTGCTTTCTCGTAGAGAAGGAGTGGGGCGTGCAGTTCCCCAAGCACGAGGACAAGCTCGGACTTCGCGCCTCACCCACGGGTGAAGTCGTCTTCAACAACGTACGCGTGCCGCTGTCGCACCGCATCGGTGAAGAAGGGGAGGGCTTTCGCATCGCCTTGCACACGCTCGACCGCTCGCGCCCGACGATCGGCGCCCAGGCGGTGGGCATTTCCCAGGCAGCCATTGACTACGCCGCCGGGTATATGACGCAGCGCAAAGCCTTCGGCGCCCCGATCGCCCAACTGCAAGGTCTTCGTTTCATGCTCGCTGATATGGCGATCCGCACCGAAGCCTCGCGAGCTCTCGTCTACGCGGCCTGCGCGACTATCGACGCGGGTGACCCCGATCACCAACTCAACTACCTCGGAGCGGCTGCCAAGTCCTTCGCCTCAGATACTGCAATGAGCGTCACGACCGACGCAGTGCAGCTCCTCGGGGGATATGGTTTCACGAAAGACTTCCCCGTCGAACGCTACATGCGTGACGCCAAGATCACCCAGATCTACGAAGGGACGAATCAGGTCCAGCGAGTAGTTGTCGCAAAACACCTACTCAAGTAGTTACCCGATGCAGTTTGCAGGTGCTGTGTTACAGGGACCGCACCCGACGCCGATTTGCGGTTACGCAAACTACAACTCAACGCCCGCTCAATGAATTGTTATTGAGCCAGGCATGGTGACTAAGAAGGACGGCCTGTATCTCAATGAGACAGTCTTTCCTTCCCCCACTTCAATACCGATCTTTTGGCTACCCATCTTGCGGCTAAAAAAGTACTTAAAACTAATCTCGACTTCATGCTGACCGGGAAGGACGTCGTAGTGACTATCTCCCCATGGGATCACTCGTGCATCTCCGTCGATGCTGACGTTCGTTTTAAAAAAGAGAAGTAGGAACGCCAGAGGAAACATCTTCGTGGTGATATCGATTGCACTTACACGATTACTCATATCTGACGTCTGATCCTCCACGATCTTGGAACAACAGGCCACCCTCGTAATTACGGTAAGTAGAGCACATATTGGGTCGACTCGGCGATACATTGCGTCCGTTCAGTAGATTTTGTCAGGTCCTTATGAATCCCCCTGGAGACTCGTGGAAATAGTCAATTACGAAAATAAATGGGAGCGAAAAGATTTCTATCTTGCAATGAGGCTCGGCCAGAGAGTGACTCGGTGGGACTCGGTGCTAGTTCTCTCGTCGGTCGCCATCGGGCTTGTTCTGTGGCGTCAAATCGGATCTGTAATAATTCTTCCGACCATTGTTGTAGCAGTTGTCATTGGTGACTTGCTGTTGCACTTCGTCGTCCAGCCAGTTCGCCTTTGGAAGTTGGGCGTAGATAGTGGGCAGACAAAGCAAATTACATTTAGCGACCTAGGGCTGACTGTCACGTCCAGATCATCGACGGCCGATATACCGTGGTCAACATTCGCACGGATCCGGGAGAAGGCGGATTTCTACTTCCTACACTATAAGAAAGCTCCGATTACAACAGCAATCCGTAAATCCCGCTTCAAGACCGAACGAGATGAGGCGCAATCTCGCTCGATTGTGAGACGAAATTCAAGAGCCAGACTGATTTCGAATCGAGGTCTGGATGGTTTGCCCTAGGAGTTTCTTGGCTGAGCGGGTTCAACGTCTACATTCAGGACGTTCTCAGCCAAGGTGAAACTCGCTAGTCGAAGAATGTGCACATCGGCCCAGCGAATGCGAGACCAAGGCGAGGGTATAGTCGCGCACTTCCGCTGACAAGTCCTTCATTTGCCGCGAGGGTAGCCAAGTCGCGCGCCTTCCAACTTGTCGAGCAACACCTGCACGCGCCGCCTACTTTCGGCCCTGTTAATCCTTATTGCGGTCAAGCCGCTCAACACCAAATGCCGCCCGTCATTCATGACGACGTACGACTGAAGGTATGGCGAGTTGAACTGCTCACGAATTGAAAGATCGTCAATGGTATTTCCGAATCTAAACCCCTTGACGTCATCCCATGGAATGAAGACTCGCCGAAACCAGTTCTTAACAACAATGCCTTGGTCGGAAGTAATGACAGCCATTTGCGCAAACCAGAACAGACTCCATATGACTCCGAGCACTGCAATCAACATCACTACGAAAGAGACTGCTTTGATGGCAGATGATCCATGGATTCCGCCATTAAGACCCTGGATACCAACAATGAAGATCAACACAAAGAAGAAAGTCAGAACGCCGCCAATTATCCGAGTGGACTCGCTGCGATATAACTTGACGTCGATTGAATTGTCCATCGTCCTATTCTGTATGGCGCATTCGTCCGATTAATGTCTTGGGCGCCAGATCGAGCCTCCACGGCCCAATCCGCCACTCCGACGTGGAGCGGCACCGGTGCGGACAACACGTCGCCACTTGCGGCAAATTTGTACGTGGGAACGGCGAGGACAGCGATATCGGCGGGTCCCTTCGAGGTTACCGGCACCTGTGATGCAATGGTGGGTGGCAATCCGACGCTGATCAACTTCCCTTCGGGCATTCAAGTTGCGGCAACCATTCAGTGGTCGCACCCGATTCCGACCCGCGCCATCAATTAGCCGATTCAGGAACTGTCTTCCTCCTCGGTACAGTGGATGGGTGTCTTTGGTCGCCCCGGCGAATCAAGGGAACTCCAAGCCGCAGCTCGAAGTCGTTGCCTGAACCACGCGAAGTAGGAATGCCATGCCGTTGTTGACCGCGAGCCCCCACGACGTGATGCGTCGCGCCATTGCCAAGATCGATGGCGAGTCCGTCATGCACGTGGTCGACGCCTTGCAGCTCCAAGGCGCCAAGTTGAGCGCCGTAGTCGCCGTGCCGTTGCGGTCACTGCAGAAGAAGCGCGACGTCGCCGCCTTCGCCGCGGGTGCACCCATCGACGCCGTATCAGGTGTTCTCGAACTTCTCTCGATGGAGCCCCTCGAGAAGATCATTGAGGCCCTGGGCGAACACGCCGAGACGCCGACCTACGAGCAGTTGACGACGGTCATTGCGTCGCTGCGCGGTGAGTCGGTGAGTGACGACGAACTCGTGGCGGTGCTCGCTTTCGCCATCGGTCACGATTTTCCGGCGGCTCCGCATTGTCGCCAGATCTTCGCTGAAGACGAGGCACTCGCCCTGCCCGAGATTGAAGTAACCATCGGTCAAGCGTCACTCCTGTCGCCCAAGGTCGTCGACGAAACCGTTCGCGAGCAGCGTCGAGCGCGCCGCGAGGAGGAGAGAGCTCGCAAGCAAGCCCAGTCCGCCAAAGCCAAGGTCGACCGGAGCCAGTCAAAGTCAAAGCACGAGAAGAAGAAGCCCGTGACCGCGCACGCCCCCGTGAGCGCCCCCAGCGTCGTGTCCAAGATGGAGGTAACGCGTCGCGCAGCTCACCTGACTCCCGCCGAGTCGGCACCTTACGACGTGGCGCACGTTCTAGCCGGTTGGGTCGTCACGACCGAAGTCCCCTTCGACGACGTGGACCCGGTCATCCCCGAACAGCAGTCCAAGATCCGTCCAGCAGTGGTGGTGGCGGCGTCGCAGGAGGGACTCCTCGTGCGCGGCATCTACTCGAATCCCTCGCCGACGCGCAGCGTTTTCTCACCCTGGCGCCGATTGGGCCTCGACCACGTGTCCTACGTCGACGTGGCTCGTTGTCCCGTGGGCGCCGGGGCCGAAGTCAATCGGCTGGGCGCCTTGAGTGACGAGGAATGGAACGCGCTTCTTTAAGCGGCGACTCGCGTGCCGCCAGCCATGTCGCAACTCCTTGGCGTCGCAAGAGCTCTCATCGCGACCAGTGATTGCGTCACGACGCCGAGTTCGTGGTTGGCGTTCATCGACCGCGCCGATCAGTTTTCGCGGCCCTCGAACAACGTGCCCGAAGAGAGAGCGGCGTGGGTCCGGCCACGTGAACCATGGAATTGGCGCGATTGCTCGCGCCCCGCGCGAGGCCGTCCGATATTGGCAAGTGAGAGGGGAGTGCGCGCGAGTTGATCCCAGTGCTCGCGGCGTGGGCGGGTTCCTCAGTCCGTGCGAGTGGCCCCACGGATGACTCAGTGACGTGAATCGACGTGGCGGCGATGCTTTCGTTGCACGCGCCACAGCAACACGACACCCGCCACCGTCAGAGCGAGACCGGCCAGTTGCACGCCGAGGGAGCCCGAGTGGGATTGCTCGCCGAGCAGCCAGCGCTCATCGTAGGTGCGCACGATTCCCCAGATAATCATCGCCACGGCACTCAGGGCGCCAATCGCTTTCGACACCCATTTGGCCTCGAGGCGAATCAGCAACAGCCAGAGCAGCGCGTCCTCGGCTCCTTGAATGAGCGGCACCGGCACTCGTTTTCCGATCTGGCCGGAATAATGCATGCCGAACCACGACGTCGTCAGGTGTCCGCCGCCGTTGACCATGAACTGGGGGCCGAGCACCCGACCGAGCGCCCAGCCCGCGACGAGCGCGGGAATAAGGGCGTCAGTGAACGCCGTCAGTTGCGTCGAGGGCCACCAGCGACGTTGCAAGATGATCCCCACCGGTAACGCCAGCGCGATACCGCCGAAGCTCGCCAGTCCGCCCTGCCACACGGCGATCCATCGTGCGGGGTGTCCGGAGTAGTAGGACCAATTAGTAGCGATGTTGGCCAAACGCGCGCCGAGCAGCCCCGCGACGATCAACGCGGTTGCGTATCGGCCAAAGTGCGCGGTGTCGATATCGGCGCGACGCATTCGTCGCTCGGAATAAAGGTAGGTCACGTAAGCGGCAATGCCGAGTCCCAGGCCGTAGAGGTGGAAAACGAAGGGGCCGAGGTGAATCGAGGTGGGTACGCCCGACATCGCTAGGCGCGGACGCGACCGATCCCCGCGAAGCCGTAGCCCAGTCGAATGGGCGTGATGTGTACTTGGTAGCCCGTCTCGGGTGCTTCGATCATCTGGCCATTGCCGACGTACATCGCGACGTGCTCGTCACCGTTGTAGCCGTAGAACAAGAGGTCGCCGGGCTGGATGTCGCTCAGCGGGACGCGCACGGTGTCATCGAACTGCCCACCGGAATAGTGCGGTAGAGACACGCCGACTGCTTGGTAGGCGAGCATGACCAGGCCAGAACAGTCAACGCCGCTGCGTGACGCCCCGCCCCACTGGTACCAGGTTGCGGGTGGTCCGAGGTAGGACTCGGCGGCTTGAACCGCGGCCTCGCCGACGGTGCTGGGCGGCGGCGCGGTGCCCGGTGCCGGGGGAGTGGCGGTGGCGGTGGTCACGGCGCGCGCCGAAGCGGCGGCGGCCGCGGCGGCGATGGCGTTGTAGTACGACGAGATCTGTCCTTCGACCTGCGAGCGGGCTTGCTTGATGCTGGCTTGGAGGGCGTTGGCGTTGTTTAATGCCGCCGAGGCGGCGTTCGCGTTGACCTGGGCCTGGACTTGCTCGGCGGCGAGGAGTCCGCGCTCCTGAGTCAATTCGACGCGATTGCTCTTGAGGCTGGCGATGACCGAGCCAATATTGCCCTCAGCGAGCTGGTTGTAGACGTCGGTGGCGCCCGCGTTGGTCGCGTTGTTGGAGAAGAGGGGGTTGCTCGAGGCGGCGGCGCCGTTGTTCACGTAGGCGAAGATGGCGTCGGCCTTTAGCTGGGTGTTGTCGCTCACCACCTGGCCCTGGATGCCCGCCACGATTGCCTTAGTGTTGGTGATGGTGTTCTTGATCTGGTTGAGCTTGAGGTGAGCCAAGTCGGCCTTCTGGCCCAAGAACTGGACCTGGGCGCCCACGCGATGAATCTGCGAGTAGAGGTCGGCGGCGCGAGCCTTTTCCTGTGCGATGGTCATGGCGCCCGCGGGACGCGACAAGACCGTCACAGTGCTGAAGGACACTGCAACCGCGACAAGCGTGGTGAGAATCCACCGAGACCTTTTGGGTCCGCTCGCGATCCGAAGCGTCGAAGGGCGCGCGAGACGCTCGACGTGAGTCACGGATGACAGGCTACCTTCTGGCGACACTGCGACGCCCGTCGATGATGTAAATATCGTGTAAACACCCTGATGCTCGCCGTGAAATATTAATAGTCCTGACGGGGCCCGCGCCCGAATTCGATGGTCAAGTCATTGTCTAGGCTGGGCTCATGAACGTCACCATGTTGCTCGCTGATTCTGCCCAAGTTGCCGAAGGCAAGCTGTACATTCTGGGCGGTGGCTGGTCGCTGAGCGGGCCCGAGCCGGTTCCCTCGGCCGTGGCCATCAAGGTCGAGGTCGACACCCACGAGTTTGATCGCGTGCACCACTGGGAGCTATTCCTCGAGGACGCCGACGGCCAGTTGGTGCAGTTCGACTCGCCCGAGGGCCCCCAGACCATTGAAATCCGCGGTGACTTTTCCGCCAGCGCCCCCGAAGGCGTCCCCGCGGGTACCCCGGTCGACGTACCGATCGCCGTCAATCTCGGTCCGATACCGCTGAATGCCAATTCGCGCTTTATCTGGCGTCTGGTTATTGATGGTGAGTCACTGGCCGGTGCCACGGCGTCGTTCACGACGCGACCGCTGCCCGCGATCTTGTAGAACCATCACCGAGATGGCCGAGGTGACCCTCGAACCCGAAATTCTCAATTTGCTGCCTCCCTTTCGCCGTGCGCTGCGACGAGCGAGCCTCGGCCTGCGTCGCGAATTACCCTGGATTGGCCTCAATGATCCGTGGGCCATCTTCGTGAGCGAGGTGATGCTGCAACAGACCTCGACGGGTCGAGTGATCGAGCCGTGGCGGAGATTTCTGAGCACGTATCCCACCCCCACGGCGTGCGCCCGCGCCCCCCTGGCGGACGTACTTCGCCTGTGGAGCGGATTGGGTTACCCGCGCCGCGCCAAGTCGTTGCGCGACGCCGCGCAGGTGATGACTGATCGCTTCGATGGCCACGTGCCGTCATCAGTCGAGGACCTGGTGAGCCTGGCGGGAGTGGGGCCCTACACCGCGCACGCGGTGGCGTCATTTGCCTTCGGCCGTCGCGTCGCGGTGCTCGATACCAATGTGGGACGGGTGTTGGCGCGCGCCATTGCCAACCGCCCGTTGCGACCGCGCGAGGCTCAAGATCTCGCCACGGCGTTGCTGCCGCGTAAGAGCACTGCGGACTTCAATCAGGCCTTGCTCGACCTCGGGGCGCAGTGGTGCGTGCGCGAGCCTCGCTGCGCGCAGTGTCCCGTGCGCGCGCAGTGCCGCTGGCAACGCGAAGGGGGAGATGACCCCGCGCCTCGTTCGGCGGCGGTCTCTCGTCCCCAGGCGGCCTTCGCGGGATCCGACCGCCAAGTGCGCGGACGTATCTTGAGGGCACTGAACCACGGTGCCCTCAGTCAACACACGTTGGCGTTCGAGCTCTACGACATTGACGCGCCACGCCTGGTAATCCTGACCAATCAATTGAGGCGCGACGGGCTGATCAGCGACCACGACGAACGCCTCGCGCTGAGCGGTGATGACGAGACCTCCCACTAGGGTTTGGACGTGACTTTTCTCGACGTGGCGCACTTCAAAGAAGTACTCGGCCACTACGCAACGGGACTCGTCATTGTGAGCGCCACCACTGACGAGGGCCCCGCCGGCTTCACGTGTCAAACCTTCGGCTCGTTATCGCTCGATCCCGCGCTCGTCACCTTCGCGGCGGGTTCTGACGGAATCTCGTGGGCCCGGGTGCGCCACAGTTCCCTCGTGGGTATCAGCATCCTCTCGGCCGACCAGGAGCCGCTAGCGCGCCTCTTCGCCACTTCGGGTGTCGACAAGTTCGACGGCACGCCGTGGGAAAAGGGACCCGATGGTTCACCATTGCTCGACGGCGCCCTCGCGCACATCGAGGGGAGAGTCTCAGGTATCACGACGCACGGCGACCACGACGTCGCCGTGGTCGAGGTGACCTACGCCCACGCCCGCAGCGGACATCCCCTGATCTACTTCCGTGGCGGATTCTCAGAACTCGCCTGACCACTCTCGACTGGCTACGCTGACTCTCGAGACGAGGAGGAATGCCGTGCCCGCAGGGGAGACCTCGTGTTGGTGATCAAAGTCGCGGGCGGCCTCGTCTTGGTGGTCCTGATCCTGGCCTTCTTGTTGCGCGGCCGCGTTGGCGCGGCACGTGCGAAGTCAGGTGGCGAGAGGCGTCCAAAGTCGAAGCACGAGACGCGTCCGACGCTGCCCCCCTCGCCCTATCAGCCTTCGCGGGGATTTCACATCGTCAATAGTGACGAGCCCGAGTTACCCCATCAGGTCCAATTGCCGCGCCTCGACCCGAACAAGGAATTCGTCTTCAACGACTCGCTGGCCGCACCCACGGAGCACGCGAACGCCCCACACCTGCGCCACGACGAGCAGTGGGCGCTCGATCGCTCGATGCGTCACGCCCAGCACCCGCGCGTGCGACGCCGACGGCGCCTGACGTGGGCCCTCCTCGTTCTCGTGCTGGCGGCTGGCCTCGTCGCGGTCCTCCTGTTCGGCCACTCGCCGGTGCAGCCCGCGGGGCTCGGAGTGTTCTAGTCCGTGACACCCAGCTCGTCCACGATGAAGGCGAGCACCTGGGCCTCGTCGCGCCAGGCGTCGTAGCGGCCCGAGGGGCCGCCGTGGCCGGCACCCATTTCGGTCTTGAGGTAGGCGAGGTTGGCGGGATTGGCGTCTCGGAGTTTCAGTACCCACTTGGCGGGCTCCCAGTACCCCACGCGCGAGTCGTTCAGTCCTCCGGCCGCGAAGACGTGGGGGTACACGCGCGTCGAGCCGTCGTCGTTGACGCTGCGCACGTTGTCGTAGGGGGCGTAGGACTTCATCGTGCGATACGCGTCGGCGGAGGCGTCGGGATTGCCCCACTCCTCCCACTCGCCCACCGTGAGTGGCAGCGATTCATCGAGCATCGTGGTGAGCGCGTCGACGAAGGGCACCTCGGCGACGACGCAACGAAATAGTTCTGGTGCGAGGTTCATCACCGCGCCCACGAGCAATCCGCCCGCGGAGCCGCCGCGCGCCGCCAACTGGGCCGGGGTAGTCCAGCCCTCGGCGACGAGCAATTGCGCGACGCGAACGAAGTCGCTGAACGTCGTGGGCTTCTGGGAGAGTTTGCCCATCTCGTACCAGGAACGTCCCATCTCGCCGCCCCCGCGAATGTGAGCGATAGCGAAGATGACCCCGCGATCGAGCAGGGACAACCTCAGCGACGAGAACGAGGGATCGATGGAGATCTCGTAACTGCCGTACCCGTAGAGCAGGAAGGGCGCGGGGGCGAGCGCCGTGAGCTCGCCGCCGTCGCCCACCCGCACGACGTCGCGACTCGCTACGACCGACACCGGAATCTTGACGCCGTCGCTGGCCTCGACCCACAGGCGTCCGGTGACGTAGCGACTCGCGTCGTAACCGCCGAGCACCCGCTGCTGCTTGAGGACCGTGAGCGCACCACTCGCGACGTCGATGTTGGCCACCAGACGCGGCGTCACCATCGAGGTGATGGACACGCGCAGGGTGGTCGTCTCGTACATGGCGTTGGCCGATAAGGACACGGTCGACGGCGCCGGTCCGCCGTCGACGAAGTAGGCGTGAGCGAGTACGTCATCGCCGAAGGGGTCCGCCGCGTCCACGAGCGGCGCGACGCGCACCGCGGCGCTGCCGTCGTAGCGCTCGGAGATGGCGAGGAAGGTGGAGAAGGCGTCGACACCGTCGAGGCGCTGACCCGGACGGTGGGCGATCAACTCACGCCAGGGCGCGTCAGTCTCGTCGACTCGTCGCGCCAACAGGCGAAAGTCCTTCGCGTCCTCGTTGGTGATCTTGAGCCACCACCGCTGGCCCGTGGCGTCGCGAAAGTGCTCGACGCCGTATTCGATGTCCTGGCGACGAGATTCCACCAACACAAAATCTTGCGTCGGGGTCGTGGCGTCGAGGTAGTACATCTCGGAGGTCGACGACGAGGACACCGCGACCACGATGACGTCGTCGTCGCGGCTGCGGCCCACCGAGACGTTGTACTGGGCGTCGTCTTCTTGCAAGACGAGCACGTCGTCCTCGGGTGACGTGCCGATCTCGTGGCGCCAGAGCTGCCAGGGTCGCATGGCCTCGTCGACGCGCGTATAGAAGAAGTGTCGAGAGTCCCCCGCCCAAGCGAAGCCGTAGTAGATGTCCTCGAGTTGGTCGTCGAGGGGTGCCTGTCCGGCGAGGGGACGTACCGTGACGTGGTGGCGTTCGTCACCCTCGAAGTCGGCACCCACCGCCACCCACGCGTCGTCGGGACTGATCGCCAGTACGCCGATCGAGAGGAAGTCGTGGCCCTCGGCCTCGACGTTCTCATCGAGGATCACGTACTCGTCGGCAAGGGGAACCTCGGGAGAGATGTCGGGAGGTGCGTCCACTCCCGGCGTCACGCGCAGGCGGCAGCTGATGGGGTAATTGAGTCCTTCGCGGGTGCGTTCGTAGTACCACCAATCGCCGCGGCGCACCGGCACCGAGATGTCGGTCTCTTCGATGCGGGCCTTGATCTCTTCGAAGAGCTCGGCCTCGAGGGGCGCCAGGTGGCGGAGCTCTTGGGCTAGGTAGGCGTTCTCGTCGCGCAGATGGGTGAGTACCTCTTCGTTGTCGCGCTCGTTGAGCCAGTAGTAGGGGTCGACCCGAGTGTCGCCGTGACGGGTCATTTCGAAGGGGCGTTGCGGTGCGCGGGGGGCCAAAGACATGGCTCCACTCTGCCAGATGCCAGTATTTTTATGTCTCGAGGGGCAACCGAGTTAGTACTATGGACGTAGGGACAATCCCACGAAGGAGCACGATGACCGTCGATAACTTGGATTTCAGTCGTTACCAGTTGGGCTGGTCGGACGACCAGATTCCCGTCTTTAAGCCCAAGAAGGGCATCAACGAAGCCATCGTCCGTGAGATGTCCGGCATCAAGTCCGAAGAGCAGTGGATGCTCGACTTTCGCCTCAACGCCCTCAAGCGCTTCGAGAAGAAGCCCATGCTCGACTGGTTCGCCAGGCGCATGCCCGATCTCGACTTCAACGACATCTACTACTACATCAAGCCCACCGAAGGCCGCGTCGAGCGTTGGGAAGACCTCCCCGACGCCATCAAGAACACCTACGAACGCCTCGGCATCCCCGAGGCCGAACGCAAGTACTTGGCCGGGGTGACCGCGCAGTACGAGTCCGAGGTGGTCTTTCACCGCAACCGCGAGGACTTGGAGCGCCTCGGCGTGCTGTTCTGTGACATGGACACCGCCGTACGCGAGTACCCCGATCTGGTGCGCAAGTACTTCGCTACGGTCATCCCACCCAACGACAACAAGTTCGCCGCGCTCAATTCCGCCGTCTGGAGCGGCGGGTCATTCGTCTACGTGCCACCGGGCGTCAACGTCGATCAGCCCCTGCAGGCGTATTTTCGCATCAACACCGAGAATATGGGCCAGTTCGAGCGCACGCTGATCATCGCCGACGAGGGAAGCCAAGTTCACTACGTCGAAGGTTGCTCGGCGCCGGTGTATTCCACGGACTCGCTGCACTCGGCCGTGGTGGAGCTCGTGGCCCTGAAGGGTTCGCGCATCACCTACACGACCATTCAGAACTGGTCGAACAACGTCTACAACCTCGTCACCAAGCGCGCTCGCGCCGAAGAAGAGGCGCACGTCGAGTGGATCGACGGCAACATCGGTTCGCGCCTGACCATGAAGTACCCGAGCGTGTACCTGATGGGCCCCAAGGCGTCGGGTGAGGTTCTCTCGGTCGCCTACGCGGGACCCGGTCAGATTCAAGACGCCGGCGCGAAGATGGTGCACTGCGCGCCCGAGACCACGTCGACGATTATCTCGAAGTCCATCTCGAAGGACGGCGGCCAGACGACGTACCGGGGTCTCGTGAAGGTCGAAGAAGGGGCCACCGGCGCCAAGGCCTTCGTGCGCTG
>PLEI01000048.1 GCA_003136415.1 Acidimicrobiaceae bacterium | reverse complement strand
CTCGCATAAACGTGGTCCACCAGATGGGGTCAAGGTCTAGCTGGCCAAGATCCGGGGTCCACTTCACCCTTCTACATGGGAGCCAATCAATTCGAGTATTGGGCCCACATTCACCTCACCGTGCACGTCGTCAAGGGCCAAGGGAGCGGGTTCTCGGTGGAGGCGCCCGAAGGAGTGCGTTTCCTCATTTGGTCGCGAGTCTTCAGTGACGAAGAATTAGAGGTTTTGGAGCCAGTGAAACACGGTGACCAGCACTCCGCGTCAGTCTCGACAGAATCGCTCCCCCGCCACTGACGCGCGACTCCTGAGTTAATCGACCAACGAATCTGCGACAGAGGTCCATCCGGCCCTCGACGCTCCGAGTCCCTAGTGGCTGAGTTCCTCTGGTTCCTCGTACCAAATTGCGTGTTCACCCAATCGTGAGCGGACTTTCCAGGACACACTCTTAGGTGTGTCGATGGCGAATTGGCGCAAAGTGCTGATCTGCTCAGCCGGGTCCCATGCTGTCGGTTGTTGCATGACCAAATCGGCCGCGAACGATCCGTCATCTTCGTCAAGAGTCCGCGCAATGACGTCGAGGTTACCCGTGACCGTTCGCCACCAACCCCAGTCACGGCCAATGATCTCGCCGAGTGTCTCAGTATTGATTCCCTGGGCGCCACCCAGCTCGTAGACCGACAACATTGCCACCACGTCAAGCGCATCCTTGCGATTCAATTTCACGATCTGAAGTTTGGAGAGCAAGAGTTCGGCGCGTCCCACGGTAAGAGGATCGGCGCCAAGACGATCCTTCAACTCAAGAGTGTGGCACATCTCCAACCGGTCGATAATGACATCCACGGGACGCTGATGTTCCTCGTCGACGAAGTACAGCTGCTTATGTCCATAGAGGGCGTTCTGGCGCCGATCGGGAACGTAGCCACGTTCTTCGAGCAACCGAGTTAATGCGGGGGCCTCTTTCGACCGGACCACAAAGTCAATATCGTGAGCGGGTCGGTGGCGATACGTCCAATGAGGCAACTGGGCACTGAACGCGATCCCACCAATCAGTCGAGTTGTCACGCCACGGGTTTGGGCGAGTTCTATGACTTCGCTGGCCTCCTCAAGGGCATCAAAGTGTCTCGTCATCGGCTTCGCGCATTCAAAGAATCAACCATGTCATTACCGCTACCTGCTTCTCTCACAATTATTCTAAGTCCCACACACCGCGGTTGCCGAACGGTTCACTGGATGCCGGCAGAAGCCAGGATACATTGCAAGTATCATGAATTTTTGGTTGTCGATAGTACGCGACAACCGTCGCTCTCGACAACGAAATTATCCTCGACCTTCAGCACGATTCGTGTGTCGTCAACCCACACTGTGGTTTCGGGTTCAATGGCAATCACTTCACCCTCGACCAGTTTCGCGTCGGCATCCATCCGATCTCGACGATGGATTGTCGGAAGCTCACAAATACGCAAGCCGACCCCGTGGCCAACACCGTAGGGAGTCGTGGGCAACTTAAGTTTCGTCAGGCAGTCGTTGGTCGCTTCTTGAATTGCGGAAGCGGTGGCACCGGGCCGAGCCATTTCCTGGACCACGCTATAGGCTTCCAAGAGGCCCTGGTACGCCAGTTGGACGTTTTGTGGTGGTTCGCCCACGAAGCCGGTGCGCGCGATATCCGAAGCATAGCCCCCAGGTCCGTAACATCCGATATCGAAAAAGAAGGCATCTCCTTCGCGAAAAGTCGTACCCTCAGCGAACCAACTCCCGCTCGCGCGCCGGTGGTTACAAAGTGAATGGCTGAGGTGCTCGGCTCCGCGCTCTTGCATGTAGGCCATCGCCACCGACAGCAAATCAAAGTCGGTGATTCCGGGCTGAGCATGAGCCAGAGCAACTTCCGCGGCAGCCGCGTTCAGTCGACTCGACGCCTCCAGCAAGAGTCTCTCATCGGCGGACTTCACTTTTCGAATCTCGTAGAGCGCAGCGCCCACCGAGACGAAGGTCACTCCGGGGAGGGTCGAACGCAGACCTTCCAGTAGTTCCGCGTCAATCAAGTCAATGCCGACCTTGGTGGCACCACGAAGGGAAGCCGCAACGGTTTCGACCCAGAAGCGCGGATGAGTTACGGCCGGAGCCCACGACGTCAAAGGCTTCAGGATGATTTCTTGGCCACGTGTTGATATATCAGTGCCAACCTCATCAATCCACGGTAAGAAGATCGTGGAAGCTCCGTCGGGAGTAACCGTTGCGGCGAACCAGTCGTAGCCCTCGCCAACCACTTGAGTGCGGTAATCAAGTGCGTAGCGAATATGGTCAAAGCCCGTGAGCAGAAGCCGATCACAGCCCAGCTTGTCAATGACCGATTTCACAGCGGTCCATCGATCCTCGGCCATGCGGAGTTTACGCTCGGGCGTCAAGATGCTATTCACATCATTCATAGTGCCCTACTCTCATCAAAAGAATTTGCCACCGCTGCTACGCCAGTAGACACGCGACGGAGAGGGTTTCGAGCGAGTCACGACCGACGACGAAGTTATCTTCGATCTTGAGCAACATCGGCTTTCCCTTGTATTCCACGGCCGTCTCAGGTTCCAGGGAAATGACCCATCCTTCTTGTAGGACTTCGTCATTCTGAACCCGATCGTGACGATGGATAGTGGGAAGCTCACACGCCCTCAGGCCCACACCGTGACCCATGGAGTAGGGCGTACGCGGCAGGCCTGATCGCACCAAGAATTCATTCACGGCGTCGTGAACTGCTGATACTTTGACGCCCGGTCGCGCCATGGCCTGACCAATGGCGTAGGCCTCGTGCAGCAGGCCCCACGCTTTCTGGACCTCCTTGGTTGGCTCGCCAATGAATCCAGTGCGTGCGATGTCAGAGGCGTAACCTCCGAGACCGTAGCAACCAACGTCAAAGAAAAATGCATCACCCTCGGCAAGGGTCGATCCGGCCGCAAACCACGTCCCCGTTCCGCGTCGGTGATTGCACAGAGAATGACTGAGGAACTCGACACCGTGAGTCTGAAGGTACGACATAACCAACGCCAGAACGTCGTAGTCAGTCATTCCGGGCTGAGCGAGATGAAGTGCGTGCTCCGCGGCGCTAGCGTTCACGACGCTCGCGGCGCGCAACAACTCAATCTCCAGGGGGTGCTTCTCCTCACGAGCGGTGTAGAGCGCCGTCGAGATCTCCACAAACTCGACCGAAGGCGAGCTGGCCTTCAGGGCCTCGACAATTTCAAATATGCCACTTTCCACACCAATGCGACGGGCCGAACCCATAACGCCGGTGATAATTTTCGCCCAGTACAGTGCGTGCGGTGCCGCCGGCGTCCACGAGGGCAACGGGTGCACCGCTCGAATCCAGGGCAAGTCAGGTTCGGGATCTTGGTGAACCTCGTCCACCCACGGCACGAAGATATCGACAGCCCCTGATGAATCCACTAGGGCTGCGCACCAGTCCGTCGCCTCCGCGATGATTTGCGTGCGGTAGTCGGTGGCGTAACGAATGTTGTCGAATCCCATCAGCAGTAGATGATCAAGATTGTTCTCGTCCATCACCGCCTTCACCTTCTCCCACCGGTACGACCGCAAAGCAGTCCAGTCAATTTGTGGCCATTCCATCTTCTGTCTCCTCTCAAAAACTCTTACGCAGATACGAACTGAACGCTGACGACTTCGTCTTGTCGAAGTCGAACAATGACGCCGCGAAGCACGCCACTGTTGTATTCACTACCGGGATTAATGGCCACCGAGCGACCAAGCTGCACGCTGCCCCGCGATTCGTGAATATGCCCATGCACACTCAATACCGGTTGGAGCCGGTCAATGGCGTCACGAACCGCACGGCTACCAACCGGAACCATGTTGGGGTTAGAACCACCGACGATCGAAAGATCGTCCCGGAGTTCGGGGGCATAATCAAGACCGGTGTCATACGGCGGCACGTGCAAGTTGAGCACCAACGGCCGCGTCGAATCCAGATCTTGCTCCAAGCGTTGGATCTCCACATCGAGCTGTTCCTCAGTCATCTCGCGAGGGCTATTCCACGGAGTGATATTGGAATACCCCACGCTGAGAACCTGAAACGGGCCCATGTCAGTCACGCGCAAGTCGGGGTTCACCACGTACTCGGCTTCATCAATAACGCCACCAGTGAAGACCTCGTCGTCATTACCCGGCATGATGAGACATCGCGTGCCCTGTTCACCCAGACGCTCGTCCGCAAGGTTGACCCAACGTCGTAACTCGTCCGCCATGATTTGATCAAAATAGGACTGACGCGACACCTCATCGCCAGAAAGTTCACGAAGCTTTTCCTCGCGAATCTCAAAGGGATAAAAGCCGTTGAAGCGGATTGCCTGCTTCAGGGTTTCTACTTCTTCTTCATTGCGCAGAATATGGTCAGTTCCCAAGAATCGCGCCTTCACCATATCGTCGTCATTCTCGACGAGTGGCACCAGCGCTTTGCCGCTAATGTCACCACCGAGTATCAGAGCGTCGACCTGATAGAACTTCGCCGCATTGACAAACTTGCGAAAGCACTTTTCTGAACCGTGGATATCCCCAGCGTAGAAGAGGGTGTATTCGGAGGGGCGTCCTGACGCCTTCTTCTTAAACAATTTTCTGACCGTTCTCTCGAATCGTCATCGACTATTCCGGTGGGATCTCTTGGTAGGCGAGGTCGATGTTCACCCCTTGCGACTTGCGGATAGCGCGAATCACGTAATACAGGGGTGCCGCCAATACAACAATCGAAATACAGAGAATCACTCGACTCCGGTTGTATTCCCAACTGGTCCCCGAGTACTGCGCAAGGAGGAGAGTCGTCGTGATGACGCCCATTCCGATCAGGCTCAAAATCGCCACCAGCGACATAGTCGGAAAGCCACCAATCCGACCCTTAAATGGCGACGCTTCGAACACATCCTTCTGGCGGAACGGGAAGGCAATACCCGCCACCGACACCAGGATGTACGTGACGGTCAGGCCCAAGAGACCGACCACAAAGGTCAAATTCGGATGAAGGCCGACAATCACCACGCTCACTGCACTCAGGACCGAGATGATGCCGACCGCGAAAACTGGTGAGTGGGTCTTCGGGTTCACGTCACTCACTTTCGCCGGAAGCAGACCGTCAAATGACCACGCGAACAATGATCGTGACACCAGCAACATGGTCTGGGGAATCCATGTGATGAAGACCAGGATCATCCCGATGCTGATGATGATACTCAGCACGATATTGCCCGAGGCGATTGATGCCACTTCCGTGTAGAGCGGCGCTGCCGGCACACCAATCTTCGCGAAATTCCCGTAGCCGGTAATACCCATGAAATCCGATAGACGCATGCCGAAGATTGCGATGCCCAGCAGCAACATCGCACCCGCTGCGATCTCAGCCCACACAATGGACTTCATGGCACTACTACGGGCACGCTTGATCTCACCACCAAAATAAGTTGACTGAAAAATGAATCCCACGGTGTAAAACGGCAACACCATCATCAAGAGAGACCCACCCAAAGTGTGACTTGACGCGCCCAACGGTGGTGACGCCTTTAATAACACGGCATAGGCATTTGGCTGACCACCCAAACCCCGCACATAGTTATCGAAGTGGGCAACAAATGTTCCCTTGGAAACTACAGCCACGATGATGAATGGAATGACGACCGCTCCCCCAAACCACACTCCAAAAGCCCACTTCTGCAGCTTCATGAAGGTCCGGAGTCCTCGACCAAGGATCAAAACTGCCGCAGACAGGGCTACTACGACAAGACCGACCACAATTGAACCGGTCTCACCGGCAAACCAGTTCGACGCACTGAGCATGCTGGGACTCTGAAAATACGAGGCCAGCACCCGAAAGGCGGGTGCGAGACCGTACGAGCCCAGATAGACCGCGTACACACCAATGAAGAACGTGACCCAGAAGATGAACGAGACGTTGCTCATGAAACCAAGGACTGGATTCAGGGTACGGGTAATCCATGTGTAGTCACCTCCCGAGCGGGGCACGGCGGCGCTGAACATTGCGTACAAGATGGCACAAGGCATCGCGAGAGCCAACGTCGCGAGAACGGTCCCGTAGGGCGACGCGTGTGGAAATTCTGAAGGGCCAAAAGCTAGGATAAATGCAAGAGAAAGTGGTATCGACGACCACAGTAAGTTATAGAACAGCGCGTCCACCCAGGAGACTTCTCTCGTCAGCCCCGTGGCCTGACGAGCGAAGAAACTCGGTGCCAATGTCCCGCTGGCACCATTGGATTCATTTGTCATACTGCATCCCCCCCCTATTTCATTAATTGATTACTTTGAAACATTGCGTCGATCGAGCTTCGTGGAAAACTTCCAGTCGAAATCGACCCGTTCAGCTCGCATGACCGTAAAAGACTCAGTCGTCACAATTCCCGAAATCTTCGAGATTGTGTTGCTGAAGAACTCAAAGAGCTCATCGTCACTTCGGAACAACATGTTGGCAATAAGGTCAAAACGGCCGGTCGTATAACCGAGATAGAGCACCTGTTCAAACTTTCCGAGCTGTCCACCCACTTGGAGGACCAAGCCTGGTTTGGTCCTAATACCCATCAGAATGTCGACGCTGTACCCCGAATTAGCGGGGTTGATGACGGCCGTGACCTTAATTATCTGATCACTGACGAGTCGCTCAATTCGCTTGCGCACCGTGGGCTCCGACGCCCCAATCGTGCGAGCAATGCTGGCATTAGAAATGCGACCGTCCTCTTGCAGCAAGCGCACAATACTGCGGTCCTGCTCATCAATATCCGCAAGTGTTCGACGACTCGAGATCTTCGCGGCCAGCCGCGAATCCCCCTCCGCTGATACAGCGCGGCTCACGCTCTTCTTGGCCGAGGGAATATTCGCGGAATGTGACCGCGTTTGACTTTCTTGCCTGGAGGCGCTCAACTATCTTATTCCATCCCTCTGGAGTCTAAAAATTTTCATTACCATAACATATAATGACAATTTATGCTTGAATCTAAAGATTCTGTTCGAAACTACCTCAGGAACAGAAATGCGAGTACTCAGTTCAACACACGAAAAGGGGGCCAGTGATAGAAATCGCCAATATCTCTGAGCGACCGGGCGCCACAGACTCATTGGTCTCGTGGAATTTCGACTATTGGTCCGAGCGGACACCCGAAGTGAACCTCACGGATTGGGAGATCTTCTACCAACTATGTCTAGAGTCACGGCAGTTTGAAATTCCCCAGACACTCGTTTGATTTGAGGATGGTCACCTGTTTGGCGGAGTCACAATTGTCAACATTGACGATATAAAAAAATTTCCGAACTACGGGCCGTGGATTGCCGCACTCATCGTTGAAGAAAACTTTCGCGGCAGAAACTTAGGCCTCGCTCTTATGAACGCTGCATTAGAAAAAATTCAAGCCATGGGCTGCCAGGAAGTTTTCCTATGGACCGACTCCCGGGACAAATGGTACAGCCGTCAAGGTTGGAATGAAATTCATCGACTCCCATTTGAACTGGTTGAAGCGGTTGTTATGAAGAAGACAGTCGAGAAAAATATTGACAGTCTCAAGTGAACCGCGTGGCGCTACCGAATCTATTCAGCGAGTGTTTGATACAAGTTTGGTCGACGGTCGCCGAGAACGTCATTGTTCCGATTGAGAGATTTGTCTGCGGCCAGGGACATATCAATGTCGGCGCTAACCATTCCGCTGTCGTGACCTTCGCGTTCTGCGAGCACCCAACCATCGGGGCCGACGATACAGGATCCCCCGGTCCATTGTGTTCCTCGCTCGGTGCCCACTCGATCGCAACACGCGATAAAAACGCGATTGACTCGAGCGGAAACCATCGCGTTTCCAATTTCAGGAGAACGCTCTCCATCTGGCCTGTACGCAAGAGGCCAGTTAGTGGGGACCGCAATAATCTCCGCACCCCGCAGTGCCAGATCTCGGGCGGTTTCCGGAAATTCCAAGTCGTAGCAAATGAGAACGCCGAGCTTGCCAAAAGCGGTTTGAATCACTGGGGGCAGAGTCTTTCCAGGCTCAAACCACCGCTTCTCTTCATCCCAAAGATGGTTCTTTTGATAGACCGCTCGCAGTCCATTTCTGTCCACCACCGCCGCCGAGTTGTAGACGAGCCCATCCACTCCGCGCTGCGCAAAACCGGCAACAACAACTGATTCTCTGTCGCCAATCAGCCCCCGCCACGATTCGAATAATTCGTCACGATCCGACATGGCAATTAAGTTCAGTTCCGCGTCAGACTCAATGACGTAGCCGCTGGTTACCAACTCCGGCAAGATGATGAGGTCAGCATCCATCGCCAATGCGTCACAAATGGCCTTTCGGGCCATCTCCTGATTCTCCTGGATTTGAGCAAAATTCGGAGATAACTGTTGGCACACCACTCGGGTCAACTTGCCACCTTTCTATTTACAAACTAGTAAAGGTAGGAGGCTCGGTGGCGAAAATCACCTGGAGAAAAGACACCGCTCTTCATCCTCAACCCCGGTGGGGTTGCGGGCACCAAATATCGAGATATGAATCCGATTGCTGGTAACACAATTGGCGACGAGCGTCGCCAATTGTGCGACGATAGCGAATCCTGAGATATCGCGGGAAGCGGATCTTTCGGGAAGAACGTTAGACATGTTTCGCTTCTCACTCACTCGATCCGACTCGTCTTTTCTACGCCATGCCTCGGATGAATCCGATATGAGACGGTGATGAAGAGTTCGACTCTGTCACCGCGGCGCCGACAGGGAATTCGAGATTGGCGTGAACTGCCAGGTGGTCCCTTATTCGTGGCGGCTGACACCCGATTACACCTTCCACGCTCCCTATGAATCCATTCTTCTCCACCTCTCATTCCTCAGACTTCTCCCGCTCTTTCGACCTGACCTGTCCTACACATCTCCGTCCTCGTACCTCCTGCTCTCGTTTCGCCAGCCTTTCGTCGCCACTTCGCTTGCTTCTGAAAGTTGTCTCACACGTATGGCTCGTACAGCCTCGCTCCTAAGTCGAGCGGGGAACTCGGATGGTCAATCCGCATGGTGTCGCAGTCGATGGGCCACGCGAACGAGCGCACCACCGAAGAGATTTACCGCCCCGCCATTGGTGAGGAGAGCCTTACTGTACGCAACGCCACTATCGATTGGCCCAACCTCAACGGCTAAGCCGCGCGCCCTTCGCGTGGAGTTGTGAGGATAGGACGCAATGCAAGAGCAGAGGGGCGAAGTGCGTGCGAGGTGGTCTCGCGGTGACAGTATGCGGGCATGTGCAGCGCAATGGACACCACAGCCATCGAGGTCGAGAGGACGCTTGTGCGCGCGCGAGGGTGCGATTGGCGAGGATACGAGCTCAAGTCTCTTGCACGCGCTCGACCTGACCGCTGGCGATCGAGCGCTCCGCCGCGTCCAGCGCCGCATAGCTGCCGAGCACGCTGCGACCTGAAGAGAGGAGTTCGGCGGTGCCCTCGATCGCGTCGAGGAAGTTCGCGATCTCCGCGGCGAAGGCCACCTCGAGCATCTGCTCCTCTGGCAACTCGAACACCGTCTCGCCGTTGAGACTCACCGCCCGGTAACACGAGAACTCGAGGGTCGCATCCGCGCCGATCAGCACGATGTCGTGCACGGGGAACCGCGACGCGAACGACATGTGGAGCCCCGCGCGGGCACCGCCTGTGAAGCGTAACTGCAAGTTGAAGTCGTCAACGACCCCGAACTCACTCACGATAGATGCCGCGTCACACACCGCCGTCGACACCGTGTCCTCGATGAGGTACGAGATGAGGTCAAGGGAGTGCGAACCCCAGTGCGAGACAAGGAAGTTCGGCAGATCCTTCCACCACGAGAAGTTGTCGAGCCGGTGGGTTAGCCGCCGCTCGATAGCCTGCACGGGCGTGCCCAGATACCCAGCGCTGATGAACTCCTTGGCCCATGCGAACATCGGCATGAACCGCAGCGTCTGGCTGCTCATGAGCTGCACGCCGGCGCCCTCCGCGGCGCGCACCATCTCCTCCGCCTCGCGAAGGGTGGTCGCAAGCGGCTTCTCGACGAGCACGTGCTTGCCACAGCCAATGGCATGGAGCGCAATGTCATGGTGCCTCGCGGTGGGTGCACACACGATCACCGCGTCCACCGCGCACACCTGATCGAACTGTGTGGTCGCGATCTTCGCGCCGAACTCTGTCGCGAGCGCCTGTGCGGCGACGAGGTCGCGGTCGACGACCGCAACAAGCTGCGCACGCGGCTCGCGATCGACCGCGAGCGCGTGCCACTTCGCGATGCGACCGGCACCGATGATCGCGATGTCCGTCATAATCCGAACTCGCCGAGTTGCTCGAGCACCGTGTCAATGTCCTGCGTGGTGTTGTAGATATGCGGGGATATCCGCACCCTTCCCTCCCTTGCCCACACCGTGGTTCCGTGCTGCTCGAGGCGTTGCTCGATCTCCGCGAATCGCTCCGTCTCGAATGCCACAATCGAGCCTGTCGCCGTTGCTGCACCGCCCAGGATGGGGATGCCGAGGCGGTCGAGCCCATCCCGCATGCGAGCGACTAGGGCCAGGTTGCGTTCCTCGATCTTCGCGGCCCCGATCTCGAGCAAGAAACGAAGTGAGTTCGCGAGCACGCAGATGCCCAGGTGGTTGGGCATGCCCTCCTCGAAGCGGCGCGCATCCGGCCAGAGTTCGTAGGCGGATGCGCCCCCGGCCGGAAAGAGCTCGCTGACCCCGCGATAGCCCACGTACGGCGGGAGCAGGGTTATGGGCAGGGTCGGACTCGCATAAAAGATGGAGACTCCATGGCTGCCGAGCATCCACTTGAAGGTGCCCGCGGAAAGGAAGTCGAGGCCCTTCGCCGACACCTCGACCGCCCCGAGTGCCTGCACCGCGTCCACGAATACGAGTGCGCCACGCTCGTGCGCACGCTCGGTGATCCAGTGCACGTCGAGCAGCTGGCCATGCTTGTAACTCACGAGGCTGACCACGACGAGTCGCGTGCGCTCGTCGATCGCGGCGACGATGTCCGCTTCCGACAAGGCGCCGCCATTAACTGCTACGACGCGCTGCTCGACACCGCGCGCAACAAGCAGCGCGCCCGCGAACCCAACCGTCGGGAACTCACCGTCACCGAATACCACGTTGTCGCCAGGTTGCCAGCCGATCGAGCGGAGGGCGACATCCATCCCGCGGGAGGTGCTCGCGAGAAAGGCAATGTCGTGACCCTCCACGCCAAGGAGAGTCGCAGTTAGCCCGCGCGCCTCGTTTTCGATCGTGGCGAGCGCAAGACGCCCGTTCGAGCCCCGGCCCTTGAGCGAGGCATACCCCTGCATCGCGTCGACGTGGGAGCCGAGGAAAAGCCCCTCCGCCGCCGAGTTAAGGTAGACGCCCATTGCCGCGGCGGGGAAGAGCGAACGGAAGTCCCGCGGCACGCTCACCTGAGGGATCCCATGCCCGGCAACGCGGGACCATCGGATGCCGCTAACTGCTCTTCGGCGAGGCGCGCGTAATGAGGCACCTCTTCGGCGAAGTGGCACTCGACGACGTGGCCTGGGGACGCCGTAATCTCGACCGGCAATTCGCGACTTTCGGGCCGCGCGCTCAAGCACCGCTCCGGATTGCCGAGTTGTTCGCGCAGCCAACACCGCGGTGCGAAAATGCAGCCTTCCTCAGGCGGCGCTGCGGCACCAAGTTCGCTACTCACCCAGGGCCGAGTAGAACGCACCTCCGGGTCGCCGTTAGGCGCGGCCGACATGAGCATGCGGGTGTAGGGATGCCAGGAACTGTTGATGACCTCATCCCGCTCCCCCACCTCAACCAATCGTCCCAGATAGAGCACGGCGACGCGGTCGCATAAGAAGTTGACGACCCGCAAGTCGTGAGTCACCATGACGATCGTGAGGCCCAGATCGCGCTGCAGGGCTTTGAACAGATTGAGCACCTGGGCCTGCACCGAGACATCGAGAGCGGAGACCGGTTCGTCGGCGATGAGTACGGATGGTTGAACCGTGAGAGCACGCGCGATCACGATGCGCTGCCGCTGCCCGCCGCTGAACTGGAACGGATACCGGTCGAGCATCGACTCGTGCAGCCCGACCCGCTCGAGTGCCTCGACCAGCTGGGTGCGAAGCTCGGCCCTGCGTATCCGGCGCCGGTATCCGCTCGAGAGTACGTCGCGCACCGTGCGGAAAGGGTTGAGCGAGGCGAAAGGGTTCTGGAACACCATCTGCACCATATTGCGGAAGTGACCCAACTCGGCTCGGCGCATCTGCGCGATGTCGCGGCCCTGAAACAGCACCGAACCCGCGGTCGGCGACTCAAAGCCGACAAGGAGCCTGCCGAGCGTAGTTTTGCCGGAGCCGCTCTCGCCGACGAGGCCGAGTGCCTCGCCACGGCGAACCTCGATTGAGACGTTGTCGAGTGCACGAACGCGAGTGCTGTTGCGACCAGGGCGGCCGTAAACCTTGTCAAGGTTACGCACCACGAACAGCGGCTCGCGTGCGATCTCCTCTGGCGCACTGGGTTCCATGACCTCAAACCTCCTGGTTCGCGAAATGACAGGCGGCCCAGTGCGACTGGGTCTCGTCTACGTTCGGATCGGTCTCCCTGCACACGTCAGGTTTGCCTAGCCTTACGTACACTGGACAACGCGGATGAAAGCGACAACCTGACGGCCAATCCTCAGGCCGAGGGGGCTGGCCAGGCAGGGCATCCAACTCCTCAGGTGGTTCGCCGACGAGAGGCAGGAGGCCACTTAGCAACGCCTTCGTATACGGATGTTCGGGATTCTTGAACACCTCGCGCACAGTCCCCGACTCGACAATCCTGCCCGCGTACATGACCATGACTCGGTCGCAGATCTCGGCAACCGTCGCCAGGTCATGCGTTACGAAGACGATGCTCGTGCCACTGGTATCGCGCACCTCGCGCAACAGGGAGAGGATCTGCGCTTGGACCGTCACGTCGAGCGCGGTGGTCGGCTCATCGGCGATGATCAGTTTCGGTTCGAGGATGAGACCTTGCGCGATCGCGACGCGTTGCTGCATTCCGCCGCTCAGTTGGTGCGGATAGCGGCGGAGGTTCAGCTCCGCGTTCGGCAGATGCACAGAACGAAGCGCGCGCAGCGCCCTCTCCCTGAAGTTCTTACGATCGACCGTCCCCTTCCCCGCGTGGTCTCTGAGGATCTCGACGATCTGCTCCTCGATCCGCGTGACGGGGTTCATTGTCGCGAGAGCGTCTTGTACGATGAGTGCGAGTTCGTTGCCCCGAATTTCACGCATCTGCCGCACGGAAAGCACGCCGAGGTCCCTGCCGTCGAAGACCACACGACCGCTCTTCACGACTCCGGGCGCGGGTACGATCCGCATCAGGGCGAGGCAGAGGGTACTCTTACCCGAGCCGGACTCGCCAACGAGGCCGAGAATCTCACCGTGTCCAATCGTGAAGGAGACATCGTCGACCGCTCTGACAGCTCGCGGTCCGGACCCGAACTCGACCGACAGGTTCTCGACCCGGAGAAGCGACTCTGAGTCGACTGCCGCTTCGTCAAACACAACTGGCACTGCGGAAGATTCCTTAGTCTTTTTCATAGCTCTCACTTCTCCGCCGAACGAGGGTCGATGATGTCCCTCAACCCGTCGCCCAGCAAGTTGACACCAAGAACAGTGATGAGGACCATCGTGCCGGCGCCAAGTGACAGCCACGGTGTGTCGAACAGGTACTCGCGCCCCTCAATGAGCAACGAACCCCAAGACGGGGAGGGCGGCTGCACCCCTAGTCCAAGAAATCCGAGGTTTGCCTCGTCGAGGATGCCCCAGGCCAGCGCCGTCGTGATCTGCACGACGAGAATGGGGACGACACTTGGGAAGATGTCCTTCACGATGATCGCAATCGGTGAGACCCCTAGCCCCCGGGATGCCTCAACGTAGGTCTTGTTCCTGACCGAGATTACGATGCTCCGAATCACCCGTGCGAACTGCCACATGTAGACGACGCTCAGCGCCACGGTCACCGACTGCGCCGACGGGCCAAGCAGAGCTACGATCCCAAGCGCGAACACGAGCGCGGGGATCGCGAGCATAAGGTCCACGACCCGAGAAACAATGACATCCACGATGCCGCCGATGAACCCGGAGACGACGCCGATGATCGAACCCATGGTCGCAGCCACGGCGACGGCGACGCCCGCGATGGATAACGACGTCTGTCCGCCAGCCATGATGCGCGAAAAGATGTCCCGGCCATAGATATCCGTCCCCGCAGGGTGCAGCCACGAAGGCGACAAGAACGACTTGCCCCCGCCAAAGGAGATCGGGTTGTAGGGCGTCCAGAAAACGCCAACGAGCGTGAATAATAAGACGGCAGCGACAAGAATCGTGCCGAGCAGAGCTCTCTTGTTGTTCACGATCGCGCGAATTGTAATCGCCCGCACCCCACCTTGGGGCACATCCATAAGTCTTCTGCGCGTCCGTGCGCGTTCGAGCGCCCAGTTCAAAGCCGCACCCGCGGGTCGAGCCACGCGTGGAGCAACTCCACGCCCAAGTTGATGACAATGTAGGAGGAGGCGATGATGAGAATGAGCGACTGCACCATCAGATAGTCCCTCTGTATGGCGCCCTCGACGATGAGCCGCCCAATGCCGGGCCAGTTGAAGACTTGTTCGACAATGACTTGTCCGCCGATGAGGGTTCCCAACTGAAGGCCGAGCACACTTAGCACCGGCAGGACGGCATTTCTCGCGAGGTAGCGACCAAGGACGGTGCTGCGCCGCAGGCCCTTGGCTGTTGTGTGCACAATGAATTGTTCCTGTCGCAGCTCGATGGTCGCGGCCCGAGTGAGTCGCGCGAGGAATGGCGCAAGCGTGAAGCCCAGGGCGAACGCGGGCATAAAGGTCAGTCGCAGGCTCTCGATGGGTGATTGCGAGAAGGGCACATAACCTGCGGTTGGAAGCCAGCGCAGGTGCACGCCGAGCACGAGGAACAGCAGCGTTCCGACCCAGAAGACCGGTATCGACAGTCCGATAAGTGACAGGGGCGACAGGATGCGGTCGAGCCAACTGCCCTTGTAGACACCGGCGAAGAACCCGACCGGTAGGCCGAGCAGGACGGTAAAGAACAGCGCGGCGACGGTGAGTTGGAGGGTGGCGGGAATGCGCTGCACCAGGATCGGTGTAATCGGTTGGCCGGAGACCAGCGAGACACCAAGGCTACCGTGGAAGAGGCCGACGAACCAGTGCCAGTACTGGGTGGGCAGCGACTGGTCGAGGCCGGCCGCGTGGCGCAACTGCTTGATGAGCGCCGGGTTGCCATTGGGGCCAAGCATTCCCGCGATCGGATCACCGGGAACAGCGTGGATATAGAGGAACAGGATCATCGAAAGTGCCAGTAGGAGCGGCAAGGCTGCGAGGATTCGTCGCACCGCGTATCGAAACATGTGTGCCTCCGGACGATCCGTGGGGGGTGGATCCGGCGGGGCCGAGATGGCCCCGCCGGATCTAGGGGCTGTTAGTTGCTTAGCGAGGCGTAGATGAGTCCGCGGTTCGAAACGTCAGCCCTCGAGTAGTAGCCCTTGAGGTGCTTGCTGACGCCGATCACGGCGTACTGCGCACCTATGGAGATCATGGGCTGCTGGGCGAGGATGATGTTCTGAACCTGTCGGTACAGCGCTCCCGCCTTAGACAGGTTTGATGTTTGCTGCGCCTTCGTAATCAGGGCATCCACTTGCGGGTTGCACCACTTTGCTAACAAGTTCGTTGCCGCTCCATGGCAGGTGAACGTGGACGCGAAGTATGCGTCCGTGTTCGCGAACGCATCGCCGGCGTGGTACATTTCGAACTTACCCGCCGCCACGGCGGTGTAGAAGGTCGCGCCGTCGTATGCCTCCGGCGTGATGTGAACGCCGAGCGGTGCCAGGCTCTGCTGCAGCATCTCGGTGTTGCACCGGGCTTGCGACCAGTCGTTCTCGTACGGGACTTGGACCGCGAACTTCGTGCCGTTGGGAATACCCTTCACGCCCTGAGAGATGCGCACTCCGCCGGGGCCGACCTTCCAGCCTGCCGCGTTCAGCAGGGAACTCGCCTTGGCGAGGGCATGCGACGAGGACAGATTGAACAACTGTTTGCCCGGCGTGTACAACGGGTCACCCTTGTAGATCAGATTACCGGTGGAGGCCACACCACCGATGCCGCTCCAACAAGTGCTGATGGCCTGCTGGCGGGGAACCATGTAGGCGATCGCCTGGCGGACGCGCACGTCATTAAACGGGGGCTTCGACTTGTCCATGCCCCACATAATCAAGCCCGCGCTCTGAGCCCTGAAGACCTGAATAACGCCCGACTTCACGAGTCGCACGGCATCAGCCGGATTCATGTTGTACGTCATATCAGCCGTGCCCGACGCGAGCGCTGCAGACATAGCTGTGGTGTCTGATGCGAACGTATAGGTGATGGTCTTGATCTTCGGGTAGCCCTTGTGCCAGTAGTGCGTGTTCGCCGTGAGCAACGCCTGATTCTGCGGGGTATAATTCGTGAGCGTCCACGGTCCCGAGGTTGCCGTTGGCATCGTGAAGTAGTTCGGGTTGGAATTAACCGCTTTCTCCGAGAGGATCGCGGCGCTTCCGGTGGTCGCCAACGCGTTCAGGATGACTCTCGAGGGGGCCGCCAACGTGATGGTGACGTTGTTCGGACCGGTCACTTTGACGCCGGTAATGTCCTTGAGCGACGCCCCGAGCGCAGCCCCTTTTCTCATCTGATCTATCGAGAATTTGACGTCCTCGGCCGTGATTGCGGACCCGTCGCTGAACTGCGCACCCTTCCGGATGGTGAAGTCATAGGACCGGCCGTTGGCTGCGAGGGTCCATTTCTGCGCAATGTCTGGCTGCAGGGTCCCGTTCTTGGCATAGTCAATAAGTGGATCATAAATCAACTCGATAAGGCGAATTGATGCCTGGGTCACTGCTATGGCGGGGTTCAATCCGGTTGTGGGTTCTGCTGCTTCAATCGTCAGCGTGGACGAACCTGTCGTTGACGATGATGATACAGCTCCGCTGGAACTTGCTGCGGGCACAAATATGCTGGCCGCGATGGCAGTGACAAAAACCCAGCGGAAACGCCGAGGGAACTTCATCACATTACCTCTATTCTCTGACATCGTATTACCTCTCTCCTGTGAATTGTTGGGAACCTTGATTTTTGTGTTGGGTGAACGGATCTTTACTCATGGTTTTCTTATTTCGCGCGGGCGGGAACCACGCTGTCGCATGCCCCTCAGGGCGAGGTGTCGTTAGCCTCCCCGGTGATAAGGAGGTCGCCATATGCGAACAGCGCCGGCAGGCCGCCGGTGTGAATGAAAATCACGTTCTCGCCCTGGGTGATCCTTCCGCTGCGTACGTGCGCGAGGAGAGCGGAAAACGCTTTACCCGTATAGACAGGGTCGAGCAACGTCCCCTCGGTAGAGGCAACCGTACGGATTGCTTCGATCGCGGCGTCAGTTGGGAGCCCGTAGCCCCCCCCGACGAATTCCTCGGTCGTCAGGATGTCGTCTAGCGCCAGCGCGGACTCGTAGCCGAGCTGGCGAGCTGCGCCGTGCGCAAGCTCGAGAATCTGGTGCGTAGTGAGATAAGCTTCGTGCGTGTTGTCCATAGGACACACCCCCAGCACACGCGTGGTCAGTCCGAGGATCTCGCACCCGACGAGTAGGCCCGCCTGCGTGCTGCCCTGAGAGGCGGTATAGATCCAGTCGGGCAGGTCGTCGTAGGAAAGTGCCTCCACGATCTCGAAGACAGTCTCGACGTAGGCGACCGCAGCGAGCACGAGGCTGTCATCGGCACCCATCCCGGTGATGTACGGATGTTTGCCCTGCGCGCGCAATTCCTCGACGAGTTTCGCCTTAGCCTCGATCGTGCTCGCACTCGGGTCGATAGGAGTGATCATCGCGCCAAGTAGGTGATCGAGAAGGTAGTTTCCCCGGATAGGGCTGCTCATGCGATCAAGCTTCGGCAGCAGGTGGGTCTCGATACCGAGTCGGGCGCCCGCGGCGGCAAGTTGCCGCGAGTGGTTCGACTGCGACGCGGCCCCCTGCACGAAGCAGTCGGCACCCTCCGCTAACGCTGCGCCAAGCACGAACTCGTGCTGCCGCACCTTGTTGCCACCCATCGCCAGCCCAGTGCAGTCGTCACGCTTGATCCAGATTCTGGGCCCGCCGAGTGACACGGTGAGGTTTGCACAGGCGTCGAGTGGGGTGGGCAAGTGCGCCAGGTCGACGCGCGGGAACGCGTCCAGGCGCTCGCGATAGAGGGCAATCTGCTCCTCGAAACGTGTCGTTCTGATCTGGTCCCGCCTCATGCTTGCGCTTCTTCCACATGGCTGGTCAATTGGACGACAGCCTCGAGTTCGACGGTGGCGTCGCCAGGCAGCACCGCCACCCCTATCGCAGTGCGCGCGTGCCAGCCTGCTTCCCCAAGCACGTCGACGAGCAGGCGTGATGCGTGATCAACGACCACGGCCTGCTCTGAGAAGTCGGGATCGCTCGCGACGAAGCCGGTCAGTTTCAGGATGCCCTTAACGCGCTCGAGCCCTACGCCGAACTCGATCGCCGAAAGCAGGCTGATCGCGCACAGCCGGGCAGCTTCGCCCGCCTCATCGACCGTGACATCTCGTCCGGCCTTACCCGTTCGCGACTGCAAAGAGCCGACGGCGACCGAGGTCTTGCCAGAGAAGTAGGCGATATCGCCCGCCCTCGTGAAGGAGACGTAGCGATAGCGTGGCGGAACGTGCTCGCCGAGCCGGATACCTGCAGCGTTAATCCGGGCCTCGATCAGTTTGTCCATCGACGACACCTTCCCCGTGCGCTTCGCCCAACTCGATCCCTCACAGTTCGGCCCCCGCGGTGGCGAGACCGCGACGCAGCAGTGCCTCGAGGTCGTTTAGGTCGTCCCGAGTCGGGTCAACGAGAGGCGCGCGAACTGGGCCCACGTTCTCGCCGCGCAACTTGGCAGCCGCCTTGACTAGCGCGACCGAATAGCCGAGCTGCCGGTCGCGGAGTTCGACGAAAGGCAAATAGAAGGTGCGAAGTAGCAGATCGACTCGCTCGGAGTCGCCGGCACGAAGGGCGAGGAAGAAACTCGACGCGATCTCGGGAGCGAAACTATGCACGGCGGATGAGTAGGCAACGATGCCGATACTGGAGTACTGCCTGGCCTGCATCTCCGCCGTCTGCGCTCCATTGAACATCAGGAAGGACTCCGGCATCGCCAGCCGCAGCCGCTGCAACTGATCCAGATCGCTGTGCCCATCCTTCAGCCCGATTACGTTGGGCACGCTCTCCAACTCCACGAGCGCCGCTGCCGAGTACTTGACCTGCTCGCGCTGGTAAAGAATGAGAGGCAATTCGGTGCGTGCCGCGAGCTGCCTGATGTGAGCGACGAGGCCGGATTGGGGTGCCTTGACCAGGTAGTGGGGAAGCACAAGCAGCCCGTCCGCACCCGCCTCCGCCGCGCGCTCCGCGAACCGCGCGGCGGTCGACCAGCCGTAACCGGTACCCGAGATCACCGGTACCGTGCCCGCCGCCTCTTCTGCGGCGATCCGGACGAGGGTGACGTACTCATCCTCGGTAAGCGAGAAAAATTCGCCCGTACCGCAGCACGGGAAGATCGCGGCCGTCCCCGCATCGATCTGTCGGCGCACATGCGCGCGGAAAACTTCGGGCTCGATCGTGGCGCCGTCGTCAGAAAATGGCGTCAGCGGAAAGGACATCACGCCCTGGTCTGCCCGCTGCCGCAGCCGGAGGGAGACAGCCGTCGCCCGCCCGCGAATTGTCTTTGGCTCCGCGCTGGCCGCCGATGGCCGCGACTTGTCGGCGAGAGCGTCTTCATATGTAGCCGTTGTTCTCGTATGCATGCTGCTATACTACCAGGAAAATGATCGATGTCAATAGAGACACGGGAAAGGTGATTCAACGATGAATGATCAGTCGACTTCAGTGCTCAAACGCCAACCGGCCGCTGACGAGGCAAGCGAGGGCGGTGTCGCCGAAGTTAAGTCAGCGGCCAGAACCGTGCTCGTTCTCGAGTTCCTCGCGTCCCAGCAGAACCAGCCCACCCGGCTTCGTGAGATCAGCAAGGCGCTCGGTGTGCCGAAGAGCAGCCTGTATGCCCTGCTCAGAACGCTGTCGCAACACGGCTGGGTGCGCACGGATGCGTCGGGCACGCTCTACGGAATTGGCATTCGCGCCCTCATGGCAGGCACAAGCTACCTCGACACCGACCCCTATCTGCGGCTCGTCCAGCCCTCGCTCGACTACGCGAAGGAAAAGCTCAACGAGACGATCCACTTTGGGCGGTTGGACGGCACCGACATCGTGTACCTCGCTACGCGCGAATCGAGCCAGTATCTGCGTCCTTACAGCCGGGTGGGTAGGCGGCTGCCCGCATCCACGACGGCCATGGGCAAGGCGCTGATGGCCGAGCGCACCGGGCCCGCGCTCGATGCCATCCTCTCGGACCCGCTCCCGCAACTCACGCCGAACTCGATTGTGGACGTCGAGGCGATGAGGACCGAGCTCGATGCCACACGGCAGCGCGGGTACTCCGTGGACCTGCAGGAAAACACCGTGGGCCTCCATTGCTTCGGCTTCGCACTCAGGTACGCGTACCCAGCGATGGATGCGATCAGCTGCTCTGTGCCGATCGCTCGGCTCACGCCGGAGCGCCGCGAGGAGATTATCGCCGTCATGTTCGACGTGCGCGACCAGATTGAGCGATTCGCGCCGGCGCCGGTGCGCGGGGGATACGACGAGTTGCTCGCCGGCTTTCTAGTCGCCGCCCCGCCCAGAAATGAAATCGGCTCGGCGCGATGACCGAGGCGCAAGGGGTGATTGAGTCGGCGAGGCCTTGGCGAGCGGGCGGCCCAGTCAACGACGCCCACACGCACGTCGGAATGGCCGCCGACGTGCGGCCGGGTAGCGAGGCCGAGGCGCTCGTGCAGGCGATGGATGACGCCGGGGTCGGCCGAGCGGCCATCATCACTCCCTCAACGGTGAACGGCGACAACTCTGCGACCTTCGACGCTCTGCGGGCGTTTCCCTCCCGGTTCGTCGCGATCGCACTCGTGAATTGGGCGGGACCGGAGCCCTTGCGCGCGGCCGACGACGCGATCGCCGCGGGCGCGAGCGGCATCCGTTTCAACCTCGTGTCCGAGCCCGCATCCGAACTCCTGCTCGACGGCGCGCTTGACCGCTTCTGGTGCCTCCTCGCCGAGCACGGCACGGTAGTCCTGTTCCATGCCCATCCCCATCAACTCGCGCTCGTCGGGCGACTCGCGCAGCGGCATCCGCGACTCACGATCCTGGTCGATCACCTGGGCAGGCCGGATGTTGCCGCCGGTCCGGAGTCCGAGGACTTCGCCGCCCTGTTGCGGCTCGCATCCTCGCCAAACGTTTCGGTGAAGACGCCGAACAGCAGCTTTTTCTCCGCCGCACCCCCGCCCCATGTCGACCTCGTGCCATTCCTCGAGGCGGCGCTACGCAACTTCGGCGCCGCGCGGGTGCTGTGGGGCTCTGACTGGCCGGTGTGCACGCTGGGGGAACTCTATTCGGCGGCGATCTCCCCGACGGATGTCGCGCTCGCCTCCGCAACGCAGGCCGAGCGCGACGCGGTGTTCGGCGGCAATTTCAACCGCATCTTCAGCTACCAGAACTAATCGGACACGGAAGGCTTCCTACGACAATGACAATGACGACGACAGACGGGCTGCGCTGGCTGCGCGGCGGCACGGTGCTCACCGGTGACGGCGGCGATCCGCTGACTGACACAGCCATCGGGCTGCGCGGCAACCTTATCGAGTTCATCACGCCGTGGGCAGAACTCGACGAGGAATCGAGAGCCAGTGCGAGCGACCTGAGCGCGCACACAATCGCGCCCGGCTTCATCGACGCCCACGTGCACCTGCTGTTCACGTGCGAGGTCGACCACGAGGTCACCCGCACAGCCTTTGAAACGTCGTCAGCCGCCGAACTCGCCCTCACCGGCGCGCGCAACGCAGTCGAGTCATTGCTCGGCGGCGTCACCACAGTGCGCGACCTCGGTGACACCCGTTTCGTGGTACTCGCGCTGAGAGACGCGATCGCGGCAGGCACGCTGCCCGGACCCCGGGTGCTGAGCGCCGGGGCACCGCTCACCACGACGGGCGGCCACCTGCACTGGTGCGGCAACACTGCCGATTCCGTGGACGAAGTGCGCAAGGCCGTGCGGGTGCTGTGCTCTTCGGGCGTCGATGTTCTAAAGGTCATGGCGTGCGGCGGCAACATGACCCGCGAGTCAAATGTTCACGTCCCGCAGTTCACTGTCGAGGAACTCACCGTCGCTGTCACCGAGGCCCATCGCTTCGGGCGCAGGACCGCGGCGCACGCGTCCAATGCTGAGAGCATCCGGCGCAGCATCGCAGCGGGAATCGACACCCTCGAGCACTGCCTCTGGCGTGACGAGAATGGCGCACCCCTTCCCGCCGACGAACTCCTCGAACTGCTGCTTCCGACCGTGACATCCGTCACGGTGACCCTGGCTGGCATCCAGCGCGTGATGCTGAGCGACGCCGACCCGGAGCCAGTCGAACTCGCCGCCGCCCAGGCCACCTCCCCCACCGGAGGGCTCGCGAGCGACTACGAATGGGTCAAGCCCCTCATCGACGCCGGCGTCAACGTCGCCCTCGCGAGCGATGCCGGCGTGAGGTTCACTCCGTTCCGCGGCTTCCACGAGACCGTAAGGTGCGGCATCGAGGGATTCGGAGTCACCCCTTCCCAGGCCGTCGGCATGGCGACGCACAACGCGGCGAAGTCCCTCGGCATCGCGGACCAGGTTGGCCTCATCGCACCTGGCCTGCGGGGCGACCTCGCGGTCATGGAGGGCACGGATGTGTCGCGAAACCTCGGCGCCATACATCAGGTCTATCGAAACGGCCGCCTCGTGGTCGATCGCAGCCAGTTGGTGATCGGCGACCTCTTCTAACTCAGATATCTCTACCGAAGAGAAGGGAAACACAATGTCACGCAACACCACGGTCAATTGTCTGACCGCCGCCCCACTTGAATTCGGCGATGCCGTAGGGCTCGAGGAGATCGTCGAGCGCACGATCGAATTCTGGGGGCGCCGCCTCGAGGACGTGCTGCCGGACCGGCCCGACATTATTGTGCTACCTGAGACGGTCGACCGGCCCTCCACCGGAAGCCTCGGGCCGGAGCGACTACTCGAGTACTACCACCACCGCGGCACGCGCATCCGTGACTACTTCGCCGACGTGGCACGTCAAAACTCCTGTTACATCGCGTACTCCTCGGTCATGTTCGCCGACGGCAATGGACAGAACTGCACACAGATCATCGACCGGTCGGGAGAGATCGTCGGCGACTACGCCAAGAATTTCCTCGTGATCGACGAGAACGAGAGCCTCGGACTGCGCTACGGCCAGGAGGCCGCATGCTTCGACCTCGACTTCGGTAGGGTCGGCTCTGCAATCTGCTTCGACCTGAACTTCGACGAGGTGCGCACCGCCTACGTCAAGGCAAAGCCGGAGCTTCTGCTGTTCAGCTCCGAGTACCACGGTGGGCTCATGCAGAATTACTGGGCGTACTCGCTGCGGTCCTATATGGCGGCCAGCGTGCGGCCGCCTGCCCCGAGCGCCGTGCTCTCGCCGCTCGGCGAGGTGCTCGCGACGAGCACCAACTATTTCGAGCACGTCACCCAGACCGTGAACCTCGACTACGCGATCATGCACCTCGACGGCCATTGGACGAAGCTGGCCGACATCAAGCACAAGTACGGGCCGGACGTCAGCATTCACGATCCCGGGAGGCTCGGTTCGGTGCTGCTCACGAGCGAGTCCGACGACTTCACCGCGAAGGACATCGTCGCCGAGTATGACCTCGAACTGCTCGACGACTATCTCTCGCGCGCGCGGCGCCACCGCGCCGAGCACAGTTGAGTAGGCGATCACCGGAAGCGCCGGTGGTCGACGTGATCGACGCCCATGTGCACGCCGGACTCCCCCGGTTTCCGTCGTTCGAGGAGTACCGGGAGTACGCGCGCGCGGCGGGGATCACTGGCGCCGTGCTCACCCAGCACATCGGCGAGTTCGACAATGACTACCTGGTCGCATGCGCGCGAAGCGCACCGAGCGATTTCGCCGTCATCGGGATGGTCGACCTCGAGTCGCCGCGAGCGCCCGAGGTGATCACCGAGGCCGCCGCGCAGTCGGTGTTCCGCGGGGTGCGGCTGTGGGCATCCACCCGATCGCACGGCGACGATCCCCTGTCGATCTGGCGAGCGCTCGCCGCTCACGACCTGGTCGCGAGTGTGCGCGGTCCCGTGAGCGACCTCGTCGACCCCGGATTCGTGGAGATCTTGCGACAAATCCCCGAGCTCGTCGTGCGCATCGACCACGTAGGGCTCTTCGCCTATGGCAGGGACGCGGACTCCGACTTCGATCGCCTCATGGCCCTGAGCGCATTCCCGGGAGTGCATCTGCTCTGGGGCGGGTTCCACGCTTACAGTTCCCAGCCCTTCCCGTACCGGGACGCGCACCCGTACCTGCGTCGGAGCCTCTCCGCCTTCGGCGCCCAGCGAATCATGTGGAGCGGCGACTGGGCGCGCGCGGGCACCGCCCCACTCCTCGACTACTACTCGGCCGAACCGCGTCTGATCACGAGCGAACTAAACTTCCTCACAACCGAAGACCGCGCCGCGGTGCTCGGCGAAACGGCCAGGCGCCTGTTTCGCCTCGCGCTGACCAGTCCATCCAGGAGGACCACATGACCCCGAGCGACCTCGACCTGATCGCCTCACGCGCAACCGCTGCCGCGCCAGTGTGGGCCGCGACTGCGCCCCGGAGACGCGCCGCTGCGCTGGTCGCGGTCGCGGACGCGCTCACCGCCGCCAGCGCCGAACTCGTCGCACTCGGCTCGGCCGAGACCGGGCTGAGCGAGCAGCGGCTGAGCGGTGAGGTCGCGCGCACCGCCGTTCAGCTCCGGCTGTTCGCCGACGTCGTCGTGGATGGCGGTTACCTCGACGTGCGCATCGACGACTCCGACCCGAACTTCGCCCTGGGGGTGCGCCCGGATGTGCGCCGCTACCTGGTGCCCATCGGACCGGTGCTCAACTTCTCGGCAAGCAACTTCCCCTTCGCCTTTTCCGTCGCAGGGGGTGACACGGCGTCGGCCCTGGCCGCCGGATGCCCGGTGATCGTGAAGGCGCACTCCGGGCATCCTCGGCTCTCCTCCCGCACGGGCGAGGTCGTTCGCGCCGCACTCACGGCCGCGGGTGCTCCCGAGGGCACGCTGCAACTGATTTATGGACAGGATGACGGCGTCGCCATGCTGAAGGATGCCCGCATCGGCGCCGGGAGTTTCACCGGCTCCATCCGTGTGGGCCAGCTGCTCGCCGGAATCGCCGCGGGTCGGCCTAAGCCCATCCCGTTTTTCGGTGAGCTCGGCAGCGTCAACCCGACGTTCGCGACTGCAGCCGCGGTCGCGGACAGGCCGGGCGAGCTCGCCGAGGGCTACGTCGTGAGCGTGTCCGGATCGGCCGGACAGCTCTGCACGAAGCCCGGCTTCCTCTTCCTCCCCGTCGGTCACGGCCTGGTCGCGCGGCTCGCGACGCTCGCGGTGGCCGTCGCCGAGCACCGGCTTCTTCACCCCTCAATCGCGCGGGGCTATCGAGAACGGCGCGAGGCGATCCTCGGCACTCCCGGGGTGTCCGTGATCGCCGAGGGATCTCTGCGCATCGATGACGAAGATCAGGGCTGGGCCACCCCAACGATCGTCAGCGTGCCCCTCGCGACGCTTCTCGCCCACCGCGACACTCTGCTCGACGAGGCATTCGGCCCGCTCTCGATCGTGGTCGAGTACGACGAAGAGCCTGCACTGGCCACCGTGACCGCGGAACTGTTCGAGGGCAACCTCACAGGATCGGTGCACATCGCGACGGGTGAGGACAGCCCTGCTCTCAGGGAACTCGTCGCTGTGCTCTCCGCACATGCTGGGCGAGTGATCGTCAACGGCTGGCCGACGGGCGTCGCCGTCACCCCTGCGATGCAGCACGGTGGCCCGTGGCCCGCCACCACGAACGACTCGTCGACCTCGGTCGGAACCGCGGCGATCGGCCGGTTTCTTCGCGGCGTCGCTTACCAGAACACGCCCGCCGCGCTCCTGCCCGAGCCCCTGCGCGACGACAACCCCTGGGGCGTTGTGCAGCACCGCAGCCCGGCAGGCGAGTCGCTGGCCTGGGGGTCCCGCGTCCGCACGTGACCCGATGACACTGTCAGGCGCCGGTGAGCGCCCGTCGTGGGTTGTCGATCAGGATGAGGTCGAGTTCGTCCTGACCCAGGCCAGCCTGCCTGAGCGCGTCGGAGAATCCCGTCGGAACCAGAATGTAGCCGCCGCCACCATCGATCGTCAGGTGGGTACGGCTGCACACGTCGTGCGATAACAACAGGTATCCGAGCAGATTCTTCCTAGCCAGGTTCATCACCAGCTCGACGCGCCGTCTCGTGTCGAACTGGCCGCCGCGGATTGTGTCGAACTGCACGAACGCACCGCGCCGCGCGAGGTCCTCGTGGTACTCGGGGATGTTGATCGTGTCGCAGTGACCGATGATCACCCTCCGCGGATCGGCGCCCGCCTCGATCAGGATATCCAGTTGATCCATCCCGATCGGCCAGCGAGACGAGTGGGTGCTGACGGCCGCGCCTGTGGCCTTTTGCGCCGCCGCCGCCGCCCGGAAGGACCGGTCCTCCGCGGCGGACACGTACCACTTGTCCGCGCCGATCTCGCCGATGATGCCCGCACGAACGCCAGTCTCGCCGATGCCGACCGTGAGGTCGCGGATGATGAGCTCGGCGAGCCGCTCGGCTCCGGCACGGTCGAACCAGTCGCGGTCGATGAACGGGTCGCGATAGTGGCCGGTTCCGAGAATGATGTTGAGACCAACCTCCTCGGCCAACCTCGTTAGGTGGAACACGTTGTTAGCCGCGCGCACACCGTCCTCCGCGTACCCCGTCGCCCGGTGACCGCTGTAGCGACCGACCGGGTCTGGACTCGCACCCGAGGTGAGCTCCGCGGTCGTTAGGTCCACGATCGTCCGGCCGCCTAGGGCGGCGAAGGCGGCGACCTCACTCTTCATGAGTTCATAGTCGTTGAGGAGGCCAGTGGCCCGCTCCTCGCGCATGCTGTTGATAAAGATGTGCTCGTGCATGAGCGTCATCCCGAGCTCGGTCGCGTCGACTTCACCGAGGACCGTCGAGACAGTTGCCATGCTGATTTCCCCTGTTCCGAACGGCCACATGCACACTCTGACGAGGCTATTCTGACACAACTCCCTAGGCCCTCGACTTTCTCACCTACGCGGCGACGTCTTCCCAAGCCAGGCGGAGGATGGTGATTTCTTGTGGGGAGGGCGGTTGGGGTCTTCGTGGCCATATTGGGCGGCGATGATGACGCGACGGAGCTTGACGAGCATGTCGAGGACCGAGGGCTGGGTCTACTCCCGGTAACACGGGGCCAGCTCTCGCGCCGCTGCGACGTCGTCGGGGTGGTGTCCCGCGGTGGCATACCAGCAGACAGCGAGGGTGTTTACGGCGAGCGCGAACGGGACGGTGCGCTCGACGGCCGAGCGTAGTCGGTTGCGGGCCTGGCCGCCGGCGCCGATCTGCTTGGCGCCTTCGATCGCGACCTCGATGGACCAGCGCGAGGCATAGCGCTCGATGACCTGCGCGGCGCGAGCGGCCTGGTCGGTGGTGACCAGCGCCACGTCGTAGCCGGTCTTCGATTTGTCGCGAACCAGGACGACCTGTACGGTTCTCGGGCCGAACACGCCATACCAGAGACAGCGGATCACTGCGAACGAGACGGTTGGCCGAACGGGCACACCCTGCTCATTTCCGAAGAGCCACTTATCGCACTCGGGCCTAGGTCACTGGTGACGGGGGCCCGAGGCGAATCCTTGCGCGCTCTGACCACCTCTGCCGCGCACCCTCATTGTCCTGCATTTCAATCCATCTCCACCTTCCATTCCCGACGCCTTCACTGCTTTTACGACCTGGGCTCGCACTCACTTCTCCATCCGCGTACTTTCTACCCCTCGTTTCGCCTACTTCTCCTTACTCCATTCTTCGCTCCTAATATTCGTCTCACACGTCTGGCACTCGAGGGAAAATCGCGTCCTTTGTTGCATCTGATGCAACCGTTGTGACGCATGAGTCTGCCAACGACATGATGACGATTCGACGTCTCAGCATCGGAGCGGGCTACAAGTACCTGCTCAAGTCCATCGCAGTGGGCGACGGTCCTGAGGGGACTGATAAGTCGGACCTCGTTCGCTACTACAGCGAAACTGGTACTCCTCCGGGGGTCTTTCTGGGCGCCGGACTGATCGGTCTCGACAATGGTCGTGGCGTTGTCGTCGGCCAATCCGTGACGGCTGACCTTGACCCCAGAAATTGG